>JBDTQB010000328.1:0-5178 GCA_039932395.1 Vicinamibacteria bacterium | reverse complement strand
TGCGATGAGATCCTTTTGGTCGACGATTCTTCTTCCGCGGTTTCCCTCCCCGAGGTTCCGCTGCTCGCGGTTCTGCCCGGCACCGGCGGACTCACTCGTGTCGTCGATAAGCGCAAGGTTCGTCGTGACCTGGCCGACGTGTTCTCCAGCCTCGGCGAAGGCGTGAAGGGCAAGCGCGCGGTGCAGTGGAATCTGGTCGATCAGGCGATTCCGTTGTCCAAGTTTGAAGGCGCTCTGAAGGAACGCGCTGAAGCGATCGCGTTGAAGGCCACGAAACGCGAGGGTGCTTCCGTGAAACTTCCTTCCGTGAAGATTCCAGGGGATTTCGTCAGCGTTGAGATCGACGCACCGCTGCGGGTCGCGACCCTCACCGTGAAGGGGCCGACGACCGCCGCCCCTGCGTCAGCCGATGCACTCCGCAAGGAAGGCGCTTCCAACTGGCATCTACAGATGGCGCGTGAGCTGGACATGGCGTTGCTCGACTTGCGCTTCAATCAGCCGGAGATCGGCGTGATAGCGCTCAAGACCCTCGGCGATTCCGCGGCCGTGCTGGCCCATGACGCGGCGCTTCTGGAGTTCGCGAAGACAGATTGGTTCGCGCAAGAGATTGTGTTGAAGCTGAAGCGCGTCTTCAAGCGCCTCGACCTGATGGCGCGCTCGCTGCTCGCGGTCATCGGCAAGGACTCGTGCTTCGCGGGAACTCTGGCCGAACTCGCCTTCGCGGCCGATCGTTCCTACATGCTCGAGGCCGATGACGACGGTCCCGCGATTACCTTCACCGCGATGAACCTCGGGCCTCTCCCCATGCCGAATGGGCTCACGCGTCTTCAAACCCGTTTCCTTGGCGCACCGGACAAGGCGAATGTCGAGACCGGCCGTGCCTTCGACGCGAGCGATGCGATGAAAGCGGGCCTCGTGACGTTCACCCCCGACGAGATCGACTGGGAAGACGAAGTGCGTCTCGCCTTCGAGGAACGGTCGAGCATTTCGCCCGACGCCCTCACCGGCATGGAGGCCAACCTGCGCTTCGCCGGCCCCGAAACAATGGAGACGAAGATCTTCGGTCGTCTGTCGGCCTGGCAAAACTGGATCTTCCAGCGCCCCAATGCGGTCGGTGAACACGGCGCCCTCACGCTCTACGGCAAACCAGAACGAGCCAAGTTCTCGTGGGTAAGAACGTAGTGAGTTCTGCGACCGCGGGGAGCGGCATTGATTTCGCGGTCCTCAAACAGGGTTTCGCGCTAGGCCCCGGCGTTCGCCGGGGTGACGACAGCAAAGTTCTCCTGGGTGCGAACGCAATGCTCCACCGCCCAACTATCGGCCTCTTGTTCACCCGGCCCAACTATCGGCCTATTGGTCACCCACGTCACCCCGGCGAAAGCCGGGGCCTAGCGCGAAGGTCCGTTCGCGAATCGCGAAACAAATGACCCCACTGATCACTCCCCTGCTCTTTGCCGCAACACTGGCCGCCACCGCCGCCGCGACTCCCACGCCAACGCCCGCGTTCAAAGAATCCGACCGCGCCAAACTGATCGCGGCCCTCGACGCTCAGGCGACACACTATGGCGACCTCTCCCGCCAAATCTGGGAATACTCGGAGGTCGGCTACAAAGAGACCAAGAGTGCTTCGGCCCACGTGGCCGAACTGAAGGCGGCGGGCTTCGAAGTTCAAGAAGGCGTCGCCGGAATTCCAACCGCCTTCATCGCGACCTTCGGTAGCGGCAAGCCCGTGATCGGCATCATGGCTGAGTACGATGCCCTTCCCGGCCTGTCTCAGATCGATTCGCCGGAGAAGAAGGCGCGGGTGGAAGGCGATCCAGGCCACGGCTGCGGTCACAATCTCCTGGGCACGGGTTCCGTCGCAGCAGCGATCGCGGTGAAGGACGAACTCGTCGCGCGCAAGCTACCCGGCACGATCCGCCTCTACGGCACCCCCGCGGAAGAAGGTGGTGGCGGAAAGATCTACATCGCCCGCGAAGGCTTGATGAAGGATGTCGACGTGATGCTGTCGTGGCATCCGAGCGACCGCAATCAAGCGGGCATCGGCACCACTCTCGCCAACACGTCGGCGAAGTTTCGTTTCCGCGGCCAGGCCGCTCACGCAGCGGCCGCACCCGACAAGGGTCGCTCGGCGCTCGACGCGGTGATGCTGACCGGCATGGGCATCGAGTTCCTGCGCGAACACGTCCCTCAGGAGACGCGGATGCACTACGTCATCACCAAAGGCGGCGATGCGCCCAACGTCGTTCCCGCACTCGCAGAGCTGTACGTCTACGCGCGCCACTCCAGCATGCCGATTCTCGACAACGTCTGGGAGCGCATCGTGAAGATCGCGCAGGGTCAGGCCCTCGCCACCGAGACGAAGATGGAGATGGAACTCATCAACAGCGTCTACAACACTCTGCCCAACGACGCGCTGGCCGCGCTGACCGACAAGAATCTGCGTCGCGTGGGTGGCGTGACCTACACCGCGGATGAGGCAGCCTTCGCGACCAAGCTCGCGACCTCGTTCACCGCCTCCGAAGATCCTCTGCCCATCGGAAGCGAATCACAGGTGCAAGCTCCGCGCGCCGAGGTGTCGTCCGCCTCGACCGACGTGGGCGATGTGAGCTGGCAGATTCCCACCGCCGCGCTCTCCACCGCCACGTTCGTGCCCGGGACTCCTGGGCACAGCTGGCAGTCAGCAGCATGCGCCGGCGGCTCGATCGGCCGCAAAGGCATGATGGTCGCGGCCAAAACCATGGCGCTCTCCGCCATGGATCTCTTCACCGACCCTTCCCTGGTCAAGGCCGCGCGCGACAGTTTCGACAAGCGAGGCAACGGCTTTGAATACAAATCGCGCATCCCCGCCGACCAGAAGGCGCCCCTCACCTACCGGGACAAATAAACCATGAGCAACATCGACCTCGAAGCCAAGATCCCCAACAACGTCGCCCTTGGCAGCGACAAGAAGCTTCAGCGCGCTCTCGAAGCGTGGCAGCCGAACTACATCTCGTGGTGGAAGGACATGGGGCCGTCGGGCTTCATGGAAAAGGATGTTTGGCTGCGCACCGCGATCAGCGTGGACGCCGACGGCTGGGCGAACTTCGACTACGTGCAGATGCCCGACTATCGCTGGGGCATCTTCCTCGCCGATCCCGTCAAGGACCGCACCATCGGTTTCGGCGACAATATCGGCGCGCCGATCTGGGATGTCGTTCCGGGCGAACATCGCAATACGCTGCGTCGTCTCATCGTGACTCAGGGCGACACCGAACCCGCAAGCGTCGAGCAGCAGCGTCTGCTCGGGCTCACCGCACCTTCGCTCTATGACCTGCGCAATCTCTTCCAGGTCAACGTCGAGGAGGGCCGTCATTTGTGGGCGATGGTCTATCTGCTTCACAGCTACTTCGGCCGCGATGGTCGCGAGGAAGCGGAAGAGCTGCTTCAGCGCCGCAGCGGCAACGTCGACAAGCCCCGCATCCTGGGCGCGTTCAACGCACCCATCGACAACTGGCTCGACTTCTTCATGTTCACGATGTTCACCGACCGCGACGGCAAGTATCAGCTCCTGGCGTTGGCTGAATCAGGCTTCGACCCGCTCTCCCGTACCACCCGCTTCATGCTGACCGAAGAAGCGCATCACATGTTCGTCGGCGAGAGTGGCGTTGAGCGCATCGTTGCGCGCACCGCGGAACTGATGAAGCAGGATCCCAACGGTGACGCGCGCGCGCAAGGCGGCCTCACTCTCGAGATCGTTCAGAAGTACCTGAATCTCTGGTACACGCTGTCGCTCGACTTGTTCGGCAGTGAAGTGTCGAGCAACGCCGCGTCGTACTTCGCGGCCGGGCTCAAGGGCCGTGCCAAGGAGAGTTCGTACGAAGACCACAAGGCGATCGGCAGCACCTACCGCATGAGCGTGATGAAGGACGGCGCGGTGGTCGAGGACGATGTTCCTCTGCGCAACGCGATGAACGAGGTTCTTCGTGACGAGTACGCCGACGACTGCCAGCGCGGCGTCGATCGCTGGAACAAACGTCTGGCCGAAGCCGAAATTTCGTTCCGCTTTGCGCTTCCATCGAAGCGCTTTCATCGCAAGATCGGTCTCTACGCGAACATGCCGTTCTCGCCCGACGGCCGTCTCTTGTCGGCCGCCGAGTACGACAAGCTCAAGGACAAGTGGATCCCGAGCGACGCCGACCGCGACTACGTGCGTTCCCTGATGCAGCCGGTCACCGAGCCCGGCAAGATTGCGAACTGGATCGGCAAGCCTAAGACCGGAATCAAGGGTCTTCCCTTTGAGTACGAGTACGTGCGGCTGTAGACGGTCTCATCAAGCTCTTCGCGGCGGCTGGCGCGAAGGCATGACCTCCCTGTAACTTTCGGGGCGGTCAGCCGTATCTTCCTCGAGCACTCTGAATGACTGACTTCGAGGATCTGTATCAACGCTACGCCGGGGACGTTTACCGGTTCGCGCTGTACCTCTCTGGAAGCCCGGCCCACGCCGAAGACATCGCCTCCGAAACGTTCGTTCGGGTGTGGACGGTCCGCGACACGTTGCGGGCGGCGAGTGTGAAGGCTTACCTCTTCACCATCGCTCGCAATCTTCACAATGACGGCCATCGGCGCACTGCGCGCTATGCCGAGCTTCCAGAACTGCTTCCGGATCCTGCACCGGGTCCGGACGTCGAAGCACAGGACCGACAGGCCCTGGCGAAGGTGCTCCTCGCCCTTCAGCAGATTCCGGAGATCGACCGCGCGGCGCTTCTGATGCGCGCCCAGGACGGTCTCTCATACGAGGAAATCGCGACCACACTCGGAATCTCGCTCGCCGCCGTAAAAGTGAAGATTCATCGAGCTCGACTGCGTATCGCCGAACTCCGAGACCCAAGGAGATGATCATGAACCAAGCAACCAAAGACATCGTTGTAGACCTGTGGCCTCTCTACGTGTCGGGGGAAGCAAGCGCCGATACGCGCGCGCTGGTCGAGGGCTTTCTCAAGCAGAATCGCGAACTCGAAGTTCGCCTTCGCGACGTTTCTCCCGAACTGAGGCCTGCGGCGGTGACTCTTCCTGCCGACCACGAGCGGGCCACACTCCTGAGGACACAAAGACGCCGGGCGCGGCAATCGATGATCGTGAACAGTCTTGCTTTGCTGGCAAGCGCCGCGCTGACCGCGTTCTACGCGTGGAGCATGG
>JBDTQB010000327.1:0-5185 GCA_039932395.1 Vicinamibacteria bacterium | reverse complement strand
CGTAGCAAAGGCGCCGCTCTTCCTCCATCTGACCGGGATCTTGCACCGCGCGCATATGTGGAATCAGGCCCTCTTCCATTCCAACGAGGAACACCGTATCGAACTCCAGACCCTTCGCAGCGTGCAGGGTCATGAGGAGGACCGGCGCATCGTCGCGAATGGAATCGGCGTCCGCCAGGAGGAACGTTCGATCCAGGAACTCCCGCAGGCCGAGACCTTCACGCTCCTCGAAATCGGTCGCGGCCATGCGCAGTTCCTTTAAGTTCTGCGTCCGGTCTTCACGCACCGGCGACGGCTCCTGATCGATCAACTCCTCATAGCCCGACGTCTCGATCACCGCGTCGACGAGCTGGCCGGGCCCAAGCGATGTTTGCAGACGTTGGAGTTCCGTCACCAGTTCCACGAACCGACTGAGCGCCCCCCGCGTCCTTGAAGGCAGGGCGTCGGACGAGAGAACGTCTTGGAGCGCCGCCCACATCGACGAACCCTTTCTCTGAGCCTGACTGGTGATGACGCTGAGGGTCTGCTCGCCGACGCCTCTCGGCGGAACATTCACGACCCGGCGAAACGCGGAGTCGTCATCGGGATTCAGCGTGAGTCGGAGATACGAGACCACGTCTCGAACCTCGCGGCGTGCGTAAAAACCGACGGCGCCAACCACCTGGTAACGAACCCGCGCGGATGCGAGCGCTTCTTCGAGGGCGCGGCTTTGCGCATTCATTCGGTACAGGCAGGCGATGCGCAGCCCTTCACCATTGCGTTGGATATCCACCGCAATTTTGAGCGCCTCCTCGTACTCGTCGCGCGCCACCAGACTTTCGACGTGTCGTCCGCCCGGCCGCATCGCTTTGAGCGTCTTGCCGATGCGGTTCTCATTCTTGATCACGAGGCCCGATGCGGCGTCGAGAATGGCCTGGGTCGATCGATAGTTTTCTTCGAGGCGCAGAATTGTGGCGCCTGGGAAATCACGCTCGAACTCAAGGATGTTCCGGATGTCGGCGCCCCGCCACGAATAGATCGACTGGTCTTCGTCGCCCACCACGGTAATGTTCTTATGCGTGGATGCGAGCGCGCGCACGATCCGATACTGCAGGCGGTTTGTATCCTGGTACTCGTCAACCATGATGTAGCGGAAGGCCAGTTGGGAATCGCGATCGAGAACGTCGCTTTCTTCCAGAAGCCGCGCGGTCAGCGCCAGGAGGTCGTCGAAGTCCACCGCCTTGGCCGAGCGTAGACCCGCGTTGTACCGGGCCGCCAACTCGTTCAGGACTTCGATCCGATAGTCACGAACGTCCGCTTCCGTGTAGGGACGGCCGTTCTTCTGCATCGAGAGGAGCGACAACACACGCCGCGGCGCGTACGTCTTGTCCGGCAGACCCATGGCCGCGATCGCCCGTTTCACCAGAGACAGCGACTCGTCCGCGTCGTAGATGACGAAGTCGCGTGACAGGTCGGCGTCTTCCGGGTGCCGGCGGAGAATGCGCACGCAGAGCGCGTGAAACGTCATGATCCAGGCGGATCCCGAACCCGGTCCCAGCCGCTCTTCGATGCGACGTCGCATCTCGTCCGCGGCCTTGTTGGTGAAGGTCACCGCCAGGATTTCGCGGGGATCGACCCCCAGGTTGGAAACCAGGTGGGCGACACGCTCGGTGATGACACGCGTCTTGCCGCTGCCGGCGCCGGCCAGAATCAGCGCCGGGCCATTGGCGGCGTGGACCGCGGCGATTTGTTCGGGGCTGAGGGAGATCCCGCTCACGGCCGCGACGGCCTATTCAACGGTAACGGACTTCGCGAGGTTTCGCGGCTGATCGACATCGCGCCCTGCCCGCAACGCCACGTGATAGGCGAGGAGCTGGAGCGGAATCACGGTGACGAAGGGAGAAAAAATCTCGCTGACCCCGAGCACGTCGACTTCCACGCCCGGCACTTCAACAAGCAGATCCTCCTTGCCCAAGATCTTGCGGACATGTTCGTCGCCCGCGTTGATCACCGCCACCACGCGGCCGCCGCGCGCCTTCACTTCCTGAACGTTGGACAGGATCTTCTCGTAGCCGCGACCCCGGGGAATGAGCGCCACCACCGGGAGCGTCTCGTCGATCAGCGCGATGGGTCCGTGCTTCATCTCGCCCGCCGGATACCCCTCGGCGTGGATGTAGGAAATTTCCTTGAGCTTGAGCGCGCCCTCCAGGGCGATTGGATACTGCACGCCCCGCCCCAGGAAAAGGAAATCGGAAGCCTTGAACAATGAGCGCGACATGTCCTCAACGAGAGTTGCGCAGGACAAAGCATGGTCCATGAGCTGGGGCACGCGAGCGAGGGCCTCGAGAAGGTTCCGTCCCGCCGCCGCCGACAATGCACCCTTGCTCCGGCCCAGATGCACGGCGAGCAGCGCGATCGCCGCCAGTTGCGCGGTGAAGGCCTTGGTCGATGCCACGCCAATCTCCGGCCCGGCATGAGTCAGCAACGCACCGTCCGCCTCGCGCGTGATCTGCGACCCCGCGACGTTGGTGATGGCGAGGACCGACGCTCCACGCGACCGCGCCTCCCGCATGGCCGCGAGCGTATCAGCGGTCTCACCGCTCTGACTGATGGCGATGACCAGCGTCCCCTTGGAGACAACCGGATCCCGGTATCGAAATTCGCTCGCGTAGTCGGTGCTCGCGGGCACTCCCGCAAGTTGCTCCATGAAGAACTGGCCGATGAGCCCCGCATGCCAGCTGGTTCCGCAGGCCAGAAACTGAACGCGCTCGGCGGTCTCAAGAGCTTTGATTCCGGCTTCGCCGATTTCGTCGAGACGGACATCCCCGGTGTCGAGACTCATGCGGCCGAGAAGCGTGTCACGCACGGCCCGCGGCTGTTCGTGGATTTCCTTGAGCATGAAGTGGCGGAAACCGCCCTTCTCGGCCTGAACCGGATCCCAGGTGATGGTTTCTTCCTTGAACGGCTCTGCCTTGCCCTGAGCGTCCACGATGCGAATCCCACCGGCTTCGATGACCGCGATCGTGCGCTCCGGAACGAAGACAAAACGCCGCGTGTGCGCGAGAAGCGCCTGGACGTCGGAAGCGAAGAAATGTTCGCCTTCGCCGATTCCGATCACGAGCGGCGGACCGAGGCGCGTAGCCACCAGCCGGTGGGGCTCGTTCTTGTGCATCAAGACCAGGGAATAAATGCCTCTGAGTTCACCGGTGACACGCGCGACCGCCTTCTCGAGGGACCCCTCGTAGTAGGACGCGACGAGGTGCGCCACGACTTCGGTATCGGTTTCCGTTTGGAAGACCACTCCCGATGCGATGAGCCGCTCTTTGAGTTCAAGATAGTTCTCGATGATGCCGTTGTGGACGACGACCAGATTGCCGGAACTGTCCGAGTGCGGGTGGGCGTTTTCCTCGCTTGGGCGGCCGTGAGTCGCCCAGCGGGTATGTCCAAGACCGACGTTGCCCGCAAGCGGAGAGGCCTCCAGCACGGCTTCGAGGTTTCTCAACTTGCCCGGTGCTCGACGTCGCTCGACCAAACCATTGGAGATCACAGCCACGCCGGCCGAGTCGTAGCCGCGATACTCAAGACGCCTCAATCCATCGACCAGAATGGGAGTTGCGTTCCTGGGACCAACGTAGCCGACGATTCCGCACATAGTTTGTCGCCTGAAGAAAAGAGGTGCGGCTAGTGTTTCTTAGGACGGTGGCGCGCCCAGCCGTCCTTGTTTTCCTGACGGCCCCGCCCCAAACCCAATGCCTCTGACGGGACGTCTTTGGTGATCACGCTGCCGGCGCCGACGTACGCGTTCTTTCCAATCGTGACGGGTGCCACAAGCGTTGAGTTGCTGCCGACGAAGGCGCCGTCCTCGATCGTGGTCGGACTCTTCACGACCCCGTCGTAATTGCACGTGATCGTACCGGCGCCGATGTTGGCCTTGACCCCAATGGTCGCATCGCCAAGATAGGAAAGATGTGGCGCCTTTGAACCCGGCCCCAGAATGGTCTTCTTGAGCTCGACGAAATTTCCAACCTTCGCGTTCTCACCGATGACGGAATCAGGGCGAATGTGCGCGAAGGGGCCAACGGAGGCTCCGGCTTCAACCACCGAATGACGCACGAGGCACGAATCGAGAATGATCGCGCCCGCGCCAAGGGTCGAATCTTCAATTCGACAAAAGGGCCCGACCGTGGCGCCCGCATCGATTCGAGTTCTTCCCTCGAGGATCGAGAAGGCGCGAACCCGGGCGCCCGGAGCGATCGCCACCTGCGGGCCGATGAGAATCGTGTCGGGACGCTCCAACGAAACGCCTTCCGCCACGAACGCATCCGCCCGACGTGCGTAGATTTCCTTTTCCACTGCGGCCAGTTCGCTCGCGGTGTTGACGCCGATCGCTTCGGTGGCATCGTCGATCAGAAGAGCTTCGACGCGCTCCCCCGCCGCGGCCAGCAGGCCGATCACATCGGTCAGGTAGAACTCGCCCTGTACGTTGTCCGAACGAAGCTTCGAAATGGTCTCGTTCAGGCGGCCACCGTCGAAGACGTAGAGACTGGCGTTGACTTCGTCGATGAGGCGTTCGGCCGCGGTCGCGTCTTTGGCTTCGACAATGCGGGTGACCCGACCCTCGCTGTCGCGAACAATGCGACCGTAGGACGCAGGGTTTGAAATGCGGAAAGAGATCAGAGCCGCCGCTGCTTGAGACTTCTCACGAAGAGCGAGAAGCGATCGCAGCGTCTCGATGCGCAGCAGCGGCACATCGCCCGCAAGAACAACCACCGGGATGTCGGGCGCGGGCGGCATATCGAGGAGAGCAACTTGAACCGCATGCCCCGTCCCCAGCTGAGGAGACTGGGTTGCGAAGGTCACGCCCTGATTCGAGGCGGCGTCGCGGACTTTTTCCGCCTCGTGACCGACCACGACGCACGTCTCGGCCGAGAGATCGCGACACAGATCAAGCACGTACTGAAGCAACGGTTGTCCAGCCGCCTCGTGCAGCACCTTTGGCCTCGCGGACTTCATCCGCGTTCCCTTTCCCGCGGCCAGGACGATCGCCCGGAGCGAGGTCATCTTCGACTCACGGGCATGTGCAACTTGGATCAGGACAGAACTACGCCGCAGTCAGAGCTTCGAACGCAGGATTTCCAAGAAGCGCTGCGAACTCGCTATCTAGGGGAGCCTGGGCGCGCCGTTCGGTCGAGAGAGAACAGGCGGT
>JBDTQB010000326.1:0-5210 GCA_039932395.1 Vicinamibacteria bacterium | reverse complement strand
CCGCCGATCGCGGTGAAGTTGAAGGGCGAGATCGCGTAGACGAAGCCTTCAAGCGGCCGATAGTCGGTCTGGTTCCACATGCCCGGATCGGAGATGGGCTGCTCGCTCAAGAGCTCTTGAGCGAACGAGACGTTGAAGCGGAAGAAGTCGGCGAGTTCGCAAGCAGCGTCGATCTCGGACTGGTAGACCGTCTTCGATTGACCGATCATGGTGGCGGCGTTGATGTCGGCGCGGTACTTGCCGACGAGAAGATCGGCGGCGCGCATGATGACGGAGGCGCGTTCTTCGAACGGCCACGCGGACCACTCACGTTGCGCGCGCTTGGAGGCGTCGATGGCGGCCTGAACATGGGCGGCGCTCGCTTCATGGCAGTCGGCCAGAACGTGGCGGTGATTGTGGGGAGAGACCGCGGTGAACGTTTTGCCGGTCTTGATCTTCTGTCCATCGATCACCACAGGGATGTCGATCCGCTCGGAAGCCATCGACTTCAGGCGAGCCTTCAACTCGACGCGCTCGGGACTGCCGGGGGCGTAGCTCTTGACGGGCTCGTTCCGAGCCTCGGGGACTCGACGGTTGGCGGTGACGCTCATTGACTTTGCGGCTCCTTGATGTCCCGGAGGGAACTCCGGAACGCAGTTGATCTTGACTCGCCCGCGGACTGGTGACAACCGACACTTGACCGTTCTGACGGCAGGCCTCATTATGACTTAGGACTCGTCCTGGGGCTCAGCAGCCGATTCCGCGTTTTTTGTCGTCCGTCTCATTTGAATCGGAGATTGTCCATGGCTCTGTCTGCTTCGGAACTCGCTCGAAGGACGGCGCTTTTCGCGTTGAATCGGCTGGGATTCGGTCCACGTCCGGGGGATATTGATGCCGTCCTCGATCGTGGCATCGAGAGCTACATCAACGATCAGCTGGATCCGAAGGCGGATGCTGCTCTCGAAACACGCCTCGCGCCCTTAGCCAATACCTTGAGTTTGACCACCACTCAGGTCCTCGTGACGTATGCCGACTCCGGCAACGCCAACTCGTCGATCCAGGCGTATCTCGACAATCTCTACACCGCGAAGCTGATGCGCTCGGTTCATTCGAAGAACCAGCTTCAAGAGGTTCTCGCCGACTTCTGGTTCAATCACTTCAACGTCAACATCAACGACAACTTCGTTCGTTACTCGATTCAGTCGTACGAGCGCGACGCCATCCGTCCCAACGCGATGGGGAAGTTCGAGAATCTGTTGAAGGCGAGCGGCTCTCATCCAGCGATGCTGTACTTCCTCGACAACTATCTTTCGGTTGCGTCTCGGACGGTGAACGGCAAGTTGGTTCAGGGCCTCAATGAGAACTACGGTCGCGAGTTGCTGGAACTTCACACCGTGGGTGTGGATGCGGGCTACACGCAGGCTGATGTCTATGAAGTCGCGCGCGCTTTCTCCGGCTGGGGCATCGACAATCTCTCTCGGGGCGGCAACTTCATCTATCGCAGCGCCAATCACGACACGGCCTCGAAGAGCGCTTTCGGCCTGACGATTCCCGCGGGCGGCGGCCAGGACGACGGCAACAAGGTGTTCCAGTACCTCGCCACCCATCCGCTCACCGCTCGCTTCATTTCGACCAAGCTGGCACGTCGATTTGTGTCCGACATTCCCCCGCAAGCGATTGTCGATCGCATGGTGGAGGCGTGGCTCGCGAGCGAGGGCGACATCAAGTCGGTCATGCGAGCGATGATCGGTTCGCCGGAGTTCTGGTCTGAGGCGTTCAGCGAAGCAGGCAAGCCGAAGACGCCCTTCGAGTTCGCGGTGAGCACGATCCGCGCGGTCGGAGGCGATGTGACCTCGGCCACGCGTGGCGTGGTCGCCTACATCACTCAGATGGGCCAGCCGACGTATCAATGCATTCCTCCCACCGGATACACGGACCGCGGGGACGACTGGCTCAACCCGTCATCGCAGATCTATCGCATGAATTTCGCCCTCGATATCGCGCAGAATCTGGTGAACGGAGTGACGGTCAATGTGCGCAACTTCGCTCCTGGAGCAGATCTCACGAGCCCCGCGTCGGTAGCCAAGGCGGCCAACAACGCGGTGTTCGCGAACACCCTCGGGGCGTCCACGATCTCGTCTGCCACGAAGGTCAACACCACCATCACCAGTCCCTCGTCGGCGGCGCGTGTGTCCGCGCTGCTGCTGGCGAGTCCTGAAGCGCAGGTTCGGTAGGAGATCATGTCCATGCCCTTTGATCCGTCTCGTCGAATCTTCATGCGCGGCGCGTCCGCCGCGGCCCTCGGCATCGGCTTTGCTCCTTCTGCGCTGATGATGCGAACCGCGCAGGCGGCCACGGGCGCCAAGGTCTTCGTTCAGATCTTCATCCGCGGCGGCGTCGATACGTTGAACATGGTGGTGCCCTACGGCGAGTCAGCGTATTACGACATCCGCGGCGGCATCGCCATCCCACGCCCGGGGCAGGCAGGCGGTGCCCTGCGTCTCGATGACACCTTCGGTCTGCATCCAGCGCTTTCCGGCCTCATGCCTCTTTGGAGCGATGGACGCCTGGCGATCATCGACGCGGTCGGCAACTACGACCTCTCGCGTTCGCACTTCGATGCCCAGGACTTCATGGAGACGGGCACTCCCGCCAACAAGACCACCGCGACCGGGTGGCTGGACCGCGCCATCAAGATGATTCCGGGTGAGGCCGTGTCCGAAGCCGTGGCGTTCCAGGCTCAGCTGCCCCGTTCGTTCATGGGCGGAGAGCCGGTGCTGGTTGCGAGCAACCTCACGACTTTCAACCTCAAGGTCGGAGCGAACTGGCGCACGGAAGCCGAAACGGCGTTGCGCGCGATGTACGGCTCGCGAATGGACGAGGTGGGTAAGACCGGTCGGGAGACGTTTGAAGCCATCGATACGATCATTCGCTCGCCCGCGGTGTCTGCCGCGCCTTCAAATGGGGCGGTTTACGCGAACACCACCATCGGCAACTCGCTGAAACAGACCGCGGCCGTGATCAAGGCGGGCCTGGGCACGCGGACGATCTTTATCAGTCTGGGGGGCGCCTTCGATACGCACTCGAACGAGCTTGCCGCTCATCAGACGGAGTTGCCGCGTATCGGTGACGCGCTGGCCGCGTTCGTTCAGGACCTCGGTGGATTGATGGACAACGTCGTCGTCATGATGGTCTCTGAGTTCGGTCGCACGGCCTATGTGAACGGTTCGGCCGGCACAGATCATGGCTCGGCCAAAGCCGTCTTCGTCCTGGGCGGTGGAGTGCGTGGTGGCCGGATGCTCGGTCGCTGGCCCGGTCTCTCCGCGTCTCAGCTTTATCAAAACCGCGACCTTGCCGCGACCACCGATTTCCGCGATGTCTACGGAGAGATCGCTCGGAAGCAGCTGGGCCTGACCGATATGGCGACGCTGTTCCCCGGCTACAACATGGGCGCGGGCGTCAACGTTCTCGCCTAGGCCGCTTCGCTTTCCATCCGGCCGTCCTTTCCTGCACTCCTCAAGGATCCACCACCGACCATGAAGAACAAGTTGAATCTGTCGAGCTTCGCGAGCGTTTCTCTGTTGGCGGTGGCGCTGCTTATCGCTCCGCAGGCACAGGCTCAATCGTCAGATAAGAAGGTCAGCCTGTACGCGGGATACGCGTTCTTCAAAACCGACGACGTGAAGCTTCACGGCGGGCGACTGTCGCCGGAGTATCACCTCAACGGCTTCGCTTCGATCGTGGGCGACTTCTCTTATGAGAAGGGCTCAGTCGATTCGGGCAAGTCGTCTCTGACCACATATCTCGGCGGCGTGCGTTTGAAGCGTGGTCTCGGCGGCATCAGCGTCTACGTGCATGCTCTGGCCGGAGGTGCCAAGACCACCGCGTCCATCAGTCCCTTTGGCGGTGTAAACATTTCGGTTTCTGATACCGGTCTTGGCCTCGATGGCGGCGGCGGCTTGGAGTTCAAAGCGACAGGCAGTTTGAAGGTGCGCGTAGGCGCCGACTATTTCCGTCGCAAGCTGGACGTGGGCGGAACGAAGGTCAACGAGAACGACATCCGCGCGACGGTAGGCGTCGTCTTCTAAGGCCTTCGTCTGAGTCGGTAGAGGCGCGCTTCACGCTAGTTGATTCCGCTTCCTGGGCAATCGCGGGCAAACCATGTCTATCGGGCGAGTCCCGCGCACGGAGCTCGCTGCGGTCGAGGCCGTCGCACTCACATTCGTTGGCCGCCATCGAGGCTTTCTCGAATATGGGGCGGGGCTTTGCCCCGCCAAGCGCCTGGTACCAGGTAGGCGGCGTCACTTCGTTCGCGCGAGGCGCTCTCCCTGGTGCTCGCCAATCCCGCGCCCAGCTGCGGCGCGTGATTCGCCTGACCGCTGTGGCCCGTAGGCAGATCCGGGCACTCTCCTCGGCCGCGCCCAACGCGCCAACCTTCGCGGCGCGCAAGCTCCGCCGCCGTGCGGGGCAACCCGCAGTTTCGGTCCGGTCGTTACGCTTCCAACGGCAACCAGCGTGCGACCGTCAACAATGGGGGCCGCTGGTGGCTTCTCCCCGGCGCGCGTCGCTTTCGCACGCGTTGAACGATGCCGCGATGACACCTTTACATCTAAAAACTTTAAGTAGTGTTTAATCGCGTAAGTTCACGATTGTATTTCGGAGTTGAGCTCCGTTCACTTCACGCTTTCGCCAAACGAATGGTGTTGCATTCTGGTTGCACGCGTGCACGAACGCGCTGATCGCGCTGGTGAGTTCTTCAGTGCTGTTGAAGCTGGCCCCGCGTAGGCGCTTGCGAGTGAGGATTCCAAACCAGATCTCGATCTGATTGGGCCAACTGGCTGAGGTTGGCGTGAAGTGGAAGTGGACATTTGGATGGCGGGCCAGCCAGTCATCGTTCCTCTTGTGGTTGCGTAGTTGTCCAGAATCACGTGGATCTCCGGGCTTGGGAGTACGTCGGCAACGACTTCCTCAAGAAACGCCTGAAAGTCCGTGCGCATCTTGGTCGCGGTGATTTTTGATCGAATCGCGCCGGTTGCCACGTTCAGTGCGGCGAAGAGATTGACGACGCCATGGCGCTTGTAGGTGCTCTGGATGCCGCGCACAATCTTGCCACTGCTCGTTTGTACGTAGCCGGTGCGTCGTTGCAGGGCTTGAATTGACGGCTTCTCATCCACGCTCAACACCACGGCATTGGTAGGAGGCCCCAAGTACAAACCGATCACATCGGCGGC
>JBDTQB010000325.1:0-5226 GCA_039932395.1 Vicinamibacteria bacterium | reverse complement strand
GTGGGGTCGCGCCACGTGCGAATCAGAATGGCTTTGAACGTCGCGGCTACGCCGGACGGGCGAATCGGAGACTCCTCGAACGCGCCGCCCACAAACCCCACGCCCACCTGCCCACCGCGCGCTCCGCCCCGCACCTGGATCAGTTTGCCCGGAGCGAGCGCGCCGAACATGCGCGCGGTGCCCCACATCAAGGTCGCGGAGCCGGTCAGATGCGTCACCCCATGGTAACCAAGGCCGAGGGTGAAGTCGGTGGCGCGGGCCGCCTTGGCGGGTGCGACAGGCGGGGCAGGGGGCGCCGTTTGAGGCTTTTCCGCGGACGCGGGACCTGCTTCGGGCGCCTTCGTCTCCTGCGCGAGGCCGGACGTCGAGAGGGCGGTGAGGAGGACCACGGTAAGGGCGACGGAGCGGAAAACGTTCATGCACCTCCATTCTCGCCTCCCGGGCCGGATTTCGTCGAAGTCTTAAGCGCTGCCAGCTCGGTCTCGCGCGGCGCGGAAAAAAGTGGATAATTCGCGGTCCGTTCCAATGAGCGGGAATCACTTTTCAGGAGTCTTGGAGAATCATGAGGAAATCCACAATTGTTGCGGTTCTGGCGCTGGCGTTGATGACGCCTTCCGTGAGAGCCGCGGACGTCACCGAAGCCGACTTTCAGAAGGCGATGAAGGACGTGCAGGCCGGCGTGGGCGCGATCAATAAGTCGACGCGCGAGACGCCGACTGACCTCAGCGCCGCCGTCGCGGGTGCCAAGGCCGTAGATGCGGCACTCGCCGTCACCGAAGGCTTCTGGACCGCTCGCAAAACGCAGGACGCGGTCGACATGAACGCCAAGGCACGAGCCGCCGCCCAGGCCGTCGCGAAGGCCGCCGCCACCAACGACGCCGCCGCCACCGGCGAAGCGATGAAGGGTCTCTTTCCGAACTGCAAGGGATGCCACGACGCGCATCGCGAGCAGCTCCCTGACAAGACCTACAAAATCAAGTAGGACCGTTCGCGCGTGGAAGGCCGGGCCGCATTGGCTCGGCCTTTTTGTTTTTCGGCGCATCTTTGAACCGAAGGGGAGACCATGGACGGCTTGATCGAAGGAGGGGACGGTAAGGTCCGCTGCGCCTGGAGCGGGACGGATCCTCTCTATCTCCGCTACCACGATCGCGAGTGGGGCCGCCCGGTGCGGAACGACGTGCGCCTGTTCGAGAAACTCAGTCTCGAGGGATTTCAATCTGGCCTTTCCTGGCTCACGATCCTTCGCAAGCGCGAGAACTTCCGGGCAGCGTTCTCCGGATTCGACATCGCGTCCGTGGCCGCCTTCAAGGCCGCGGACGTGAAGCGTCTTTTGGCGGATGCCGGCATCGTCCGGCACCGTGGGAAGATCGAATCAACCATCAACAACGCGAAACGCGCCCTCGTGCTGCAGGAAGAGTTCAAGTCACTCGCGCGTTTCTACTGGGCCTACGAGCCTGGGCCGGAAGACCGGCCAAAGACGATCGACCTGGCGACGCTTGGAACCCTGAATCAGACGGAGATGTCTACCCGGCTGTCCAAAGACCTCAAGAAGCGGGGCTTCTCATTCGTGGGGCCCACTACGGCCTACGCGTTTATGCAGGCCATGGGACTCGTCAATGACCACATCCACGGCTGCCACGTCAGGGATGAAGTGGAAACCGAACGCCAGAAATTCAGGGGACCATCAACTGAATCCGGCCGAGCAGGCTGAAGTAGCGACCCGTCTTGCCCGGAACGGGCGCAATCAAGGGATCGTTGTAGCTTTCCCACAAGGCACTCCCCTGGAACTTCATGAAGTTGGAGAGCCAATAGTTTGCACCCGCCTCGATGGCTCTGGCCCCCGAAGGCGCGATGTTCCGCGCCCGGTTCCCGTATCCGGCAGGACCCGAGCCATCGCCGGTGTCGTCAAACTTGGCGCCTTCAAGGCGAGCGACGATCTCCAGCGCTCCCTTGCCGCCGTGGAAGACCGACTTCGCGGGCTCGACCGTGGAGCCCTTCTTTTCTCCGGTCAGCACATAGGAAGCGCCCACCGCCCAGCCCCGTCCGCGCACGTCGGGGATGTCCAGTCCGGTGGATCCTTCACCCTTGCGTTCTTCCTGCTCCTGCAAGAACTCACCCCGAATTCGGAGCGGACCGCGGGAGTAAGACATGTCGGCGCCGACGCGTTCCCGGTTGCCATTGACGTGAGCGCGATTCCAGAAAGTGAAGCCGCTGATCGCCTTGCCCGACGTCCCCTTTGGCGCAGGCTCGGTGTTGCCGACGCGCACATCATGCTTGACGTCGGCCCACATATACGAGCCCGAGACGAGCAAGCCCTTCACGACCCGGCCGGTGATGCGAGTGGCGAACGAACTGTCGGCGCTTTGGGCATTCGCGTCGCCGTCTCCCGCGAAACCACCGATCGCATAGTGGATGCGACCGACCTCGCCGCTGACCGCGGCGCCCCAGTCCCGGTCCGGGGCCAGCTGCGCGAGAATCGCGCGTTCCACGAAGTCGGTCTTCCCCGCCGAAGTCAGAAGTTCCTGACTGATGGGGGGCTTGAAATGCCCAACGAGCAGGGAAAGTTTTTTCGAGAACGAATACCCCAGGGTGGTGTCCTTGAAATTCTCGCCGCGCTGTGAATCACGGGGATCAACCGCCAGTTCAAAGGACACTTTTCCGAACTGGCCCTCCACGGCGAAGCGAAGCCGACGCAGCTCGCTTTCGGGCGAACGCTTCTTGTCGCCATCGTCGCCCTTGACGTGCCAGTCAAAGTGCCGGAGGTCAACCTGGGCGTATCCGGCGGGTTCAATCCTGTTCTGACCCTTCTTCAGAGCCAATCCTTCGAAATGCCATGCCTCCGGCTCCGCCTTCTCGCCCTTGCCGGAGTCATTTTTATCGTCCTTGGTCTTCTTGGACTTGTCCTTGTCGGGCGCGTTCTCGGTCAGCTGGGAATCTTCGCTCACGTCGGCCGGTGCGGTCACCGTGAAAGGTGTCGCGGGCTTTGGCGTATCCGCAGCGACGGCGACCGATCCCATTCCGCATGCCAGGAACAAGCCGCGCATCAGATGGATCAAAGATTTTGGCCTCACGCTCATGACTCTCCTAAGTGCTCATCTCGGCACTCATTTCAGGGTCGGAATTAGAGTTATGAGAATTCATCGACGCCGTGCGGGCCATAGGATAAGGCCAAAATAAGAGGTCACCCATTGCTAGAAACCCTTTTCATCGTTGCAGTTGCCGCTCAAAGCGCCGCTCTGTCCGCGCCTGAGAACGCTCAGTCGATCGCGAAGGAGCACGAAAGTCACAGATTCGTCACCGTTCCCGCACCGTGTTTCACTCCGGATTTATTGACTCAGGAACTCACCCGACTCGTGACCGCGCGACCCCAGGTCACGGTCGATGTCATCGGAACTTCATTTCTTGGGAAAGAAATCCGGATGATGTCGATCGGGCACGGGTCAAAGTCGATCCTTCTCTGGTCGCAGATGCACGGTGACGAGCCTTCGGCGACACCTGCCCTTCTCGACCTTGCAGACTTCCTCGCGCGCGAGGAAAAACGACCTGACATCGCCCGCATTCTCGACACCTTCACTCTGCGGATGATTCCGCAGCTCAATCCGGACGGATCTGAGGCCTATCAACGGCGAAACGCCCAGGGCATCGATATCAATCGTGACGCGCTGATGCTGACGACGCCGGAGGGCCGACTGCTGAAGTCAATTCGGGATCGCTACTCCCCCATCCTCGGTTTCAATCTCCATGATCAGAATCGCCGCACTATGGTCGGCGAGACGGGCGTGATCTCGTCCATCTCCCTGCTCGCGGTTGCCGGAGACGCCCAGGGAACCCTCACCGAGGGACGCCTGCGGGCCAAGCGGGTGGCCAGCCACATTGTGCGCACACTGACCCCGTTCATCCCGGGTGGCATCGCGCGCTATGACGAAGACTGGAATCCCCGCGCCTTCGGCGACAACGTCACCGCCTGGGGGTCGCCCGTGGTCCTGATCGAAAGCGGCGGCTTCCCCAAAGGGGGCGGCTTCGGCGACCTGACGCGACTCAACTTCGTGGCCCTGGTGTCGATTCTCGACGGTCTCTCCCGTGATGATCTCGCCGACGAAACACCGACCCTCTATGACGAGCTTCTTCGCAATCAGTCGGACGCGTACGCGGACATCGCCATCGTGGGTGCCTCAATCCTGGAGCCGCGATCGCAGAAATGGTTCGAAGCTGACGTTGCGTTCGACCGCCTCGAGTCGGATCAAACTGTGTCAGGTTGCGCGGCGCCCCCCCGCGTGGGAAGCCGGGTCATCGAAGTCGGGGACAGTCGGCTGGTGACTCCGGGGCGTCGGATCGATGGCAAGGGGATGCTTCTCGCACCCTTGTCCCATGATCGCAAGCTCAAAGCGGGTGAGATTTCACCTGCGAACCTGTTGGCCACACGTCCGGGCACGAAACTCCCGTCCAATGATCCACGCGACGTTCTCAACGCGCTGAAACTCTCCGACGGCATCATCGCCCGCGGTGGAAGCGCTAACTTTGTGGCGTGGATCGGCGACCCGGCGAATCCGTCAAATCCGTCAAAGGGGCGCTACTTCGCGGTCGTCGACGGAGTTGGCCTTCCTGACGCGCTGAAATAGCCGCGCGACAACTGACGCTCACAGAGTAGCCTCGGCGCGCCAGCCTGGAAATCATGTCGCGTCGCTTCATCGAATCACCCATCCGCGCAACCGGCGCGGGCGCCTGGATCGTCACAGCGTTCATCGCCATCGTTCTGGTGGTGGCGGCGCGCGACGCACGTGCTCAGGATGAGCCAGTCTCCGCCCCTCCTTCTTCCGCTCCGAAACGCCCGGTGATCGGAATTGCGCTCGGGGGTGGGTCGGCGCGCGGCATGGCGCATGCAGGCGTCCTGCGATGGCTGGAAGAGCATCACATTCCGATCGATCGAATCGCGGGCAACAGCACGGGCGCGTTCATGAGCGCCGCCTACGCGACCGGCATGTCCTCCGCGGAGATCCGTTCAATGCTCCGGCTCGCCGACTGGCAGACCATTCTTCGTCCGGACATCGCCTATCCGCTGCGGTCCTATCGTCGTAAGGAAGACGACCGCGACTTCTCGATCAAGTTGGAAGCAGGTCTGCGCCATGGCTTCCGCCTGCAGAGTGGACTGAATCCCGGGCACTATCTGGGCATGCTGGTGAGCCGCGTTCTGCTTCCCTATTCCGACGTCTCGAACTTCGACGATCT
>JBDTQB010000324.1:0-5241 GCA_039932395.1 Vicinamibacteria bacterium | reverse complement strand
GGCGCCTGGAACCCTGACACCTGGACAGGACGATTGTCCTCGTACAGTTCAAAGTCCTCTTGCCGAAGATCGGTGACGGCCCGGCCCTTCCGGTCTGTCACCACCACGTCGACCGCCACCAGTTGCGCCGTGGCAGGCTTGATCGATAGCGGCGCCGTCTGCCGCGCGTTGGTGAGACTCGCGCACGTGGCGAGGCCCAGAACAAGGGAGGTCAGGTGTGACATTCCAAAGAGCTCGAGCAAAATTGATACCGGCGGGTTTCTTGACTGAATCCACCGAAGCAGGCATCCTCATTCTGTATGGAAACACTGGTCGGGGTGTTTCGCTGCAATCTTCCTGTCCGCTATTGGCGCGACAGTCATCGCGGCGCACTCTTCGCGATACTGATCACTGCGGCGATCGGAGCCCGCCTTGGCTATGCGGGCTTTTTCCAGCACGCAAGCACCTCGGGCGAGCAGGCGGCGAGGCTGGCCCTCAGGGTGGCGCAGCCTGATCAACGCATCGAAGGAGTCGACCAGAAAACGGCGGTACGGACGGCGCTGCAGAGCAATGTCCTTGCGCCGTTCGAGTTCTTCCTGTTCACGCGGATGGGATGGCTTTCGCTCTACTTGTTCGTTTCCGCGACGTATCGCGCATTTGCGCTTGCGACCGACCATCCCCGCGGAGATCCCATCCTGACCGGAATCGACAACGTCATCCATGACTTCGTGGATCGTGGCTCGTCCCTGGTCAACGAGGTGGCGCGCCTCGACACCTCCGGCATCTGGACGAGTGATGTCGTCCACGCATGTCGCCGGTTCAATGGCAATGACGCGGACTTTGTCGTGGTTTCGATCCTTCCGAAGAAGGACTGGTTACGTGGCACCACATTGCTTGCGCGGCGGACCCGTCTACGCGTCGGCCAGGCGCATGGAGTGATGGTCGAGGGACAGCCTAGAACGTGCTATCCGCTCACCGTGACTCACGACGCTCAGGTCGACCGCCGTGTCGTCCCCTACAAATGGCCGCGGGATGCGCCTCCTCTTCCCGAGCCGGAATACGAGCCCGATCCGGCTTAAGGCGCCTGGGGAGTTCCGGATAGCTCGATACGGAGGATGCGGGGCAACGCCGTGCCCGCTTTCTCACAGCGAAGTTCGATTGGATTGTCGCCCCGGAAAAGCTGGCCAGCGGGAATTTCAAACGTCGCCCGCACCGCTTGCGGCCCGACCAGGACTTCGCCGACACGACGGCCGCGCGCGAGCACGGTGATCCACGCGGCTTCGCGGGCGTCCATGGTGAGCGTCATTCTCAACGTGCGTGGCTCAAGCACTGGAATCGCAAGCCATGCG
Organism: Vicinamibacteria bacterium; assembly: GCA_039932395.1. Taxonomy (GTDB): domain Bacteria; phylum Acidobacteriota; class Vicinamibacteria; order Fen-336; family JAGNNV01; genus JAGNNV01. The sequence goes on along the minus strand of JBDTQB010000324.1, from coordinate 3,913 downwards.
GTTGCTTCGCGCATCTTGATGTCGTGGATCCCGTAGTGAGCAAGGGGGCCGAAGCCGCCCCGCAGAAAGAAACGGAGCTTGGCCAGATCGTTGGGGGGCGAGACCCCCCAGGCGAATTTTCTTTCCACGGGGTCAAGAACAACCGTCTCTCCGCGGTCCAGTTTCCGTGCCGTCCGCAATGTCTCTCGTGAGAAACCAAGGACATACGGACCATCGCGCGACGTGGACAGATCTAGCCGGGAATAGCGGTCAAGCGCGCGGGGCGCCAGCATGAATCCGAAGACCAGCGCCATGGCGCCACGTTCAACCTTTCGGTTGCGACCCAGGGTGTGAGGGCGTCCGTGGTCGGGGTCGAGATGAATGGCGAGTGCCGCGGCGAACGGGAGCACATAGATCAGCAACCGCCGCACGTCGTCGGCGAAGAAGCTCGTGGCCGCGCCCTCGCCGGTGTAGGCGGCGGCGAAGAGAGGCAGGGTCAGGAGGGCCAGCAAGGTCAGAGAGTGTTCAAGCAGATATTCGCGCGCCCGCTCCTGCCCCAACGCGATCACAGCCACGACCATCAAACCGCCCAACAGAAACTCCGGCAGGAAGACGCCGACGTTGGCGACGATAGAACCCAGAACGGCGATGTAGTCCGTGCCGGCCCTGGATGGCCCGTGTTGCGGCCACCACATCCAGCGCATGAAGACCATGAGCCACAGCGCAGGCGCACTCAGGCGAAGAGTGCGCATCGCCGCGCCGCGAAAACCGTTGTGAACTTCTTTCAGAAAAATCAACGGGAGCAGGAACAGCCAGATCTCTTTGGTGAGCGAGAGCAGGATCAACGACAAGGCGATCATCCAGGCGCTGGCCCCGCCTTCGATGGCGATGAGCGCGGTCAGAAGAAGCATCAACGCGAAGGGCTCCACGAGGAACGGATTCGCGAAGACGACATCGACGGACGGCGCCATCATCATGACGAGGACCGCGAGCAGGGCGGCTCTGATCGTTCCGCCCAGGATGCGCAAGTAGATGAACAGCAGCCCGCTGGCGATCATCAGTGAGCCACGTGCCGCCCAATCGAAGCCGGGCACGATAAGCCGCGCAGGCAGGAATGTTCCGATCAACTCCGGCAGCAGAATCCGATAGCCCCAAGGCCCAACCGTGAAGAAGCGGGGATCCTCGGCCATGGCCACGTAGACATGCGCGTCGAAGCCGGGAAGGTTGAATCCGTCCCACACGATGTGCGGATCGAAATGCTTCTGGTGGTGAGACTGGACGAGCGCCGCGCCGATCAGGCAGGCGATCACGAAACCGGCGATGTCCCATCCCCAGGCACGTGGAGGACGAGCCGCGCGAGGGACGATTCGGGGAGCGGGCGGCCGTGGACTCAGCGTCGTGCTCAGCGGTGTGGCCCCGACGTGAAGGTCAGTGTCCGACCGTGCGCTTCTTGCGGAGGAAGTCCATCAGCACCGCTTCGCCCAGGTCATAGGGGTTCGTGAAATAGGCCTTGCCGTGCGTCAGTTCAGAAACCTTCGAGACGAACGCCATCAACTCGTAGTCCCGGGCCAGCATGAAGGTGTTGATCATGATGTTCTGACGACGGCAGTTGATCACTTCCTTGAGCGTCAGTCCGATGACCTTTGGGTCCATACCGAACGGATTTCGATAGATGCGTCCGTCGTCCAGAGTCAACGCGGTGGGCTTGCCGTCGGTGATCATGACGATTTGCTTCATGTCCTTGCGCTCGCTCGCCAGGATGCGCTGAGCCACGCGTAGCCCTTCGCGGGTGTTCGTGTAGTGAGGTCCGACCTTCACGCGACCCAACAGAGACAGGGGGATTTCTTCGGCGGAGTCATGGAAGAGCACCACGCGCAGGGAATCGCCCGGGTATTGGGTACGCAGAAGATGCGATAGCGCGAGCGCCACCTTTTTGGCCGGAGTGAAGCGGTCTTCTCCGTACAGGATCATCGAATGCGAGCAGTCGAGCATGACCACGGTGGCGCACGACGACCGATACTCCGTTTGACGCACCACCAGATCCTCGTAGCCGACGTCGAGGCCTTCGTCTTCATTGACTGCGAGGGACTTCGTGCGGCGGATGGTGTTGAGCAGAGTCTCGCTGACATCCAGATTCAGAGTGTCGCCGAATTCATAGGCCTTTGACGGACCGCTGGCATCGACGCCGGTGGAGAGGTCCTGAGTGTCATGCGAGCCGAAGGAAGACCGCCCGAGCGCGCCCATGAGCTCGCGCAACGCGCGATAGCCCAGGAAGTCCGTGCCCTTTTCCGACAGTTCGAACTTCACGGGAGCGCCTTCGCCTGCCGCCTCGCCCTGGCCGTCACTATCGTCGAGCGAACCCGAACCCATCTCCGACTTCTGAATGAAACCCTCATTCATCAGGCGCTCGATGACCTTTTCGAGGAACTCGTTCAGCGTCTCTTCGCTTGAGAAGAGCTTCTGCAGATCTTCGTCGGGCAGCAGTTCGCTCGTCATCAAGGCGTTGGTGATGGCGTCCTTCAGATCCTGTTGAGTGGTCTGAGATTCGCCGTCCGCGGGCTCGCCGAAACCGCTGCCGAGCAGGAACTCGGACATCGCATTGACGAGCGCTCCCAGGTCGAGATCCTCCCAGAGATTGGGTCGGTGCTTGTGGTACTTGTAGCTAGCCATGGCGGCGAGGGGCCTAATTGACCTGCCGCTTGAGGCGCGCCAGTCGCTCAAGGCGATCAGGATCGACCCCCTCATCGCCCTTGCGTTCTACCGCCACGTAGGTGCCTGCACCCGACCGACCGATCTTCTTCTGAGCGAAGAGGCCTTCGAGGATGAACTCGGCGGCCGCCGCGCGGGTCGGAGCATCGGAACGCTCGGGCAGCACACGGCCTGCATGGGCCAGGATGCCGGGGACGCGCGAGAGCGTCGCGAGCAGTTCCGCAGAGGGCTTATCGTCGGAGACGTCGATCTCGCCGCCGTTCTCGAAGAACTCGATCTGCGCGCGCAGATTCGTTCCGCCGAATTCGCGTGCGAAGACTTCCTTCAATCCTTCACGGACCAGCTCGCGGCCGACCGCAGCGCCGCCCGCCATCTCGCCCTCATATTCGAGTTCGATCTTGCCGGTGACCGCGGGAAGCGCTACGTAGATGTCGGAGATACGCGGAACGATCTCGGCCTCGCCGAAGGCCATCGCTCGCCGTTCGGCCGAGGAGATGGCGTTTTCAAGAACGCTGATCGCCAGACGCTGCGAGACACCGCTCTTCTTGTCGACCCGACGATCACGCCGGGCCGCGAAGGCGATGGCTTCCACGGTGTGGCGGACGAACTCCGGCACGAAGACGGGCAGGCTGCGCTTGGAGAAGGCTTCGCTCGCGGTGATAAGCGCCGAAAGCTCGATCGTCTCAGGATAGTGCGTGCGAATTTCGCTGCCGATGCGGTCTTTGAGCGGCGTCACGATCTTGCCGCGCGCCGTGTAGTCCTCGGGATTGGCGGTGAAGACCATAGCCACGTCCAGCCGCAGGCGAACGGGGAAGCCCTTGATCTGGATGTCGCCTTCCTGAAGGATATTGAACAGGCCGACCTGAATGCGCGGAGCAAGGTCGGGCAGCTCGTTGATCGCGAAGATGCCGCGATTGGAACGCGGAAGCAGGCCGTAGTGAATCGAGCTATCGCTGGACAGAACGTGTCCGCCCTTGGCCGCCTTGATCGGATCGAGGTCGCCCAGCATGTCGGCGATGGTGACGTCGGGGGTCGCGAGCTTCTCGACATAGCGTTCGTCGCGCGTCAGCCAGTCGATCTCGAGGTTGTCGCCTTGGGTCGCGACCTTGGCCCGACATGAGGAGCACAGAGGCGCGAACGGATCGTCCCGGATCTCGCATCCCTTGACCGTGGGAACCTTCTCATCGAGAAGGGACACGAGCTGACGGATCAAGCGTGTCTTCGC
>JBDTQB010000323.1:0-5244 GCA_039932395.1 Vicinamibacteria bacterium | reverse complement strand
CGGGGCCCACAAGAGCGAAGCCCTGTGAATCCATCCCGCCGATGATCGCGAGGGTGAGCTCATGGCGTTCTGTACTCGGCTCGGCCAAGGTTAAGACGATGTCCGTGTTGTTCGACCGTCTATGTTAATCCACAGTCAGGCTAGGGTTCTCAGGTTGGGTGCTGTCCTAAGCTTGGGACCAGGGTGAAGCCGCGCCTCCGGCCGATTGACGGATGAGAGTTACATCGTCTCCACGATCAGACCGGTTTCGATGATCAGACGGCGGAGTTCATGCGCGACGCCGTCGGTGCCTTCGCGGGCGCAGAAGCCGGGGGCCAGCTTGATGGTGCGCGTGTCGCCGATGATCTCGATGGGATGGGTGCGTGAGACCTCATCAATCGAGCTGAAGCTCAATCGCGCCGATCCATAGACGACGCCGTGCGGTGTGATCCTGAGGATCACCGGATGGAAGAACCGCCAGAGACCGCGCACCAGCAGGCCCAGAAAAACGACGAAGACACCACCCAGGATCGCCCGCATCCAGACATCGCCGTCCGTCGTCTCCGGCTGGAAGGCCGACGGCATCTCCTCGCGGACCAGCATCACGAGCGCCAAGAGAGAACCCGCGGGAACGAGGGTTGCCCACGATCTGCGCGTCGGAATCAGGGCATAGCCCTGGGGCGACAACTCCACCTTCACGCCCCATTCAGGTGACAGCGTCACCGCGGTTCGCGCCGCAAGGTCGTTCCGAAATCTCTCGTGCAGCCGCCGATCCACTGTGTAGGCCGGACGCACGTCGTCCTTCAGGAAGCGCGTTGAGAGGCGCCATTCCCGCCCCAGATTCTCCATCCAGGCGCGCGCCGCGTCGGCAGAGTCCGAAACAAAGAGGTCAAGATACGAATGACCCGCTCCGAACACGACGTACTGGATCCTACTGGAGCGATCATTTTCCCACGTCACCTGTTCCCAGGTCACCCGTTCGGCCACGGTGAGTGGCGCCATCGACTCCAACGGATTGCTGTCGCTTCGTACTCCGTCGTCCACCATACGAAGCGTTCTGCGTGCGAGATCCACTTCCATGAAGAGTGAGGGCCAGACAAAAGGCCGAACCGCCAGAAAAACCGCGCCAGCACTGAGCGCCAGCAGCAGGGCGGTTGCCGCGACTCCGGCATCGAGCGCGTTCAGGACGTAGGCGAGATACGCCAGTCCCGGCGCGACAATCACCACGAGCGACACGGACAGAGCACTGGGCAGTCTCGCCGCGTGCGGCAGGAATCGTTGAACCGACAAGCTGTTGGTCTACCTCAGTTCACTTGGCCCGGGTGACCTGGAAGATGTTGCCTTCGGGGATCGGCGCCGTCGCGCGATCAGACGAGAAGCCCCGCGACGATCTCCTCGCTGACCGTCCAGAGGCGACGCGCAGTCTCGGCGTCGCTTCCGTCTTCACGCGGCTTCGCCACATTGCAGTCGGCGAAGTACTGACCTGAAATCTTCGCCGCATCGGGGTGCACCGCGACATAGCACTGGGTCGCCGCGCCCTGCTCCGGGCTCTTCGTATAGAAAACCCCGGCAACGGCCACACCCAACGCCATCAAGGGATTCGTGTGCCGCCAGAGATTCGTGGCGATGACGCCTGGATGGACGGAGTTCGCTGTTTTCTTCGTCCCCTCGAACCGCCGCGCGAGTTCCTTCGCGAAAAGCAGATTCGCCATCTTCGACTGGCCGTACGTCTTCCACGCGGTGTAGTCGCGTTCGCCCGACAGATTGTCGAACTCGATGCCGCCCTTCGGGGCCTGCGTATGAGCCGTGCTGCTCAGCATCACTACGCGACCGTTCGCGGCAAGCGCATCAAGCAGGCCGGTAACAAGGATGAAGTGGCCGATGTGGTTGGTGAAGAACTGGAGCTCATACCCGAACGCCTGCTCAAGTTTCGGCAAGGCCATGATGCCGGCGTTGCAGATGATCGCGTCGACTTTGCCGCGCTTCAGATGCGTCTTCACCGCTTTCACGCACGCCTTCACCGACGCCGGGTCGGCCAGCTCGCACGCGAAGCCTTTCGTCTTTCCATCCAAAGCTCCAAGCGCTGCGTTCGCCTTATCGACTGTACGCGCGGTGCCAAGTACTTCGACGCCCCGCAGGGCGAGAACGCGGGCGGTTTCGAGACCAAGCCCGGAGTTGCATCCCGTCACCAGGATTCGTTTACCAGCGAGGGAAATGCCTTCGGTGACATCTTCCGCCGTACTGGCGTAACCGAAACCGTTGGGGCCGTTAGGCGCGAAGAGCGAATAGACAGACATCGGAAATCCTCAGACAGCGTGGCAGACGTACTTAACTTCGAGATATTCGTCGATGCCCAGATGCGAGCCCTCGCGTCCGATGCCCGATTCCTTCACTCCGCCAAAAGGCGCCACTTCCGTGGAGATCATCCCCGTGTTGACGCCCACGATTCCGTACTCGAGCGCCTCGCTCACTCTGAAAACCCGACCGACATCGCGCGCGTAGAAGTACGCGGCGAGGCCGAACTCCGTGTCGTTCGCCATCTGGATGGCATCGGCTTCGGTCTTGAATCGGAACAAGGGGGCCACGGGGCCAAAGGTCTCTTCGCGAGCCACCATCATGCCGGGCTGGGCATCGGCCAACACAGTTGGCTCGAAAAAGGTTCGACCCAGGGTATGCCGCTTTCCTCCGGTCAGAACGCGCGCGCCTTTCGACACGGCATCGGCGATATGCGCCTCAACTTTCGTCACTGCGTTCTCATCAATAAGCGGGCCCTGATCGACTCCCTTGTCGCGACCATCTCCTACGACCAAGGCAGCGACCGCCTTGGTGAGCTTCTCTGCGAACGCGTCGTAGACCGAGTCATGAACGAGGAACCGATTGGCGCAGACGCAGGTCTGTCCGCTCGCCCGGTACTTGGAAGCCATGGCACCCGTGACCGCCGTGTCAAGATCGGCATCCTCGAAAACAATGAACGGCGCGTTGCCGCCAAGTTCCATCGAAACCTTCTTCACCGTGTCGGCCGCCTGCTTCATCAAGAGCTTGCCGGTTCGGGTGGAGCCGGTGAACGTCAGCTTCCGAACCAGCGGATTGGAGGTCATCTCTCCGCCGATGGCCTCAGCATCTCCGGTGACGATGTTGAAGACGCCGGCCGGGATGCCCGCACGCTCGGCAAGCACCGCGAGCGCGAGGGCCGACAAAGGCGTCTGCATCGCGGGCTTCAGGACCATGGTGCACCCGGCAGCAAGCGCAGGCCCCGCCTTGCGCGTGATCATCGCCGTCGGAAAGTTCCAGGGCGTGATGGCGGCGCACACGCCGATGGGCTGACGCAACACATGAATGCGCTTGTCGGCGGTGGTGGCCGGAATGGTCTCGCCGTAGACGCGCTTCCCTTCCTCGGCGAACCATTCAATGAAAGACGCGCCGTAAGCGATCTCGCCCTTGGCTTCGGTCAAAGGCTTGCCCTGTTCGCTGGTGAGAATCAGCGCCAGGTCGTCCTGACTCGCCATGATGAGTTCGAACCAGCGCCGCAGCACAACGGCGCGCTCCTTTGCGGGGCGCTTCGACCACGGACCGAACGCCACGTTCGCCGCGGCGATGGCGCGCTTGGTTTCAGACGCCCGCATATTGGGCACCATCACGATCTGCTCGCCAGTCGCGGGGTTGTGGATCACCCGGACTGCGCCGGAGTCAGCACCTCCCCATCGTCCTGCGATGAATCCCTGGGAGCGAAGCAGGGAGATGTCCTTCAAATCGAAAAGCATGGAAAAGATTGTAGACGCGCGGGGAGTTGCGCGGCATCTCAAACACGGCGAATATGCGCGATCCAATGACGCCGGGCGCGCCCGGCGGATACCCACTGCGGCAGACATATACGAGGTAAGGCAGGGCGATGACCGAAACCTATTTGAAGGATCCACTGGGCATGTTGTCTCGCGCGCCCGAGCTCGAGGCAGTGGCGCGAGCCGACGCGGGGGTTGCGGCGGCCCTGGCACGTGGAAGCGCGCACGGCCTCTATCGGACGCTCTGGTGGGGCCGACTCACGGGAAGGCTGAAAGCCCACAGGATCGTGATCGACCAGCTTCTGAGCCACCGGCGGTTGTTCGTCGCCAAGGCGGGAGCCCCGGTTCTGGGCAGCCTGAACGGCATCGGCGCCACGGTCTACGGTGACTCTGACCATGACACCGACGGGACCTACGTCAAGACCCACTTCCTGATCCTGGTCTTCGTTCCGATCTTTCCCTTCGCGCAGTACCTGGTGAGCGACGCGCCGGAGAAAGGCAAGGCGTGGTATTTCCTCGGGAAAGTACCTTTGTCTGGACCTGTCTGGTTCTGGAATCGGCTGGTGGTCACCGGCGTGATCGTCGGCATGGGAGCAGGCCTGTTCCAGGGGTTCTACGCCACGAAGCATCACGATATCCAGATCGTGAACGGCCTTCCCAAGGGCGTTCATGTGCGCGCGGGTGAAAAGGAGATTGATGTGCCGGCGTTTGGTCGTGAAGTGGTCAACCTCCCGGCCGGCCGCCAATCGATCAAGGTCAGTGCCGACAGCAAGGAGATCGAATCGGGATCGTTCGACATCAAGCCCGGAAGCAGCGTCCAGATATGGAATGTCCTCGGCGCGGCGCCGATCTTCCGTGAAACCGTCTACTACACGGCGAACGGAGTCAAGCCGCCGGAATCGCAGGCCAAGATTCACTGCGGCGACGTTCAGATCGACACCCCATGGGCCGACTACGTCTTCATCGAACCTCCGGCGACCCTGTCCCTGCCCGAAAATCAGGCGTCCGAGGCCAAACAGCATGTCGGCATTGATTCCGGTGGAATCGCCGCCTGCGTTGGCGCCTTCGCTGCGCCCGAACGCAGCGCGGCCGCGGTGGCGCTGGCCAAGGGTCTCGTCACGGTCGACGATTCAGTTTCCTCTCTGGGGCAAGCGATTCTGCTTCTCCAGTTGGGCGGAAAGCCCGAGCTTGCCGTTCCCATGCTGAAGGAGGCGGTCGAGAAACATGACAACTCGGTCGAGCATCATCGGCTCTACCAATCAACAGCGCAGTCGCTCGGGGCAGGCGCCGGCCTTCTCGATGACTACCGCAAGCGTCGAGAGGCGCAGCCTGACTCCGCCGATGCAGCCTACCTTTACGACCGGCTGCTGCCCCGCGTCGAAGTGGCGGAGGACGCGCGCAAACTGGTCGCACGCTACCCCGACCATATCCAGATCAATCGGCTCGCCGCGTTTGTCCTGATGCGCGAGCATCGTTTCGACGAAGC
>JBDTQB010000322.1:0-5264 GCA_039932395.1 Vicinamibacteria bacterium | reverse complement strand
ATGCGCGTTGTTGTAGCCATGTCCGGAGGCGTCGACTCATGTGTCGCGGCCGCCCTGCTCAAGCAGGAGGGTCATGACGTCGTGGGAATTTCGATGCAGCTCCACGATCAGTCGGCGGGCCACGGCTCGTCTTTCGGCCGCTGTTGCGCGCTCAACGATCTTCATGACGCCAAGCGCGTCGCCTCGCAGCTCGGCCTGCCCCACTACGTCTTGAATCTCGAGGATGCCTTCCGCAAGGGCGTGATCGAGCCTTTCGTGAAGGACTATGCCGAGGGCCGCACGCCACTTCCCTGCGCCAACTGCAATACCGATGTGAAGTTCGACTCGCTCCTCGCCCGCACGCGCGCGCTGGGAATCGAGCACGTGGCGACCGGTCATTACGCACGCAAGGATCAGCATCCGACGACGGGCCGCTTCCGCTTGCTTCGCGGCGCCGATCCCGACAAGGATCAGTCCTATTTCCTCTTCGGTCTGACTCAGGACCAGTTGGCCGCGGCCGTGTTCCCTGTGGGGAATCTGCAAAAAGCCGAAGTCCGAAGGATCGCGCGCGAGCTACAGATGGCCACGGCCGACAAGCCGGAAAGCCAGGAGATCTGTTTCGTTCCGGACGACAACTACGCAGGCTTCGTCGAAAAGAATCGCAAGGATGCGACTCTGTCCGGCGGAGCGATCGTCGATCGAACCGGCGCTCAGGTCGGCGAGCACGCGGGCATCCACAAGTTCACGGTCGGTCAGCGCAAGGGACTTGGCGTCGGCTCCCCTGTTCCCCTCTATGTGTTGAACATCGACGCGGGGAAGCGGGAAGTCACGGTCGGGCCTGAGTCCGCGTTGCTGTCGTCGAACGCGTATGTGCGCGATGTGAACTGGTTGTCGATCGATCCGCCGACGGCGCCACTTCGCGCCACCGCGAAAATCCGCTACCGCGCCAAAGACGCGCCCGTCACCGTCACCCCTGATCCGATCTCCAATAGCGCCACCCTGGTTTTCGATGAGCCGCAACGGGCCATCACGCCAGGCCAGGCCGCGGTGTTTTACGACGGCGACGTCTGCCTGGGCGGCGGCTGGATCGAAGCAGGCGCACCCGCCCCCCCATCAGTCCATTGAATCCCGACTACATCTCGGCGCTCAATCGCGAGGTTCCGCTCGCGCGCCCGGACGAGTTCGCGCCGCTCAGGATCGGAACCATCGAGGTCACCGTGCCGGTCGTTCTGGCTCCGATGGTCGGCGTCACCAATCCCCCTTTCCGTTCGATCTGTCGGGAGTTCGGCGCGGGCCTCTACGTGAGCGAGATGATCACCGCGCGTCCGCTCGTCGATGGTAATCCGAAGACCGAACTCCTGGCGAGCTTCTCTCCCGATGAGACGGTGCGCTCGCTTCAGCTCTACGGGGTCGATCCGCACTACGTCGGCGAGGCAGTCCGGATTCTGGTCAGCGAAGGCCGGGTCGATCACATCGACATGAACTTCGGATGCCCGGTGCGCAAGGTGACGTCGAAGGGCGGAGGCGCTGCCCTTCCCCTGAAACCAAATCTGTTACGCGGCATCGTAGGGGCAGCCGTGAGATCCGCTGGCAACACCCCTGTCACCATCAAGTTCCGCAAGGGCATCAACGACGACTTGCTCACCTTTCGTGAAACCGGTCGCGTGGCCGAAGGCGAGGGCTGTGCGGCCATCGCTTTGCACGCGCGCACGGCGGCTCAACTCTATGACGGCGAGGCCGACTGGTCGGCGATCACGGAATTGAAGAACACGGTGCGAACGATTCCCGTGCTCGGCAATGGAGATATCTGGGAAGCGCACGATGCGCTTCGCATGATGCGTCAGACGGGTTGCGACGGTGTGGTCGTTGGGCGCGGATGCCTGGGCCGTCCGTGGCTCTTCCGCGATCTCGCCGACGTCTTCGCCGGCCGCGAACCGCAGGATCCACCAACCTTCGGCGAGATCTCGGTCACCATGATGAAGCACGCCCGCGGACTCGCCGGCTTCATGGGCGAACTGGCGGGGATGCGCGCGTTCCGAAAGCATTCGGCGTGGTACACGAAGTGCTTCCCCGGCTCTGCGCCGCTTCGCGAGGCCTTGATGCGGGTCGAGTCGATCGATCAGTTGGCCGAGACAATTTCCGTGGTCGATCCGCAGACGCCGTTCCCACCCGCGGGAGTGCGTGTCTCGCGCGGGAAGAGCGGCGGCACTCAGAAAGTCGCGCTACCAGAGGGTTATCTCGATAACTTGAACGATGCAACACCTCCCGGGCCCGAAGCTGAAAGTGCCGACTCCGGTGGTTAGATCCATCATCGCGATCCGCGAACGCCTGGTGCTGGGTGCCGTGACCGTCCTGCTTCTCTCGGTCACGGGCGCTGACGCCGGTGATCAATTCAAGTTCAATTTCGTTCTCGACGGCCGTCTCGTGACGACTCCCCCGTCCACGAGCTTTCTGGACGGCGGCCTGGGGAAGACCAGATACGGCAACCAGCCTCGAGGGGTGAAGGCCCGGCTCGCCCAGGCCATAGCACTCGGAGAATTCGATGCGCGGCCCGACTTGTCGCTTCGACTTCAGGCCAACGTCGACACCGAGCACAACTTTAAGCGACGTGTGGATCTCGTGGAAGGCATCATCCGCTATGCGCCGGCTCTGGGCGACACGGTTTCTCTCGACATCCGAGCCGGAGTCTTCTTCCCCACCGTCTCATTGGAGAACACCGATCCCGGCTGGCTGTCACCGTACACCACCACATTCTCCGCCATCAACACGTGGATCGGCGAGGAAGTGCGCAACGTCGGTGTGGAAGCGGGACCGTCCTTTCGGATCAGCGAAGCTCAGGTCCGCGTGTTCGGAACGCTGACCCGAGCCAACGATCCGAACGGAACGCTGCTCGCCTGGCGCGGATTCGCGCTCCACGATCGCGTCAGCGGTGTCGGCGATCGGATCCCGCTTCCCGCGTTGAAGTCATTCGATCGACCGGATCTTTTTCCCGATCAGCCGACCTACGTGCAACCGATCCGCGAAGTCGACAAGCGCTGGTCATGGTCCACTGGTCTCGCGATCACCCATCCGCGCTACCGAATCAAGGCGCTCTACCAGCCTGAAGTGGCGAATCCAGCAGCGTTCGATGGTCAGCAGTATGCGTGGCGGACCGGGTATGGGTCGGTTGGAATCGCGCGCTCCTTCGGTCCGTTCGAACTACTCGCGCAAGGTCTGGACGGCAAGACGCATATGGGACTCGTGCCTGGCCGAGGCAACGCCGTGGTGGTCCGGTTCCAGTCGGGCTATCTGATGGCGACCTGGGCGTCACCCGATACGAAGCATCGTCTCACCGCCCGCTTCGATAAGTTCCGCGTGCGCGATCTCGATCAGTTCAAGGTGGAGGACGCAAATACCGAGGACGGCGACTCGTGGACGTTCGCGTACTCCCTCGCGCCAGCCACGCACCACAAGATCACCATGGAGTTTCTCCGCGTCGACAGCACGCACGTCAATCGTCGCGACCTCGGTCTCGATCCGCGCGCGGTCGAGATCCTGGGCACGCTGTCTTATCGTCTGAGCTTCTAGCCTTTCGATGACTTCGACTTCACACAAGCGCGGGCTAGGACTGGGACTGGCACTTCTGTCCGCCGCGACATTCAGCACCTCGGGCTCCTTCGCCCGATCCTTGCTCAACGCCGGCTGGTCGCCGGCGGCGGCGGTCACCGCGCGCGTCACTTTCGCCGCCTTGATGCTGGCGATTCCCACGCTCTGGTCGCTTCGCGGCCGATGGGATGTGGTCCGCCGCAATTTCGGCCTGATCCTGACGTATGGAGTCATCGCAGTCGCGGGCGGTCAGCTCATGTACTTCAACGCGGTCGAGCATCTATCTGTCGGCGTGGCATTGCTGCTTGAGTATCTGGGCACGGTGCTGGTCGTGGGGTGGATGTGGCTGCGCCACGGACACAAGCCGCGCCGCCTCACCATGATCGGATCTGCAGTGGCCATGCTCGGCCTTGTTTTCGTTCTGGACCTGGCCGGAAACACAAGACTCGATCCGATCGGCGTCCTGTGGGGTCTGGCCGCGGCCGTCGGACTCGCCACGTACTACGTCCTTTCCGCGAAGGGCGATGACGACATGCCGCCTTTGGTGATCGCCGGAGCCGGCATGGTGATCGCGGCGTTGACCCTGCTGGTGGCTTCGGGCGTGGGCATCCTGCCGTTGCGGGCGACGTTTGGCTCGGTCGAGTTCGCGGGACGCACCGTGTCCTGGATCGTTCCTGTCCTTGGCTTGTCACTGGTGGCGGCCGCGATCGCGTACGTGGTCGGCATCGGCGCCGCGCGCATCCTTGGGCCCAAGCTGTCCTCGTTCGTCGGCCTCACCGAGGTCCTCTTCGCTGTGTTCTTCGCATGGCTGTTCCTGAATGAACTGCCAACGTCGACTCAACTGATGGGCGGCGCGTTCATCGTGGGAGGCGTGGTTTTGGTCCACATCGACGAGATGCGCTCGCCCGCGTCACCCGCACCCGCCATCCCCGCCACCGAGGGGCAGGCCGAGGTGGCACCCTGGGCTGCTTAGGAGGGCGCGCTCATTTGTAAGGATGCGTAAGCGCGTGATGCGCGGCATCGAGGATCCGCTTCGACGCGGCATTCACGCCGTCCTTCGCGCCAAACACCGCGGAGCCGGCCACCAGCACGCGAGCGCCCGCTGAAACCACGCGCGGCGCGGTGGTCGCATCGATGCCGCCGTCGACTTCGAGCTCGCAGTGGGGGTTGACCGAATCGATCTCCTCGCGCAGGCGTCGAATTTTTGGCAGGGTGCTTTCTATGAACTTCTGTCCGCCAAAACCCGGGTTCACGGTCATGACGAGAACGAGATCGACATCGGGCAGAATCTCTTCGATCATCATCTCGGAGGTCGCCGGATTCAGGGCGACTCCAACCCGCTTCCCGGCGTTCTTGATGCCATGGATCGTGCGATGAAGATGGATCGCGCCCTCGGGGTGAACGATCAGGGTGTCGGCGCCCGCTGAGATGAAGTCGGGCGCAAAGCGATCCGGATCCGTGATCATGAGATGGCATTCGAGCGGGAGTGGCGTCGCCTTGCGCAGCCATTCCACGACGATCGGACCAATGGTGATGTTGGGAACGAAGTGTCCATCCATCACGTCCACATGAATGCGATCGGCGCCCGCTTGCTCAGCGGTCTTCACCGCTTCGCCCAGGCGAGAGAAGTCGGCGGACAGAATCGACGGCGCGAGCTTGATGGTGGCTTGAATCATGGAGTTAGGCCAAGTTTGCCGGAT
>JBDTQB010000321.1:0-5333 GCA_039932395.1 Vicinamibacteria bacterium | reverse complement strand
TCTGGACCATGGCCCACAAGAGTGTCCGTGTTTCTGTCGCCGGCTTGTTTGGGATCGTGATGACGATGGGAATAGCGATCACGGGCATCACGCTCCTCGCTCCAACGGCCGCGAACGCGCAAGACACAAGGCCGCTGCGCATCTACCTGCGCGCCGGCCTGAAGACCCACGCTCCGGGACAGCACGACTATCCGCAGTTCTTAGCCGACTGGAGCAAGATCCTGCAGGAGCGCGGTGCCGTGGTGGACGGAAGCCTCCACTTTCCGACGCCGCAGGAACTCGCGAACGTGGACGTGATGTTCACGTACAAGGGCGACAGCGGCTACATGACCAGCGAGGAGAAAGCGACGCTGGAGGCGTTTCTCAAACGCGGCGGCGGTCTCGTGGCTCTGCACGACACGATCTGCGCGGAGGATCCTGAGTGGTTCTCGACTATCTATGGCGGTGCGAAGAAGCATGGCCAGACCAACTACACGCTCGAAGCACCGGTCGCCTACAAGATCGTCGATCCCACGCACCCGATCATGCAAGGCATGTCGGACTTCACGATCACCGACGAGTCTTTCTTTCTCATGACGTGGGCGAAGTCACCGCAGATCAAGGTTCTCGCGACGGCACCCCAAGCGTCCACGCCGAGTGCCGCCGGCCACGAAGGGGAAGTGGTGCCGCAGATCTGGACCTACGAGCGGACGATTTTCGGCGGCCAGCCCTATCGAGCGTTCGTCTGGATGCAGGCTCACAACTACGCGAACCTCAGCCACGCCCAGGTTCAGCCCATGCTGCTGCGCGCGCTCGCCTGGGCGGGGCATGCGCCCATCGATGCCCTGATGACGGTGAAACCAGTCTCACGCGCGATTCCGGGCGCGAGTCCGAGCCCGACACCCAAAGCCTAGGCTCGCGCGGGTTCCGCCGTTTTCAGGAGCGGCGTTACGGGGTCGATGAACAACCAGAAGACCCCCGCGAAAACGTAGATCACCGACGAGATCAGGAAGGCGAGTTGCCAGTCGCGGTTGGTCGACGAAAGGATGAGCCCGACGACCACTGGCCCGGCCATGCCGCCGAAGTTGCCCATCATGTTCATGCTGCCGGAAACGGTACCCGCATACTTGCCCCCGATGTCCATGCACGTCGCCCAGCTTCCCGGCATGGTCATGTCGTTGCAGAAGCTCGCGAGACCCATCGATAGCATGGCCAGTAGCGGGTCTTTGATGTAGAACGAGGTCATCAGCAGCGTCGACGCGCCGATGAAGCCGACGCAGGCGATCGACCGCCTCACGCGCGTCACCGCACCACCACGGGCGATCATCCGGCTCGCGATGAGGCCGCCGATCAACGAACCGAATCCTCCGAAGAAGAGCGGTATTCCGGCGAGCGATGCGGCCAGCAGCTTTTGGGTCAGGTCAGGACTCAGGGTGCCGCCAAAGAGGGCCGCTGCGCCTTCGAATCCCGCGCCTAACAGTTGCATAAACGCGTTTGCTTTGATCTCCATCCCGCGTTCATCGCGGAGGTACGTGGGCAGCCAGGTGACGTAGAAATACCAGCCATAACTCAGGCAGAAGTATTGCGCCCACAACAGCCACAGCGCCGGTCGGCTGGCGAGTTCACGCCACGGCACATTGGCATGCCCGTCTGTGGGCGCGTCGTTTTCCTTGAGCAGTTCAAGTTCGGCGGCGTTGACCGCGGAGTGCTGCCGAGGATCGTCGCGGAACCAGAGGTAGAAGGCGATCGCCCAGATGACACCCAGCACCGCGAACATCATGAACGCCGTTCGCCAGGTTACGAACGCCATCACGCAGACCACCAGGAGAGGTGCGAAGGCTCCGCCCCAGCGGGCACCCATCCACATCAAGGCCTGAGCGTAGGTTCGATCGCGTTTCGGCAGCCAGGCGCCGAGCGCTTTCGTGAGGTTCGGAAAGCAACCCGCCTCGCCCGCGCCGAACAGGAAGCGCATGACCAGCATCGACCCGTAGTTCCAGGCCCAGCCGGTGGCCGCGGTGAAGACGGACCACCACACCACCACCCGCATCAACACGCTCCGCGCGCCCATCTTGTCGCCGAGCCAGCCCGTGGGGATTTCGAACAGCGCGTAGGCCAGAGTGAATGCGGAGAACACCACGCCTTTTTGGGCATCGGTCAAGGAGAGGTCTTTGGCGATGTCGGGCATGGCCTGCGAGATCGCCACGCGATCGACGTACTGGATGGTCGCGAGCGTGACCGCGAACACGATGACCCAATAGCGGGCGCGTGTCGGTCGTTGAGAGACGGAGTTTGAATGGGCGACGTTAGTTGGGGACATAGAGCCGATCAAAGGTCCGTGAGGCGCGTGGTCGCGTCGCCGAACTTATCGAGCGGCACGCCCATTCGGTCCATGAGTGAAAGATGGAGGCTGCAGGCCTTGCGATTGTCGTTGCCTTTGTCGAGGTAGTCCAGAACGCGCCCGGTTTTCAGCAAGCCGTTGCCCTTGCCGGCGAGCAGGAAGGGAAGCTGATTGGCCGAATGCAGATCACCGTCAAAGAGACTGGACGTCAGCATCAGCATGGAGTGGTCGAGGAGCGAGCCGTCACCTTCGTTGATGTCCTTCAACCGCTGAGTCAGGTAGGCGAACTGCGCGATATGAAACTGATTGGTCTTTAGATACATCGCCTCTTTCACAGGGTCCTTGAGGTTGTGGGTGAGGTCAAGGTGTAACGCGCCTTGAACTCCTTCGAGGAACCGGAAGTTCATCTGAGAGAGATCATTGTTGAGCATCAAGGTCGCGATGCGCGTCTTGTCCATCTGGAAGGCGAGGACGGTCAGATCCAGCATCAGCTTCATGTGGTCCGGCACGTTCTGCGGCAGCTCGTCCTTTGGACGCGGCATGTCGGGCTGGGTCAGCGTCGGATGCCAGCCTTCCAGACGCTCTTCCTTCGAAGCCCGCTCGATGCGCTTCTCGATATCCCGGATCGATTCGAGGTATTCGTCCAGCTTTGCTCCGTCACGCCGGCTGATGCGTGGCTTGAGACCGTTGGAGTCCTGGCGCACCTCATCCAGGATGCTGCGGTCGAGGGGCCGTCCGCTGCCATCGCCGATCAGGCGATCGAACGTGCGAGATGGGTAGATCTCCTTGGTGGCCGGCCGGCTCGGAGAGGTCCAGGAAATGCTCGAGCCGTAGATCATGGAGAGGCCGTCTTCGAGCCTCAGCTCGTTCGGCTCGATGCCTAACACCAGGCTTGGAACCGCGGTGCGGTCGCCGATGCGCGTGGCCAGGATCTGATCCATCGATGTGCCAACGCGGATGTCGCTCGGGTCGAGGCTGACCATCGCGCCGGAGAGCAGGTTCATGCGCCCCAGGTGCGGACTGGTCGAGCCCTCGGACATCGAATGGTAAAGGCCCTGGAGGAAGACCATGTCTTCCCGGTGGGGCATCATCGGGAGCAGACCCTGACCGATCTCCATGTTCGCGCCGGCACCCTTGGCCCACCAGTGAATCGGCTCGACGCCATTCGAGAAGTAGATGATGCCGAGTCTGAGCGGCGGCGTGCTGGCCTTCGCCGCACCCAGGTCAGACGCGAAGAGCGGTGCCGATTCCATCCAGGGCAGGGCGAGTGCTACGCCGGCTCCCCGCAGGAAAAAACGACGAGATGGTTTTGAGGCGTATCGGTCAGGACTCATCGGACACCTTCGTTCTCACCCAGATGGTTGCGGAACTGACGGCTGGCCACGACTTTGGCCACGAGATCAGGGAAGGTGGCGGATCCACCCAGCTTCGTCATGTCGTCGATCAACGGCTGATCGGAGGCAAGGACGGTTCGTCCGAGCGCGTAGCCGATCATCTTCCTCGAGAGAGTCTTCATCACCTGAGCGTCCTGAGTGCGCAGGTACGAAACCAGCCCCGCGGCGCCTTTCAGGGTCGACTTGCCGGGAAACTCGCCAGTGTCGTCCACGGCCTTGCCGTCCGCATAGACGGATCGCGAGCGACCAACGGCGTCAAATCCTTCGAGCGGGAATCCCAGAGGGTCGATCCGCACATGACAACCGGCGCACGTTGCGTTCCGCTTGTGCTGGGTCAGCTTCTCCCGGAGAGTCAGTCCTTCGAACGAGTGGTCGTCCGCGGGAAGGGTTCCGGCATCGGCAGGAGGCGGGGGAGTGGGTGTTCCCAGAAGACGTCGCAGCACCCAGTCGCCTCGCTTGACCGGGCTGGTGCGAAGTGGCGCCGACGTCGCGGTCAGAACGGAGCCAAGCCTCAAGACGCCGCCTCGGTTGAACGCGCGGGCCCCTTCCACTTTGAACATGGTGTCGGCGCTCGCCTTGTCGTCCGTGACCTTCAGGCCATAGAACTTGGCCAGGGGCTGATTGACGAATGTGTAGTCGGCGTCGATGAACTCCATCACCGGACGGTTGTTTCGGACGATGTATTCGAAGGTGGAAACGGCCTCGTCGTACATCGCCGACTTCACCTCTTCAGTGAATTCGGGGAATCGGACGGGGTCGACGCCGGCGTAGCGATCAAAGCCATAGAACCCGAGCCACTGTCCGAAGAACTCCGTCGCGAAACGGCGCGCCTTCGGGTCGGCCATCATGCGCTTGACCTGCGCGTTCAGCTTGGCGGGGATCGCGAGTTCGCCCGCGGAACCGGCGCGGCGCAGTTCGTCATCGGGAATGGAAGACCAGAGGAAGAAGCTCAGGCGGCTCGCGGTTTCAGCGCCGCTCAAGGGCTTTTCCGCGGTGGTCGCCGCCACCGTCTCCGTGCGATAGAGGAACGCCGGCGACATGAGAACGCGAGCCAACACGGCACGGATCGCATCCTGATGATCGAGCGCGAGCGTCGTGCGCGCCTTCTCGTAGAACGCGCGCAGCTTTTCCTTTTCCTGGAGGGTGAGGGGCCGTCTCCACGCGCGACTCGCGAACGCCAGAGCCTGCTCGACGTGACCGGGCTCTGCCAGTTTCTGCGCCTTCATCACCTGTTCGTAGTGAGCGCGGATGGGTACCACGCACGGACGCAGCTCGGCGGGCAATGCGGCGATCGCCGTCGTGTCCATGTCTTCCATGCGCCGGCTCTTGAGGGTGAGTCCGTAGTGATCGACCAGCATGCCGAGGTAGGCGTCGTGGTATGGCCACGATCCGAACAGATCGTTCCAGGCCTGATTCAATCGCTCCCTGGCCGCGCCATCCACCATGTTTCGCGCGAAGAAATCGTCAGCGCGCTGGTACTTCACCTTCAAGATGAAGGCGTCGTGCTCAGCTCCGTTGTAGGTGTTATCGAAGGGCTGGGGAATGGGATCCTTGTCGGCGGGGTTCGCTTCGCCGTGCGAGTTCGGAGGCAACAACGACGCGTACTCCGCGATGCCCGCGCG
>JBDTQB010000320.1:0-5357 GCA_039932395.1 Vicinamibacteria bacterium | reverse complement strand
GCGTTCGCGGTCGTTCTCGCGCTTGATGTCGTTTTCGAGCTGCTTCTCGCGGTTTGATTTGCCGCGGTACGACGCGGTGCGCGTGGTCGAATCGGTGAACCAGTTGAAACCGCCGCCGCCCAGGTGAAACTCGATCAGGTCGCCTTTGACCTTGATGAAGGTCACGGGGATGGAATCCCCCGCGACAAGCGACGCGTCATGTTCACGGATGCGGTCGCTGTTCTCTTTCAGATCGAAAGGAACCGGCTTGTCGAAGCGCAGGTCGATGCCTTTGTGGCTCGCGGGCATGTCGACGCGGATGGTGACGCGCCTCCCCATGAAGGCGTTCTTCAACGCCTCTTCGCTTTGCGCCTGCGCTTGAACGGCCGTGAACCCCAGCAAGGCCAGGGGCAGGAGAAAACGCTTCGTCATCATGAACATCGCCCTTTCGAACATTGGATGGAAATCAGTCTCCGACGGAGGAGCCGAGGTTGAGAGCCGACGCAGGAGTGTCGGCGGAAACGATCTTGGACTGGCCATCGCGCGCGGTGACGTTCTCGTAGACGCCGTCATCACGGCGGACAAGCTTGCTGAAACCCATGCTTTTGAGCGACGAATCGCCTTGCGGGAACGAAAGAGCAGGCGCGTAGACCACCAGCTCCACCGGGGCGTCAAGCGGCGTGTCTTCTGGTGCGATCTGCGCCCGTTCGCAGACTTCGCCCCAGGTCTTCATCCGCTCATTGATGCCATGGCGGACTTCGACAATGTTGTCGTTTTCGGGACAGTGATAGTCGTACCTTGGCATGATGTGAGTTTCGTGACCCCTATTATCTCAGAGAGCGCTCCGGCCGAGTCTCGCGATGCGATCTCCGTCACTATCGTCGGTGGCGGCGCCGCGGGCCTTGCCACCGCGATCTTCGTCGCTCGCTTTCTCGCCGAACGGAGCGATGCGACGGGTGCACCGCGTCGCATCGTTCTGCTCGACGGCGCCCGAACGCTCGGGGCAAAGATACTCGTCGCGGGTGGATCACGTTGCAACGTCACCAACGCACACGTGGAAGCGGCGGATTTCTGGCGCGGCGGATCGTCGTTTGTGAAGCAGGTTCTGCGCGCCTTTCCCGTCGCCGACACCATCGCCTTCTTCGAAGAGATGGGCGTCGAACTGAAGCAGGAACCGCTCGGGAAGATGTTCCCCATCACGAATAAATCGCGAACCGTGCTCGATGCCCTGTTGCGGGAAGCGCATCGTCTCGGCATTGAGATCCAGACATCGGTTCGGGTCACGGGGTTGCGGCGAGGCCCGAATGCGTGGATCGTCGAAACGTCCGCTGGCGAAATCTCCACGAAGCACGTGGTGCTGGCAACCGGGGGGCTTTCCCTTCCGAAGACGGGAAGCGATGGCGTCGGCTACACGCTGGCCCGGGCCGCCGGACATTTGCTCGTCCCCACCGTGCCTGCCCTGGAGCCTTTGATCCTTGGTGGCGACTTCCACGCCGCGCTGTCGGGCATTGCCCACGACGCCGCGATCAGGATCTCGCGTCACGGCGAGAAAACCGTCGATGTCCGCGGCTCGCTTCTCTGGACTCACTTTGGGATCAGCGGTCCGTTACCTCTGAATGCGTCACGATTTTTCCGGCGGGCGAAGTCGGAGGGAGCGAACGTTTCGATGACGCTCAGTTTCGTTCCCGATCTAGATCCTTCCGCGGTGGAAGCGCACTTGATCGCCGCCGCGCAGGACCGGCCGCATCACAACGTCACGACGGAAATCTTCCGCGCGTTCGGTCTCATTCAATCGGTCGCGTTGCGGCTGGTCACGACGGCGATCGGCCAGGATGAACCACTCTCACGTCTCTCAAAGGACAAGCGGCGCGCGTTGGTCTCCGCCCTGACCGCGTTCCCGCTCAACGTGATCGGCGGACGCGGCTACAACTTCGCCGAGGTCACATCCGGCGGCGTTTCCATCGACGAAGTGAATCCGAAAACCATGGAGTCACGTCTCGCACCCGGCCTCTACTTCGTCGGCGAGATCCTGGACGTTGACGGGCGCATCGGAGGGTTCAACTTCCAATGGGCCTGGTCGACCGGACGCGTCGCCGGACGCGCGATCGCCAAGGCCTCGTCGTAGTTAGTGCCGGCGCGGAGGCCCGCTGCGGCCTCTTCCACCACCGCCGCCACCACCGGGCCGCCGACCACCACCACCACCACCGCCATACGGACGGGAGGCGCCTTTGGGTTCGGCAGCCGCCGCGGCCTCTTCCGCCGCCTCGACCGGATCGACTTCAACGGGAATGACAACCTTGCGCTTCTCATCTCGCCAGACTTCAAGCAGCGACGCGACCAGATGACGACGGTCATCGCGAGCCATCAAGACATCGGCCAGCGCCAACGCGTCAGGCGAACCCGTACGCTCCTGAAGAATCAGATCAAGAATGCGTTCGAAAGTTCGACGTGACACATCGTCCGACGAAGGCGGACGCAGTTCCTTCACTTCGATGTGGTACCGCTTCACAAGCCGGTTGTAGTTCATGATGTCGTGCGCCGACAGGAGACTGATGGCGCGTCCCGACTTCCCAATGCGCCCCGTGCGGCCCGCGCGATGGATGTACTGCTCGGGCGAGTCAGGCGTCGAGAAAATGAAGACGTGCGAGACGTCGTCCACGTCAATGCCGCGCGACGCGACGTCCGTGGTCGCCAACACCTTGATCTTGCCTTCGCGATACGACTTCAGAACCCGCTCGCGCTTCGACTGAGACAAGTCGGACGAAAGCTGCTCCGACGGAAGTCCGCGTGCCTGGAGAAACTCGTGAACCTGCCGCGTCTCTTCGCGCGTGTTGCAGAAGACCATGGCCGACGTCGGCTCTTCCCACAGCAGAAGGTCGTAGAGCGTCTGCTCTTTCTTCATTCGCGGAACGATGCAGTAGACGTGCTCGACGTCGGTGACGTAGACCTTGTCTTCCGAAAGCAGGAGCCACTGCGGTTCCTTGAGGAAGTTGTAGATGAGGTGCTTGATCGACGCGGGGATGGTGGCCGAGAAGAGCAGTGTCTGACGCTCCTCGGGCACGAAGGCCACGATCTTCTGCATCTCTTCCGCGAAGCCCATGTCGAGCATGCGGTCGGCTTCGTCGAGCACGAACACCTTGAGGTTCGTGAGGTCGAGCGTTCCGCGGCGGAGATGGTCAAGCACGCGGCCGGGCGTTCCCGCCACAAGCTGCACGCCGGACTCGAGAAGGTCGGTCTGACGTTCCATCGAGTCGCCACCGTAGATCGCGACGACACGAACACCACGGCCCTTGCCGATATCGGCCAGTTCTTCGGCAACCTGAACCGCGAGTTCACGTGTCGGCGCGAGGACGACACCCTGCACGCCTTTGAGATTCTGATCGACGCGCTCCACCATCGGGATGCCGAAGGCCGCCGTCTTTCCCGTGCCCGTCCGCGACTGAACGACCAGATCCTTGCCGGCGAGGGCCGCAGGAATAGTCTCGGTCTGACACGGTGTGGGGTGGTCGTAGCCCTTCTTGATCAGGGCGTCGATAGTGGTTTGGGAGATCCCCAGGCTGCGGAAAGTGGCGGTGGCAAGCGTCATGTAGGCCTGATTATCGCCCGCTTCAAGGGTTTACGCGCCGGGAGCAGTGGCGCGGCCTTTGCTTAATGGGTCGGCGACCGGTAAAAACGTCCGACACCAAAAGGAGTCAAGCACCATGTTTCATCTCATCGGGCAGGCCATTTTCGGGCTGATCGTTGGCATTCTCGCGAAGTTCATCATGCCGGGGAAAGATCCCGGCGGCTGCATCGTGACGCCACTGATCGGCCTCGTGGGCGCGATGCTCGGCACGTTCATCGGTCAGCAGCTACGCGGCAGCCAGGACTACATGGCGGGCTGGCTGATGTCGATCTTCGGCGCCATTGTCCTTCTAGCGCTGTATCGGATGCTCTTCGGAAAGAAGTAGCGACGTCTAGTCGGTGACGGCGGACGCGTAGGCGTCACAAAAACGAACCGGCTGCGGCGGATACCGCTCCAACCGCGGACATTGAATGAAAACGGAGCCTTTGTCGGTCGTCACGTAGCGTGGCGGAGCGTCGCATTGATGGCAAAGGCTTGAGGGGAAGGGCCGTTGTAGCGTACCTTTCCGGCTCAGGGGATCCTCGGCACTCACGCCCGCCAGCCTATTCCAGGAGGATCATCCCTTTGAACAATTGCGCGGGATTCTCGTTTCTTGTTTGAGACGAAGGATGCCCATGCGTCCACCCAATCAACGATCCACACAATCTCCAGGAGACATAGCCCATGAGCCGGATGGACATCATCGACTACACGATTTACGGCGAAGACATGCAGTTCGTCGAGATCGAGCTGGATCCAGCCGAGGCGGCGGTGGCGGAGGCCGGCGGCATGATGTACATGGAAGACGGCATCGAGATGGAGACCATCTTCGGTGACGGATCGAATCAGGGGGGCGGGTTCCTCGGCGCGCTGATGGGCGCGGGCAAGCGCCTTCTCACCGGCGAATCGCTCTTCATGACCGTGTTCGTCAACAAGGGAAGCGGCAAAAAGAAAGTCGCGTTCGGCGCCCCGTATCCAGGCACGATTGTTCCGGTGGATCTCTCGAAGGTCGGTGGCGAACTGATTGCGCAAAAGGATTCTTTCCTGTGCGCAGCCAAGGGCGTGTCCATCGGCATCGCGTTCCAGAAGCGCCTCGGCGCAGGCTTCTTCGGCGGCGAAGGCTTCATCATGGAACGCCTTCAAGGTGATGGTCTCGCGTTCGTTCATGCGGGCGGCACGCTCCACGAGCGGTCACTCGCACCCGGCGAGAAGCTGCGCGTCGACACGGGCTGCATCGTGGCGTTTCAGCCGACGGTCGACTACGACATTCAATACGTCGGCAAGATCAAATCGGCGCTGTTCGGAGGCGAAGGTCTGTTCTTCGCCACGCTGACCGGGCCGGGGAAAATCTGGCTTCAGTCCCTGCCTCTCTCACGGATGGCGAACCGTATCGTCGGCGCGTCGAAAATCACCGGTCGCGGCGGCAAAGGAGAGGGCTCGATCCTGGGCTCCGTCGGCGATCTGCTTGCCGGCGACAACGACTAGAGGCACGGGGCTACGCTCTCGAATCCGTCGTCCCCGGCCGCCGACGGCGTTTTGTCGGTGGCTTCCCTTTTGGCTCGTTAGAGTCGGCTCCTTCAGCGGCGAGCGGAAACAACGGCCGTTGAGCGCGCCGTCGCTCCGCTCGGCGGGTCGCAAGGCCCGAAGTTTCGCCTCGATGACAGGCCACGCACAACGTTCGATAGTTGTCGAGACCACAGCCTCCCCCGCCTTCGATAACGGGAATGATGTGGTCGGCGTCCCAGAGAGATCTCGACTCGTCGGACACTCCCCA
>JBDTQB010000319.1:0-5366 GCA_039932395.1 Vicinamibacteria bacterium | reverse complement strand
CGGGCCATCGGCGCGATCCAGATCACGGATCGTTTCTCATTGGTCGAGGTTCCGGCGGAGATCGCGGACAGTGTCATCGAAACCCTCCGTGCCACCACCATCAAGGGGAAGCGTGTGCCGGTGCGGCGCGATCGCGAACAGGCCTGGAAGAACTGAGCGCCGTCTCAGGTCTTTCTGGATTCCGGCCTCGCCACAAATGCGACTGCGGGAGTCCTGTCAACCCTGACTGAAGGTTGATAATTTCGGCAGGAGCTGGAGCAACAAGGTTCGGATGAGTTGCCTCCGTTCAGTCGGAAGATACCCTATCGCCGCACAAACTGGTCCTTTGGTTGGGGTCACCGGATGTCTGACCGGACGTTTCGGGGAAAAGGGGAAATCATGTCGCAACTGGTCGAACGCGAGTCGAGGTACTGCTTCCGGCTGAGCGAGCGCCTTGGCTTCCCGCTCGAGGTGCGGGGCAACTGCTGAGGTTCAAGTAGGGCGACATCGT
Source organism: Vicinamibacteria bacterium (assembly GCA_039932395.1). Lineage (GTDB taxonomy): Bacteria > Acidobacteriota > Vicinamibacteria > Fen-336 > JAGNNV01 > JAGNNV01. Next base: position 4,876 of record JBDTQB010000319.1, on the reverse strand, counting down.
GGGGAGTGACGCCGTGGGCCGCCGCCACCGCGCTCCGAACCGCGTCGACGATGGCGTCCCGGTCCGCGAGTCCCCGTTTCGACACCTCACAGGTGACGATCAACCGCTCCTCGCCCAGAAGCTCGATCGAGAACACGGCCACCCGCCCGCTCCGCACCGCGTCGTGAGCCTGCTCGACCGTGGCCTCGACATCCTGCGGATAGAGATTGCGCCCTCGAATAATGATGAGGTCCTTGAGCCGGCCGGTCACGAAGAGTTCACCGCCGTCGATAAAGCCGAGGTCCCCGGTGCGCAGGAATCCCGCCTCTCCGGTCTCGAGGCGTGCGTCAAAGGAGCTCCGGGTCGCCTCCGCCTGTCCCCAGTAGCCTTTCGCGACGTTCGGCCCCTTGACCCAGATCTCGCCCACGCGATCCTCTGGTTGCATGTGTCCGGTCTCAGGGTCCACGATGGCGATGCGAACACCGAGCGGCGGCCGTCCGCAACTCACGAGGGCCCGGGTCGAGGCGGCGCCCCGATCTGAGACCGCGGCGACGCGGCCTTCCTCAAGAGCAATCTCGTCGAAGGTAATCTCCCGCGGCACCGTGAAGGGTGGGGATGCGGTCACGAGCAGAGTCGCTTCGGCCAGACCGTAGCAGGGCAGGAAGGCGGACCTCTGGAAGCCGCATCCGGCGAAGGCTCTGGCAAAGGCCTCGAGAGTGGCGGACCGCACCGGTTCGGCACCGCAAAACGCGAGTCTCCACGAGGAAAGGTCGAGCTTCTCCCGCGCTGCCTCGGACACGCGGCGGGTCAGGAGGTCGTAGCCGAAGTTCGGACACCCGCCGCCGTTGATACGGAACCTAGTGATGGCCTCCAGAAACACCACCGGCCGTTGCACGAAAAGCTGGGGAGAGAAGAGCACCATCTCGATGCCGAGGAAGAGCGGCTCGATGATGCCTCCCATGAGACCCATGTCGTGATGGTGAGGCAGCCAGGAGATGGTGCGCCACTCCTCCGAGATTCCGAAGGCTTCGCGGATGTGGCGGCCGTTGTGAAGTAGGTTCCGGTGCGTGACCATGACTCCCTTGGGCAACGAGGTCGAGCCCGAGGTGTACTGAAGGAGGGCCACGTCTTCCTCGCCGCTGTGCGGCAAGGGCGCCGTCGCCTCGCCCCGGCTCTCGGCCACGTCGAGCCACGAGAGCTTTCCCGCGAAAGGCAGCGGGGCAAGCAGCGGAGGGAGTCGCCTTGAAAGCTCGGCGGACGTAAGACCCAGAGAAGCGGCGCAGTCGAGGGCCACGCGGTCGATGTGATCGAGGCCAGCTTCGGGCTTGAGAGGGTTCGGTGCGTAGAGCGGAACCGCCACCACACCCGCGTAGAAACAGGCGAAAAGGGCGACCACGTAGTCGAGGCCGGCGTCGAAGACGAGAAGGACTCTCTCCCGAGGCGCCACCTTCGCGGCGATCACGCCCCCGAGTTCGCGCGCGCGTCGGTCCAGTTCCTCATAGGAGAGCCGTTGCTCGAGGCCCGCCCCGTCCTTAAGAAAGGTGTAACCCTTGAGGCCAAGGCGGGAGTCCGCGCGATCGCGCAGGACATCGATGAAGGTCCGGGCTTCCCTCACTGGACTTCGTACCTGGAGGTCACGTCGAGGGCGTTCTTTGGGGAGGCGAGGGTCATGAAGGAAGGGCGCGCCTCGTTCCGTGGCGCACGGACCGCTATCCTAGCCGCCCCGTCCCATGACCGAGACTGCGAAAATCACGTTGTCGATACGGCGCCCCGCGCAGCGCGGCCGCTACGACTCGGGCTTCGCCGCTTTCAAGGACGCGTACTCGCGGAACCGCGGCTGGTTCGCGCGGCGCAACGCGCCTTCGCCCCGCGCGTCATGACCTCGACTCTTTCCCCCGAGACCATGCGCCGGAAGCGGCTCCTCGCTCTGCTCGTCCCCGATCTCAAGACCATCGCGGCGGGTGTGGTCTCCGGCCTGATCGCCGGCGCCACCGAGCTCTACTTCCCCCAGGCCATCGGAGTCACCCTCGACCGCGGGGCGGTGACGACGAGCTTCGCTGCCTTTGTGGCCGCGGTGTTGTGTCTGGGCGGGCTCAGCCGCTTCGCGGAGAGATTCTTTTTCGCGAATGCCTCTCAGCGCCTGGTCGCGAGGCTTCGCGGCGCCGCCTATGAGTCGCTGCTTCGTCAGGAGATCGCCTTCTTCGACGATGAGCGTTCCGGTGAGCTCACGAGCCGGCTGATGAACGATGCGCAGGCGCTGGAGTTCGTGCTGGTCGACGAAGCGGGGTCAGTGATGCGCGCCTTCGTTCTGACCGCGGGCGGCGGCTGCGTGCTCTTGTGGATGTCGCCCTACCTGACCCTGGTGATGATCGCGGTGCTCGCTCCGATCGCGCTCTACCTCGACCACCTGGGCCGACGAGCCGGCGGGCTCATGCGCGCCTACCAGGCGATCATCGGCCGCCTCTCTGGCCTCGCGTCGGAAGCGATCTCCGGCATCCGGGCGGTGCGCGCGAGCGACCAGGAGGCCTTCATGGCCCGGCGCTTCGAAGAGAGCGCTTCGGAGGGCCTGAGGATCGGGCGGGAGCACAACCGCATCTACGGCATGGTCCGCGGTATTTCCGCGGTGGCCCCGGAACTCGGGGCGATGGTGGTCATTCTCGTGGGCCTGCCTCTTTTTTCGACGGGCAAGCTGACCACCGGCGACCTCGCCGCCTTCGTCTTCACGGGCACGATCGTGCTTAACGCCGTTCGCGATCTCGCGGGCTCTTTGACCGAACTCCGCCGCGCTTCCGGAGCGCTGGACCGCGTGGCCGAGATCCTGTGCCGGGAGCCCAAGGTTCCCGTCGAGGGCGGCCTTCGCCCCGATCCGATGAAGGGTGAAATCGTTTTCGACGACGTGGCCTTCGCCTATCCGTCGAGACCCGACGCGCCCGTGCTGCGCGGCCTAAATCTCGTGGTCCATCCTGGCGAGGTGGTGGCCCTCGTCGGCGCGTCGGGAGCCGGCAAGTCGACACTCGCCGGACTTCTTCTCCGCTTCCATGATCCGCAGAGCGGTCGCGTTCTCATTGACGGCGCCGACTCTCGAACCCTCGACGGACGATGGCTGAGACGACGGATCGGCTTCGTGGCCCAGGAGCCGACGCTCTTCGCCATGACCATCGCGGAGAACATCCGCTTCGGTCTCGAGACCGCGACCACGAAGGAGATCGAGGACGCGGCCCGCGCTGCGAACGCCCACGACTTCATCTCCGGTCTGCCCGCGGCCTACGAGACGCGGGTGGGAGATCGCGGGGTTCAGCTCTCCGGAGGCCAGCGCCAGCGCATCGCCCTCGCGCGCACTGTGCTCAAGGATCCGCGCATTCTCATCCTCGACGAAGCCACGAGCGCGCTCGACAGCGAGAGCGAGGCCCTCATCCATGAAGCTCTCGATCGCCTCATGAAAGGCCGCACCACTCTGGTGATCGCGCATCGGCTGTCCACCATCCGGTCCGCGGAGCGCGCAGTCGTGATCGAGGGTGGAGCAGTGGCGGCCATGGGAAGCCACGAGTCCCTGATGCGCGAGTCCTCGACCTACAAGGATCTCGTGGAGCGTCAGATCTTTACTGCCTGAGCCCTCTCCTGCGATCAGCCGCGGCTGAAGATCGCGGCGAGGAGCTGATCCTTGAACGTCTTCGACTTCGCGATCGCGGCCTCGAAGTCCTCCTTGTCGAGCGAGTAGACCTCGAGCGGCTCGCGCGCGCGCACCGTGGCATTCCTCGGCTCCCGGGCGATCAGGGCGCGCTCGCCGAAGAAACCTCCCGCCGCGATGGTTCCGACCACTCTCGGTGCCGCAGGTCCGCCCACCTCAACCTCCACCGAGCCCGTGCTGATCACGTAGAAGCGATCGCCTTCCTCGCCCTGCGTGATCACGGCGTCTCCTCGGGCGTAAACACGGCGGGACATTTTTTGCGCCACCTCCATCAGTTCGGCGGGAGTGGTCGAAGGAAACAGTCCCGACTGACGCAGCATGGTGCTGATCTCGAGCACCGCGGCCACTTCCACGTTGGACACGATCTGGCCGTCCATCATGTGGACGATCCTGTCGGCGGCGTCTAAAAGGCGGGTGTCGTGGGTGACCATGAGCGCGGTCGCGTTCTGCTCCTTCACCAGCGCCTTGATGAGGTCCACGACGTTACGCCCGGTCTCCTTGTCGAGAGCGGCCGTGGGTTCGTCGGCGAGAATCAGCTTCGGTTCGTTGACAAGGGCGCGCGCGATGGCCACCCGTTGTCTCTGACCGCCGGAGAGGCGTTCGGGTTTGTAGTGAATGCGATGCCCGAGCCCTAGACGGGTCAGGAGGGAGGAGATGCGCGCCTCCTTTTCCTGAGGCGGAATCGTGGTCATGTCGAAGGCCATCATCACGCTCTCGAAAGCGGTGAGGGCGGGAAAGAGGTTGTGGTGCTGGAAGATGAAGCCGACGCTTCTCCGGTAACGGAGAAGGGCGCTCGCGTCGAACTTCTGGAGCTCGTTGCCGCCCACCCGCAGACTGCCCTCCTGCACCGTGCGTAACGCCCCGATCAGGCTCAGCAGGGTCGTCTTTCCGGAACCGGAGGGTCCCGACATGATGACGAGTTCGCCGGGAAAGAGATCGAGTCGGTTTTTGGTGAGGACTTCCTTCCGAGCCTCGCCCTCCCCGTACGCATAGGTGAGGTCGCGGATGCGGATGAAGGGTTCGCTTTGGGCAGGCATCAGAAGAGTTCCGCGGGATCGGCCTCGAGGACCTTGCGGACGGCGAGGATACCGGCGAACACGCACATGAAGACCGTAATGGCGCTGATGAACGCGATGCGCTCCGCGGTCAGCCGGAGAAGGAGGCCGGTTGTAGCTTCCATGATCCGATAAATCCCCCATCCAGCGAGCA
>JBDTQB010000318.1:0-5418 GCA_039932395.1 Vicinamibacteria bacterium | reverse complement strand
GCGTGATCATGGAAGGCATCCGGCGCATCGACGAATGGGATCGCATGCGCACCGTGATCCCTTCGACGGAGTCAACCCTGAAGCCGCTGGGTCAGCCTGAAGATCCGATCGATCATGAGGTTCTGCTGCTGTGTTCCGAGGGCAAGACCGTCAATGAGATCGCGTTCGCGGTGCGGCGCACGGTCTTCGACACGACGGTGATGCTCTACGAGATGCATCGTCGCGGCCTGATCGAAGTCGACAAATCGGGCACCCCCACGGATTCAGTGGAGACCGTCATGCGCATTCAGCGCGGACTGGATGCGGCGCGCACGGCTTCCGACAAAGGCGACTTCGACGGCGCACTCAAAGCGTATGAAGCCGTGCTGAAGCTTGACCCGCTCAACCAGCACGCCAAGAAAGGTCTCGTCATCTCCATCGATGGCCGCGGACGCACCCGCTCGCTGCGTCTGGTTCCGAGAGACAAGGTTCCACGCCTGCTGCTGTCTCTCAACGAACTCACCAAGGAGAAGTTCGACCCGCGCGAAGGGTTTGTCCTCTCCCGCGTGAACGGCGAATGGGACGTTCAGTCGATCCTGAAGATCTGCCCCATGCCCGAAGACGAAGCCATGCTGATCTTCGCGCGCCTCGTCGAACGCAAAGTCATCGACTTCCTCTGAGACGCCACCGTCCTTGGCCAGTGGCGTCTAGAAGAAAGCCTCAGACGAGCGGATAGCCATCCTTGTCGAGACACAAAGCCGCGAGCCTCCGACGCAACGGAATGGTCGCGAGCGGTTGACGGTCGGTGAATCGCGCGATGCCTTCCATGCAAGTGGCCAGCATGTCTCCTGATTCGATCGACGGCATGGCCTGGCGGGCCGCCGCTTCAATGCGGCTCACGGAGCCTTCGGCGAAAATCTGGAACGCGGTGATAAACGAAGCGGCGGCTTCCGCTCCGTCGCGCTCGATCTTCTTCTGGGTGCGCAGCAAGCAACTTTCGAGCGCGAAGGTCTCGATGGCGACATCCGCGAAAAAGCTCATGACTTCCTGCTGATCGGCAAGCTTCGCCTGGAACTTCTGCGCCGCGAGGGCAAGAAGCATCAATGAAACTTTTTTGGCCCCCTTGACCAAGCGAATCTCGGCGGCGAGCAACCCGGAGTCGGCGGCGGACGGACGACCTTCCGGACGCGGCTCATCAAGCAAAGCCATGGCGGCATCGAAGAGAGGAAGCGCTCCGCTCAATGCCCGACGCACCAGACGACCGGGCACCAGAAGGCGATTGATCTCGTTGGTGCCCTCGAAGATGCGATTGATGCGCGCATCACGGTAGTAGCGCTCCACCGGATAGTCCTCGACGTAGCCCGCGCCGCCGAAGATCTGCACCGTCTCGTCAACCACGAAGTCGAGAACCTCCGAGCAGAACACCTTGACCATCGAGCACTCGGCGTCGTACTCCTCGATGCGCTTAAGGGCGGTGGCGTTGTCGTGAGCACCTTCGAGGTTCGCTTCGATCATGCCCGCGGTTCGGTAGACCATCGATTCAGCCGCGAAAATGGACACGGTCATATCCGCGACCTTCGCCTGAATCAAACCAAAGTCGGCGATCTTCTTGCCGAAGGCACTTCGTTGCTTCGCATAGTCGCAGGCGGCGGCGAGGGCGTGCTTGGCGCCGCCCACCGTGCCGCCACCGAGCTTGAAGCGCCCGATGTTGAGAATGTTGAAGGCGATCTTGTGGCCCTTGCCGATTTCGCCCAACAGGTTTTCTTTGGGAATGACCGCATCCTGCAGGATCAACGGGCGCGTGGAGCTTCCCTTGATGCCGAGCTTGCGCTCCTCCGGTCCGAGCGAAACCCCGGGCGAACCCTTGTCGATGATGAACGCGGTGAAGTGCTCTCCATCCACCTTGGCGAAGGTGATGTAGACGTCGGCAAAACCACCGTTGGTCAGCCACATCTTTTCGCCATTCAAAATCCAGCTCGTTCCGTCTGGAGAAAGAACGGCGCGGGCCTTGGCGTTTAATGCATCGGACGCAGACGACGCTTCGGAAAGCGAGTACGAGCTGATCCACTCACCGGTCGCGAACTTGGGCAGGTACTTCTTCTTCTGTTCGTCTGTGCCGAAGTAGGTGATCGGCAACGTCCCGATGCCGGTGTGGCCCATGAAGGTCACCGCCCAACTGCCTTCCATCGCCGAGATTTCAGAGGCCAGACATCCAGTCACCTTCCCAAGCGCCAGGCCGTCGTACTCTTCGGGAACCTCAATCGCGAGCAGACCGATCTCTCCTGCTTTGAGCATGAGTTCCCGTGTCGTTGGGTAGTCGAGCTTCAGGAGCTGAGGAATCTTCGGCAGCACGTCCCTGGTCATGAAGTCGCGCGCGGTTTGCGCGAGCATGATCTGCTCTTCGCTGAAGTCCTCGGGCGTGAAGATGTCCTTTGGGGCTCGATCTTCGATCAGGAAGCCGCCGCCCTGGGGTGCTTTGGTCGGAACAGTTTCGTTCGTCATTTGAAGTCTTGCCTCGTTGGTGGAAAACGGCTGCGACTACGCGTACATCAAGTCGATCACGGCCTTGTGCTTCTTCTCAACCACGCGGCGCTTCACCTTCAGCGTCGGAGTGAGTTCGCCCGCTTCGATGGAGAAATCGGTAGCCAGCAGAGCGATTTTTTTGACGCGCTCGTACTGGGCCAGATCCAAGGACGCAGCATCGATGGCCTTCTGGATCATTTCGACGATCTTGGGGTTCGCGACGAGCGCCTCACGCGACGTGTCCTTGATGCCGGCCGCGGCGGCCGCAGGCGTCAGATGCTCAAAGTTCGGCACGATGAGAGCGGTCGGGAAGTTGTGTCCGTTGCCAACAATGACGATCTCGGCGATGAGCGGAATCACCTTCAGAAGATTTTCGATCGGCTGCGGCGCGATGTTCTTTCCACCCGACGTGACGATCAGATCCTTCTTGCGATCCGTGATGTAGAGAAAGCCGTCGGCGTCGATCATGCCGATGTCGCCCGTGTGAAAGAAGCCGTCCTTGTCGATGACCTCGGCGGTCGCTTCCGGATTGTTGAAATAGCCCTTCATGACATGAGGCCCACGGGTGCAGATCTCGCCGTCCTCCGCGATCTTCACTTCGACGCCCGCGATGGGCTTGCCCACGCTGCCAATGCGATGGACCGAGGGAGTATTCACGGAAATGACCGGGGACGTCTCGGTGAGGCCATAGCCCTCGAGAATCGGAAGACCCATGGAGCCGAAGAACATTCCGATCTCCTTGGGCAGCGCGGCGCCACCGGAAACCGCCAACTTCACCGCACCCCCAAGTCGCCCCCGTACCTCGGAGAGGACCAGACGGTCGAGAATCGCGTGCTTGATTCCCAGGCCGAACGGAATGGCTTGGCCACGCTCGCTTCGCTCATACACTTCGCGGCCCGCCGATTCGGCGGCGGCGAAGATCTTCTGGCGAAAAGGCGAGGACGCAGCCACCTTCTCACGCACGCGCATCATGATCTTTTCGTATAGACGCGGCACGGAAATCAGGATGGTCGGACGGATTTCCATCAGATTCGCGGGGACCTTGTCGAAGCTTTCGGCGTAGGCCACGGTGACGCCGCGTTTCAGCATCACGAACTCGCCGCCCATGCGCTCGAAGACGTGGCAGAGCGGCAGAAACGACAGAACGGAATCTGACGGACCGAGCAGCGAAAAGATTTCCTTGGCGCAGGTCTCAACGTTCGACCCGATATTCGAATGCGTGAGCATCACGCCCTTCGGATCGCCCGTGGTGCCGGAGGTGTAGATCAGAGTCGCGAGGTCTTCCGGTTTGACCGCGGCGGCGCGACGACGGATCAGATCCTTGTCCCCCGCCAGAACCTTCCGTCCCATCTCACGAATGGACGACAGCGTTTGCGTCCCCGCGACGGGCGAGTCGTCCATCACGATGACGTGCTGCAGTTCGGGCGCTTGAGCCTTGACGCTGAGAATCTTCTCGGCCTGAACGGTGTTCGATGCAACCGCCAGACGAGAACCGCTGTCCTTCAGGATGTAGAGCGCCTGGTTCGCGGGCAGGTTCGGATAGATCGTGACGACGGTGGCGCCGCCGCAGAGTCCAGCCAGATCGCAGTAGGCCCATTCGGGACGGTTCTCGCCAATCAGAGCCATGCGATCGGAGGCTTTCAGACCAAGGGCGCCGAGGCCCGCCGCGATTTCTTCCACCGCGGTTCGAAACTGCGCGGATGAGATCGGCGTCCAGACGCCGTCCTTCTTGACCTTGAGATGGTCGGGCTTCTGAAACTGGTCGACTGAGTTGTAGAAAAGTTGTGCGAGGGTCTCGGTCACTGGCCTTCTCCGCTTTGCGCTCTGCGTTTGGTTCGAGCTCGATGAGGCGTCCGGTCAATGCCGCCCAGAAACAAATCCGTGACAGGCTCCGCCAAGTCGACGAGATTGTAGTGGGTCGGCGAAAGGATCCACGAAGTCACCAGTTCATCGAGCGCGCCGAAGAAGGACTGCACCACCAGACTTCGCGGAAGTTCGGGGCGAAAAGCTCCGCCCTTCTGGCCTTCTTCGATGATTTTCGAAAGCAGATCGAAATAGCCGCGGAGTTCCTTGGACGAAATGCGGGCGAGCAACGTCGATTGACGCAATTCCGTCTGAAACAGAATCGCCACGTCTTTGCGTTCGCTCAACGCGGCCAGATGATGCCGAGCGATGGCCAGAAGCTTTTCCCGCGGGGTTCGGACGCTGGCGATCTCTTCCTTGGCCCGGGCCAGATGACGCTCTAGAACGTCGGCAAAAAGGGAGACAACAATGTCTTCTTTGTTCTTGAAATAGAGGTAGATCGTTCCATCGGCGACACCCGCGGTACCCGCGATGTCGCTGATCCGCGCCGTGAAATAGCCCTTCTGCGCGAAGACGCTGACCGCCGCGTCCAGGATCTGGCGGCGCTTGTCGCCTTCGGGTTTTCGAGCCATGTCTGATGCTTTTCCTAGCGGGAAGGGGGTAGACCCGCGTTTGAACACCTTAGAATGCCAGAAGCAGGCATGAAGTTCCGCTATATCGCCATCGAGGGTGTCATCGGCGTCGGAAAAACCACCCTGGTGGAAGCTCTGGCCGAACGCCTCGACGCCACGCAGGTCCTTGAGGAATGGGAAGACAATCCCTTCCTCAAGCCGTTCTATGAGGGCAAGGCGCACTCGGGTTTTCAGACCGAGTTGTTCTTCCTGCTCTCGCGCTATCGGCAGCAGCGCGAACTGGTCCAGCGAAAACTCTTCGCCGACACCCTGGTCGCCGACTACGTCTTTGAGAAGAGCCGTCTCTTTGCGTACCTCAACCTGGACGATTCGGACCTCCTGATTTTCGACAAGCTCTACGCGACCTTGTCGGAGGGGCTGCCCAAACCGGATGTCGTCGTCTATCTACAGGCACCCACCGAGATCCTTATGCGGCGGATTC
>JBDTQB010000317.1:0-5434 GCA_039932395.1 Vicinamibacteria bacterium | reverse complement strand
CAAGGAGAGCGTCCTCTTCTTCACCATGACCGAGACGGTGGCCGACGGCTTTACCTCCCCGGTAGAACTGATTCGGGCACCCGTGGCCTACACGGGAATCGAACGTGCGCTTCCCGCGGACCAGTTCAGCAGCTTCCTTTCTACGCGACAGAAGGAACTCTACGAAGCGGCCCTTGCCGTGCACAACGTGGCCATCGAGAACTACCGCCCCGTTACGAAGAGGAAATCGCGCGGCCGGTGATCGCGCTCCTCAGACCGGACTTCAACTACGAGCCGAAGGGTACCTTGGCGATGGCCTCGCTCAAGGCCAGCCGACTCTTCAACACCGACCTGTGCGATCCGCAATCCGGCGTTTACCTTGTTCCCATCGTCTCCGGCCATCAGATCCAGGGCGTCGCCGCAGGTCTGCCCTTTGTCATGCACGAGGTGTCAATCACGGGGCACGATGGCGAGTTTCAAGTTTTGTTGAATGGATTTTTCGTGCGATTTGAACTGCCGTTCGATGTCAACGGTGGCCTGCGGGCAAGATTCCATGTCCGGCGCTCCCGAGCGTCGGCCCGGGCTAGTCGGATTCACCGTGGTGGACCCGAAGCGCGTGGGCATCAGCCCCGGCTATGAGCTAGAAGCGAGCGGGAACCTCGCCGCACGGCTCATGACACGCGGACTGGCGACGCTCCTGAACGCGCGGGCCGAGACGGAATTCACGTGTCACCTGTCGATCGACGGCCGCAACGCTTGGCTTGCGATCGACCGCCGTCGACCCTGGTTCAAGGCTCGCTACAACGCCCTGGTCGCTGCCGCCGGCGTCGACGAACTTCGGACGACGTTCGATTTCATCGAGGCGATGGCGAGCGCCATCCAGACCGCATGGTCTGATCAAACCCGCGCGTAGCTGCTGGTCCTTCAGGGCCAGCGACCCGAAGAACCTGCGGTACAGTCGGCCGCAATGAAGAGATTCACGATTCACTCCCTCGGCGCGGCGCTTCTTCTCTCTTCAGTTGTTGCCGCTCAGACGCCGTCCGAGCTCGCGGCGTTGAAGCTGCGGACCATCGGCCCCGCCAACATGAGCGGCCGCACCGTGGACATTGCCGTGGTCGAGAAGGACCCGTACATCATCTATGCCGCGACCGCCACCGGCGGCATCTGGCGCACGAAGGACAATGGGACGACCTGGGCGCCCGTCTTCGAGAACGAGGCGACCCACGCAGTGGGCACGATCACGATCTTTCAACCAAACCCCGACATCCTCTGGGTGGGCACGGGCGAGCGCGCGAATCGGCAGAGCGCCTCGTGGGGTGATGGGATCTACAAGAGCACCGACGCAGGCAAGACGTGGGCAAACGTGGGACTGCGCGACTCCCGGCACATCGGACGTATCGCCACCCATCCTTCGAATCCCGACATCGTCTGGGTCGCGGTGATGGGCAATCTCTTCGCGCCCAACAAGGAGCGCGGCCTCTTCAAGACCACCGATGGTGGCAAGACCTGGCGCAACACGCTGTTCGTCGATGAGGACACGGGAGTGGTCGACGTCGCGGTCGATCCAAGCGATCCGTCGATCGTCTACGCCGCGTCTCATCAGCGACGGCGCACCGCCTATGGCTTTCACGGCGGAGGCCCGGGCGCCGCGCTCTGGAAGTCCACGGACGGCGGCGAGACGTTCCGCAAGCTGACGAACGGTCTCCCGCCCGGCGAGTACGGCCGGATCGGCATCTCGATCTACAGGAAGGATCCGCGCATCGTCTACGTCTGCATCGAGCAGGGATCAGGCTACAACGCGTCCACAGAGTACGCGGTCTACGAAGCCGGCGTGTTCCGGTCCGACGACAAGGGCGAGTCCTGGAAGCACATGAGCAACTGGAATCCGCGCCCGACCTACGGCAGCCAGATCATGGTCGATCCATCCGACGATCAGCGCGTCTACATGGAGAATCCGTTCAGCTTCTCGGATGACGGCGGCAAGACGTTCAAAGTACCTCCCCAGTCACTCCATGGTGATGACCGCTACGTCTGGGTCGACCCGAAGGACTCGCGCCATCTCATCAAGGCCGATGACGGGGGCGTGGGCATCAGCTACGACCGCGGCCTCAAGTGGCTCTATGTCTCGTCGCTGCCGGTGAGCCAGTGGTACCGCGTGGCCGTCGACATGCAGCGACCCTTCTGGGTCTACGGCGGCCTGCAGGACAACGGAAGCTGGGCCGGGCCGTCGGCGACACCGTACTCCGGGGGCATCCTCAACGAAGACTGGATCCGCACTAACGGCGGCGATGGTTTCTTCTCGGTGCCCGAGCCCGACGGCCGCGAGGTCTACTCGAACGGCCAGTACCTGACGCTCAATCGTTTCAACTTCAAGACGCGGGAAGGCCGCGTCATCCGGCCCTGGAACAATCCTCTCGGCGAAGCCCCGAAGCTTGGCAACTGGGGCCCGCCCAAGCCTCTGGTCGGCGACTTCACGTCTCCCGCGAACTGGGACGCGCCCATCATCATGTCGCCCCACGATACGAAGACGCTGTACGCTGGGATGCGCCACCTCTTCCGGTCGCGCGATCGCGGCGAGTCATGGACAGACCTCGGCGATCTTTCGACCGGTGACGATCGCCGCAACTTGAAGATCATGGGTCAGTCCCCCGACGAGCGGACGTTGTCGCTCGATGACGGCGTGCCTTACTACGCGACCATCACCGCGCTCGCCGAATCGCCGCTGCGCAAGGGCTGGGTCTACGCGGGCACGGATGACGGCAACGTGCAGATCTCGACCAACGAGGGCGCCACCTTCACGAATGTCGCCGCGAATGTGACCGGCTTGCCGAAGTCGTCGTGGATCGCCGGGATCGAGGCCTCGCGCCACACCGCAGGCCTGATCTACCTCGTCGCTGACAATCATCGTAACGGCGACGACGCGAACTACGTCTTCAAATCCATGGACAACGGGAAGACCTGGGCCTCCATCGAGGGCGACCTGCCGAAGAATCGCTCGCTCCATACCCTGCGCGAGGATCCCAAGAATCCGAACCTGCTCTACCTCGGGTCCGAGTTCGGCCTCTTCCTCAGCTTCGACGGCGGAAAGCATTGGACCGAGCTCAAGAACAACATGCCGCGGATGGCGTTCTACGATCTGGTGATTCATCCCCGAGACAACGATCTCGTCCTCGCCACTCACAACCGTGGCATCTGGATCCTCGACAACGTGCACGCCCTGCAGGAACTCTCGGCCGAGGTTCGCGCCAAGGCCGCTCACATCTTCACGATTGAAGAGGCCGAGGAAGTTCGCCTCACCAATCCCAAGGCTCATGCGGGCGACCTGATCTTCCGCGGCGAGAATCCCCCAAACGGCGCGATCATCGATTACTGGCTCAAGGCCGCGAATCCTGCGTCGATTGCCCTGACCATCCACGATGCCTCGGGAGTTGAGGTGGCGAAGGTGGAGCCCACGAAGAGCCAGGGTGTCAATCGAGTCGTCTGGAATCTTCGCCATCCCGGGCTTCCAGCCCAGACCTACCGTTACATGGACTCCGAACGCGCCCGCCCTATTTCGGGGGCGCTGGTACTTCCGGGTGAGTACACGGCGCGCATGGTCGCGGACGGCGTCACCGTGGAGAAGAAGTTCCGAGTGATCGATGATCGACGACTCAACGTAACCCTGGCCGCCCGTGCCGCCTGGAACAAGGCACTCGCCACGCTGGCCGCGTCGTACCAGACCGCGACCGACCTCATTGAGAAAACGAAGGCTGACGTCGACAAGACGACGTACCAGACCGCGGTGCAGGCACAGGCGCGTATCGCAGGGGTGTACGGAAACGTAACCGCATCAACCGGCGTCCCTACCAGGGATCAGCAGACGCAGATTGCGACACTCACGAAATTCGTGGTCGAACTTGCCGCGAAGGTCAACCGCTGATGTCGAAACTTCCTCTCACGTTCGCGTCATCCGGCGATTTCACCGGCAAGCCGCACTCGGCGGCATGGTTCGGGTCAATGGGCTCGTCGACGCCTTTCGCGTCCGTCTTGATGGCGAGGACGTCGTCCTGCACGACACTTTGCGCATCGGCCGGAGACGCGCCTTCTGGCTACCTGGAACGTTTCACGCGCGGCCGGAGGGTATGTTCGACCGCAACTTCAAAGAACTCTTGTCCATCTTCGACGCCCTCGGGGTTAAGTATCTCGTCGTTGGCGGCTATGTCGTCTCGCTCCGTGGTCGACGCCCTGCCTGGAACGCCTCGCAAGGCGGAAAGCAACAGTCAAGAAAAGAGAACCTTAATGAGACGACACATTCGCACCCTGGGGTTGGCCGTCTCACTGGCCGCCTCCGTAATCCTCCTCGCTGACCCGGCCCTGGCGGCTGACCCGTTCAACAAGGCCGAGCACGCCGCAAGGCGCGCTCGGCTGATGGAGACAATCGGGAACGGTGCCGCGGTCTTCCTGGGTGCGCAGATGCCATCGAGCGACGTGGCCTTCCGCCAGGGCCATGACTTCTTCTACATGACCGGCGTTGAGATTCCAGACGCCATCCTCGTGGTGGATGGCCAGCGCAAGGAGAGCGTCCTCTTCTTCAGCATGACCGAGACCGCGGCCGACGGCTTTGCCATTCCGGTGGACCTGATTCGAGCACCGGTGGTCTACACGGGAATCGAACGTACGCTTCCCGCGGAACAGTTCAACAGCTACCTTGCCGGCCTCGCCAAACGCCGGGAGCCGCTCTACACAATGTTCATGCCTGAGGAAATCGGTCCGGAGAACAGCCGCGAAAAGTTCAACGAGCTTCAGAAGTCGATGACCCTCAACATGTGGGACGGGCGGCTTACCCGCGAGCTGCAGTTCGTCAAGCAACTACGAGAACGCTTCCCCCAGGTCGATGTACGCGACGCTTCGCCGATCGTCTGGAACCAGCGCAAGTACAAGTCCCCCGCCGAGCTCGACATCATGCGTCAGGTCGCCCGCATCGGAGTTGAGGCCCACAAAGCCCTCATCCAGTCGACGCGCCCGGGTGTTGCAGAGAAGGCACTCGCCGCCGTGTTCGACTTCGTGTCCGCCAAGGCCGGCGGGCGCGGGCTGTCGTACTACACGATCATCATGTCGGGGAAAAATCACGCCTACGGCCACTATCACGGCTATGACCGGGTGCTCAAGGACGGCGACTTCCTCATCCTCGACGCAGCACCCGACTACGACAACTACCACGTAGACATTTCCACGTCGTTCCCGGCGTCAGGAACATTCTCCGCGCGGCAGAAGGAACTGTACGAAGCGGCCCTGGCCGTGCATGACGTGGCCATCGAGAACTACCGCCCCGGCGTAACACTCAAAGAGATTGGCCAGAAGATGGATGCTTTGATCAAGGCGCGGGGTTACGACAGATTCGCGGACGACTTCCGCAGCATCGTCCGCATGGGCGGTTACAACCACTCCATTGGCCTTGCCACCCATGACGTGATGG
>JBDTQB010000316.1:0-5529 GCA_039932395.1 Vicinamibacteria bacterium | reverse complement strand
TGAAGGAGATAGTCGACCAGAAGTTCCGGGCGGGACTTCATCTTGAAGACCACGCCGCCGCGTCGAATGCGATACACCTGCGCGTCCGGTCCGTCCGCAAACTCGTTGGCCCCGGTCTCCATCCCCTTGCGAACCCGGCGGATCAGGTTGCCGGAGGAGTAAGGCTCGAAGACGATCCCAAGAGCGGAAACGTCGATCGCGCGGAGCGCGTCATCCGCATTCGGCCCGTCGCCCAGAATCAGAACGCGCGACGGGACCTCCGTCTTTTTCCTGAGTGCTCGCACGAAGGCAAACCCATCAGACGCTCCCACGCGACGCCTGACCAGCAGCACCCGCGCGTCCCCGCTTCGGGCCGAAGCATCCTCGACCGTCTGGGCGACCTGAGTGGAGAGACCATCGGCCTCGAACTGGATCGCGAGCGCTTCCGCGCGCGCGCGATCCGCGTCGACGATCAAGACATCGACGCCCGTCCGTGTGCCCGGCTTGGGAACGCGACTAGACATGAACTGCTTTCGCAGAATCACCCGGGACCTTCGCGTGGAGGTGCAATGGCACGGGGAGACTCAACTCTTTAAAACGGATGAGACCCGTCGGTCAATGAATGGAACCCGCTTGATCGCCCCAAGCTCGCCCGTCGGAATGAATGTCGGAAAGTGCGAGGATACGACGTTGAAGCGGCGAGCGCCATGCGTTGGCACCGTCACGGAAAACCACGGCGAGTTTGAAGGACCTCATCGAGATCCCAGGGTTTCGGAAAGCGTCAGATCAGGAACGGGTGCTGGCCTTTTTCCGCCGAGGCGACCACGCGCACCCTCGCTGCCTGGTCGAGCTCGGAGGACAGAATCGACATATGCAGCAGGAAGGCTTTGTGCTCTATCGCCGCCGACTTCGTATCGTTATTGGCGCTGAAGATCCGGTAACGCACGCTGGCGATGCTCGCGAGCACCCAGGGCGAGCCGATGCGAGCGGCAAGTTGGCTCGCTTCCTCCAGCTTGCTCAGGTCGCGCAGCAGCAGGCCGCGAAGGGTCAGCGCGTCGATCTGCATGGACAAGAGAGAACGATCGCGGGCGAACGCTTCCACGCGGCTCGCGATCTTGTCGGCGCCCTCCGGATCCGCAGGGGCCAGACACCGTGCGGTCAGGAGACGCGCGGCACTCGCGCGAATTTCGTGCGATCCACGCTCGAAGCCCGCGGTCGCAAGCTCCGAGGTCACGACCCCGACCGCCGCATCTCCGTTGAGGATCAACAGCTCCGTCTGGGCCACGCCGATCAACGCGTCTTCAAACGGCCGATGCGCGCCGCGGGACGACTCGGACGCCAAACTGGACGCGTCGAGGTCGCTCGCGGCGGCGTCGGGGTCGGCGCTGGCAAGCGCGCAACTGGCGCGATGAAGTAGCGCGTCCGCGCGGTCGCGACCCGAACCCTTCACGGCGTAGCGCACCGCCGCGTTCGCGTCCTCGAAAGCGCCGCGCAGACGGCCCTGTGACAGCTTCACGTGGGAGCGGTAAGACAGGAATCCCGCCGCACCTGAAGGATCGGCGTCGGCGGGCGTTTCGGACTCGAGAAGGTCGGCCGCCTGCTTCAGCTCACCCAACAGATCCAGGCAACGGGCCATGCGCAGCTTGTTGCGCAACGTCCCCTTCATGATGCCGGCGCGACCGATCGCGTCCATCTCGGACTCTGAATAGCGTTTCGCCTTCTCGACGTAGCCGCGACGGATCTGAATCGAAGCGATATGCCCGGAAATCGCCGCCTCGATCGCGAGTGCGTCGGCTTCGCGCGCGCGAATCAGGCCGCGTTCCAGAATCGAGAGACTCAGATCCGGATCGGCCTCGAGACAGAGACGAGCCGCGTCAAGCGCGCTTATGGCCTGGAAGAGACGGTCGGAGCTCTGATCGGAAATTTTCATGGCGCGACCCACCGCTTCGCGCAACGCGGGAAAATTCTGGGCGGCGGCGTGAATGCGGGCAGAGAGCAAGGCGGTCTTGATGGCTTCACTCGCGCCGAATTCGCCGATGTCCTCGGTGGATTTTTCGGCCGCCTCGGCGTAGCGCAAGGCGCCCTGGATATCATCCGAACGAAGCTGCGAATCCACGAGCCCCTCGTAGATGCGGGTGGCGAGACGGGGAGCGGCACTTCCAAACGCCGCGGCGAGAGCGCCCCTGAATCGTGTCACCGCGGCATCAATGTGGCCGCTGTCGATTTCCAGCCGGCCGAGTTCGATCATGGTGTAGCCCCGCCGCACCAAGTCGCCGCGTTCCGTGGATTCGGTCCACGCTTCCATCGCGAGATCGCGCGCGTGCGCGGACTCTCCATTGAGACGGGCGAGCCGGGAGAGCTCGGTCAGGGTGTCGATATGAACGGACATCTCGCCGGCGTCGCGCGCGATGGAACGTGCCTTCTCAAGCGCGTGAGTCGCTTCCTTTGGCGAATCGCTCTGGACGAAGACCTGGGCCAGCGCGAATTCCGCCCGCGCCTGAAGCAGCTTCGCCGACGCGGCGGTCGCGAATTGCAGGGCAACCCGAGCCGCGATCTCGGCGGCGAGGAACCGTCCCCGCGCGCGATTGGTGCCGGACAGACCGAGCTGCGCTTCGAGCAAGAGCACGCGCGCTCCCATGCCTTCGGCCTCTCGGTTCGCGGCGAGGAATTCGACGTCGGCCGCGCTGACGGCGCCCAGATCGATCAGGCAATGTCCGAGAGCCAGGCGGACGCTGGTGAGCAAGAGAGCGTCCGGGACGTCGGCGGAGAGGGCGAGCGCTTTCCGCACGTCCACGATCGCGCTGTCGGGACTCCCGGCCAGAAGAAGCATGCGGGCGCGGGCGTTGAGTGCCAGCACCAGGGTGTGAACGTCGCCTCGCTTCTCGGCGCTCGCGAGAGCGTCGTTCATGACGTCGAGCGCCGCGCTGCGATCGCCTAGATAAGCGAGCACTTCGGCGTAGGCGAGGAAGAGCGGCAGTGAGCGATCTTCATTTCCGGCCTCGCCATCAAGGCCCTCCGCCTCCAGACGCTCGCGCGCCTGGGCCGGCTCGCCCAACATGACGAGGGCCTCGGCTTCGTACGCGGCGATCTGGACGGCGAGGGCGCGGGGCACGGCATCCTTGACCATGAAGTTCGGGGCAAGAGCCTTGCGTGCGGCTTCGACGGCTTCATCGAGCTGAAGCGTGCGAAGAAGAAAACGGGTATGCAGAAGCCCAAGGCTCGCGAGCGTCACCACGTCGCTCTCGCCCGCCAGTTTCAACGCACGCTGGCAGGCTTCGAGCCCCGGACCCAGACGGCCGATCTTCAGAGAGAGATCGGCGAAACGCATGAGGTGGGCGACCTCCTCTTCGGGAGGAACCGGCGAGGTCTTCTTCTGTCGCTCTTCGGTCGCTTCTTCGGCCGCGAGATATTCGGCTTCAAGCAGAAGGAGCGCGCTCGCGCGGGGTGCTGTGGGCGGGCGAACCGACGAGGTCGATCCCTGGGGTGTGTTGTGGGTGATGACCGGCTCGACCGGCCCGCCCTGCGAGCGCGACCGTTGAACCGCGTCCAGCACTTCGCTGAAGCGTTCGACGGCACTTGTGATCCGATGTTCGCGGGCGAGTTCGAGTCCTTCCGTGGCGAGCGCTTTCGCCTCGTCGAGCTTCAGGCCACGCAGGGCGGCATCGGCGGCCAGGCTGAGCGCCTCGGCCTGCTGATGAAAGTCTTTACCCTGCGCGAAGAGCGTCGCGGCACGACGGCCCATCTTGCCTGCGTCTTCCGACTCGAAGGCTTCAAGTGCCGCGCGCGCATAGACGAGGCAGGTCTCGGCTTCGAGGTTGTGATCGCCGAGCCAATCCTCGCTCTCAACTAAGGAGAGAACAGTCTGCGCGAGACGACGGGAATCTTCGTAGGCGCCGCCGGTAAAGGCATTACGCGCTGCCGCCAATCCGTGGGTAGCCGCTCGTTCCAGCAAGCCCGCCACCGAGAAATGGCGGAAGAGAACGGGCGACACGCGATCAAGGCGCTTGGCGTAGCGGGTCTCAAGATATTCCCCGTAGGAACGGTGGAGGGCCCGACGTCGCACCTGGTTGAGCGTTCGATACGTCGCATCGAGCAGAAGGGTGCTCGCGAAGGACAGGCGATTGCCGCCCGTGACCGTGTCGTCGCGGAAGACCCCGCGCTCCATCAGGCTTTCAATGATCGGCTCGGCCGAAGGACCAAGGCCGGAGAGGTGGGTGACTTCGGCCGGATCGAACGACGCGCCGACCACCGCCGCCGCTTGAAGGACGGTGCGATCGCCGTCTCCCAAAGCGGCCACCTTCTCTTCCATGAGCTTCTGGACTGAGTTCGGAAGCGCCAGGCCCTGCGCGCCGCCACGCCGGGCGGCCAGAGTGAACTCCTCGAACCGGCCCTCGGGCGAGAGGCTCTTCACCAGTTCAGATACGAAGAACGGATTGCCCCCCGTCGCCTGGAACAGGGCGACGCCTGCATCCTCGGGCACACGTTCCTTACCCAGAATTCCCACCGCAAGCTGACGGCAAGCCACCGGATCGAGCGCCTTGAGTTGGATCAGCAGCGTTCCCTGATCGCCGCGCAGGCTCTTCACCATGCGCGACATCGCGTCGCCCTCACTGCCCCCGCTTGGCACGTACGTTCCCGCGATCATCAATCGCGAGGACGAGCGCCGATGGAAGACGTATTGAATCGCTTCGAGGGAGGCGTCGGCCAGATGCAGGTCTTCGAAGAGCAGCACGAGAGGTTGCGTGCTGGCCAGACGGCCCACGGTGCGCGCGAGGAGATCGAGAGTGAAGGTGCGATCCTCTCGCCGCTGGTTCGGCAACATCACCGGTTGCGACTCGCCTCTCGATGACTCGGCGATCTCCGGGAACAGAGCGCGCAATTCGGGGAGAAGATCGCCCAGAGTGTGTGCCGCGCGCTTGGGATCGGCATCGAAGTATTCCCGGAAGGCCTCACCAAAGCCCTGGTACGGAAGGGCGGGATCCACGCGTTCCACGAAGCGCCCGTGAAGAATCATGGCGCCGCGGCTCTTGGAAAGACGCTCAAGTTCGCGCAGGAGGGAGCCTTTGCCGAAACCCTGCTCGCCGCCGACGAGCGCCAATTGCGCTTCGCCTGCCTGCGCGCGGTGGAACGACTTCACCAGATCCTCGATCTCGTGAGTGCGTCCGATGATCGCCGAGCTCGCGCGCGGGACCACGATGGACGTGGAAAGAGCGCTCGACGGATTTCTCAAGCGGCGCGACAGCTCCCGAAGGACGGAACCGATTTCGTTCCCATCCTTGGGACGCGCGGCCGCGGCCTTCGCCATACAGGCGAGCACGATGTTTTCCGTCTCGATGTCCACGAGCGACGCGAGAAGGCCGGGCGGCTCAGGTTCCGAATGGACGATCTTGTAGAGAACCGTCTGGGTGTCCCCCGCGAAGGGCAGTTTGCCGGACAGAGCCTCGAAGAGAACGACGCCCAGCGAATAGATGTCGGCCGCCGGAGAACTGGACGAATCGAGAATGGATTCCGGCGGCAGGTACGCGAGCGTTCCGACGATGATGTCGGACT
>JBDTQB010000315.1:0-5569 GCA_039932395.1 Vicinamibacteria bacterium | reverse complement strand
TAGGTGAGACAGTGACCTCATGAACCTGCGCGCAAAGCTGATCTTCGCTTCCCTCTTCCTGCTCCTGGGTCTCTCGGTGGCCGCGCAGAGTGGCTACCACGTCGGCCAGCGGGTCTATTGGCGTGATGACAGCCTGGGCGCCTGGGTCAAGGCGACCATTCTTCGCGACAACGGCGCGGGCTCGGTCGAACAGTACCTGATCAAGGTCGAGGGGCGACAGGGCGAAGAGAGCGCGCGCATCGGAATGCTCCGTCCGGCCGATGGGTCTCCGCGTCCGCCCATGCCGACCACCGACCCCTTCCGCCTGAGTCAACTCTACGGATTCCATCAAGAGCGAGACGCGTGGCCTTTGCCAGCCGAGGCGGCCAAGCCCGTCGCGAACCGGGCTGCTGCTCCGGCCGCCGCTGCTCCGGCGCCCGCGCAACCAGCGCCGGTCGCTCAGGTCTCACAAGTGCGAGCTGTTGGGCGCCCTCGTGCGGACGCCGCGGTGCTCGGCACCGGCATGTACGCGAATGGCGAGAAGATGGGGATACCCGGTCAGACTAACTTTCGGATTGGCAAGGATGGCCAGAAGCACATCGTCACTGTCGAGACGCCAGGTGACGAGTCCTTTCTCGGCCGCTACAAGCTGAAAGCCGGCGGCTCGTGGAGTGTCAGCGACCGGAAAGACATGGGCCAGGGCCGGACGCAGGTGACGGAGAGCTACAACTTCCCGGCGGACGCCGACGTCCTGGTGATCAGTGGCGACGGTACGTGGTTCAAACAGTTCGCCGGGCGGAAGACCACGGGACGATGGATGGATCTCGGTCAGAACGTGGTCCAGCTCGTGGGCTTTGAAGATGATGATTGGACCGGGTCCGTTGCCAAGGGTGTCATGACGATCCGCGGACCGGTCGGAAGCTGGGAGTCAGGCCTTCGGTTCTGACCGCACTAACTTCTCCTGAGTCCAAGATCCATATGGCTGATCAGCCAGTAGGTGCTTACCAGAGCGCATCCGAGCATGCCGCCGCCGGCCATGAGACCTTTCCACCCTGGCGCTCCCGCACATAGGACGATCACTCCCGTGACGATCAGGATTCCTGCGATCCTGATGGCCCGGGTTTGGGAAGGGGGAGTTGTCGAAGGCCGCGCCGATGGCGCTTCCCGCCGTCGCCGCGACACCCATCCCGGCCAAAGCTACGGCCGCAAACGCGTGCTTGCTGCTCGAAAGGCTGAGTTCGTCTATCAATCGGAACCACGGGCGGCGTGAAGCTGGGTGATAGCGGCGATGCGATCTGGGTGGCGAGTTCGTGAGGCCAGGCGCGTGCCTTTATCGCGGTGACATACGAGGCCCACTCCCATCCGTTCAGTGCCTCATCGAGGATGGGGACATCGGGTACAAAGCCGAGCCCCACCCGGTGCCCCGGTCGTCGGACATCTACGTTCACGCCTCCAATGGCCATGGTCCCGGCGTCCGCACTGAACCACCCCGCGAGGACGCCAAGCGTTGTGGACTTGCCCGCGCCATTCGGCCCCAGCAAACAGTAGATCGACCGGCGTGGAATCTGCAGTGCGACATCCTGGATGCCTCGGCCGTTGGCGTAACGCTTTGCCAGGCCGGTGAGGGACAGCGCCGGGGCCTCAGACATTGTTGCGCCAGCATATCGAATGAATCAACGATGATCACCACATCCGCCTTGACCGGGCCTTGATACCTTTGCATCAGCCGAAGGATTCGTTCGGCTCATTCTTGATCGTCCTAAGGACGGCGATAGTGATGCAGGAATTGGGGATGCACACTATTCGACCTCTTTCGGCCCCGCGTGCGGTATCGCACGGACCGGGTGGTGCGCTTGGATAAAAACTTGGAGTCACGATGAGACGAACGCTTCAAATGCTCTTACTGGGTCTCACGGGACTGCTCGTCCTCGGAGATATTTCCGCCGCCGGCACCCAGGCTGTTCCCCCTCCCAGGGTTGTGGTCGAGAAGGTTCAGGCCCCCGTGGTTGTGGGGGCCGCCGACAACGAGCGGTTCGATGCCACCGACTGCAAGGCGTGCCACGAAGCCGTGGTCACGAAGATGGAGCACACGAAACATGGGAGCGTTGAGCAGAGTTGTGCCACCTGCCACGACCGAGCCAAGGCCATAGCGCACTCAAAGGGTCAGGCCGACGGTCTCGGCACTTTGATGCCGTCGCTCAAGACGGCCAAGGCGAAGGACATTAATCCCACCTGCCTCGGCTGCCACGAGAAGGACAGGCAGGCGTCCTGGGTGGGCGGCATGCACGACCGAAAACAGGTCGCGTGCACGAACTGCCACAGCATGCACAGCTTCAAGTCGGTGAAGGCGCAGCTGAAGATGGTGAACGACACCGAGACATGTGTCACCTGCCACAAGGCGGAGCGAGCGCAGCTCCTGCGAACCTCGCACCATCCGGTGCGTGAAGGCAAGATGGGCTGCAGCACCTGTCACGACCCCCACGACGGCTCGCGTCCGAAGATGCTCCAGGCCGAATCGGTCAACGAACTCTGCTACAAGTGCCACACCGAAAAGCGCGGCCCGTTCCTCTACGAACACGCTCCGGTCCGGGAGGACTGTACGAGTTGTCATGCGCCGCACGGCTCGAACCACGAACGCATGCTGATCGCGAAGCCTCCATTTCTGTGTCAGCGCTGCCACTACTCGGGTCACGGGATCACCGGCGACCTCTCAAACACCGTGGCGGGTGCCCCCACCGCTCCACCCCCGGTGGGTGGCGTCAATCAAACCACGCGGAGTTCGCGCGAGCAGGAGCGGTCCTGCAAGCAGTGCCACATTGCCATTCATGGCTCGAACCACCCCTCCGGCAACTTCTTTGTGAGATAAGCCATGAAACGAGCCTTCGTCCTCACACTTCTCGTTGCTACCGGCCTGGTGGCAGTGACCCCCGCCGTTGTCATGGCTCAGCCGATGCCGGCCGGTCCGACGGCGCCGCCGTCGCCCACGCCCGTGCCCACGCCTGCGACAGAATCAGTCTCTGCCCCAAACTGGTTCAGCGGGCAGGCCACCTTGTCCATCCTCGGACGGAACGACATCGAGTCGTCGAAGTTCCAGGAATACCGCGTCATCCCAAAGGGCGTCAGCCTGCCCGGGTTCAGCTTTCAAGGCCGGAGCAACGGCAGGGACTACGCTCTTATCGCACAGAACATTTCGCAGAGGGATCAGCGCTATCTGGGCTGGGCCAACGTCAGCTGGCTGGGCGTCTCCTTCGACTACAACCAGATCCCTCACAGCATCGGAAACGATGGGCACTCGATCATGAACGAGGTCGCGCCCGGAGTCTGGAGGATGAGCTCGACCCTCCGTCAGACGCTTGGCAACGCCGTCGACACCCAGCTGCCCACGTCGACGCGAACGTATGCCTTTTACGCCGCGCTTTTCGCTCCCACGATCGCGGCCGCCAACCTCATTGATCTCGACGGACTGCGACAGCGGGGAAGCGTCGAGTTCGATCTCGGACGGAAACTGCCGTTCGACTTGAAAGTCAGTTACATGCGCGAACTCAAGACAGGCACGCGAGGGACGGGAGGAGGCCTCATCACAAGCGCCGTCAACAGCTTCATCGAAGTGCCCGAGCCTCTGAATGACCTTATTCAAGATCTTGGTTTCCGGGCGACCCTCAACCGGGACTGGGGGAACCTGCATGCGGGCTTCAACCACAACTGGTACAACGATCGGCTCAAGACACTGATCGTCGACAACCCGCTGCGAGCCTCTGATCAAGCCTGGACAAATACCGCGGGCGCGGTTCCGCCGCTCGGCGGTCCTGCCCAGGCCCGCTTCGTGAATCCGCCCGATAACTCCGCGAACACAGGCTCGCTGGGGGCTCAATTCAAGTTCGCGAAACAAACGCGTCTTGCCGCGGACGTGGTCCTGGGGCGATGGACGCAGAACGCCCAGTTCTATCCGTTCACCATCAACACCACGGTCCTGACTCCTTCAGGTGTGCGAGCCGACAGCCTGGCCGCCCTGCAGACACAATCGCTGAACGGTCGGATCGATTCAACTACCCTGAACCTATCGCTCACGTCGCGACCCATCGAAGGACTCGGAGTCCGGGTGCGCTACCGCAGCTATGACCGAGCCAACAAGACGCCCACCTTCGTGCGGACCGGGAACGTCGGAACAAACCCCGACCGCAGCTTCACGACTGTAACCCCCACGGCCGATGCCCCTCTGGGCTGGGAGACCGCGAACCCCTACAGTAACAAGACCGGAACATTCAACGCCTCGGTCAGTTATGACATTCAAGCGGTGACGTTGGAAGGCGCCTACCGATACACCAGCATCGATCGGACCTATCGAGAGGCCACGAAGGGGACCGAATCGGGAGCCACCATCGCGGCCGTGCTTCGCGCCAGCGATTGGCTACACTTTCGCGGATCCTTCGACGACGCCAAGCGCAAGGCGAGCGGATACGACCCGGCGAAGAGCCTCGGGCTCCAGTCTGACGAGTCGGAGAGAGACTCCACCCGGTTGAGTCTCGAGGCCGAAGTGAATCCCACCGATAAGGTCGGCTTCGTCCTCGCCTACGCTCGAAAGAACGACGACTATCCCAACCGGCCCAACCGGATCGTCGGGGTCGCCAACACTCAGAACGGCCTCCTGAATGCGAAATACGACACATTCACCGCTGAGATTGACCTGACCCCCACCGAGCGAGCCGACTTCAGCGTCTACTACACGCACGAGAAGAACCTGTCGAAAACGCGCTACGGGAGCGGTGCTGTCATTAACATACTGGACTTTGTGGGGAGCGACCGGACCGATACGTTCGGCGCAAACACGACGATCCATATTGTTCCGGAAAAGTGGACCTTCAAGCTGAACGCGCACCATCAAAAGCTTGACGGCTTGCTGGACATCACCGGCGATCCGGCGGGCTCGTTCGCCCTCGCCCGGGCTGCCTTTGGCGGCATCCAGGACATCGGAGACTACTCCGACACCGAGTTGACGACGGCCACCGTCAATCTGGACTACACCGCAAGTCCGGCGCTGGCCATCGGTGTGGGCTACATGTACGAGAAGTACAAGTACGCGGACGCCTATTCGGCGGGGACCGATGTGTTCCCGGCCATTGGCGGGTTCTATCTGAAGGCGAATGACGGACCGTACAAAGCCAATGTAGTGTTCGCGAAACTGACCTATCGGTTTTGACCTTTAGTCGTTCGTGGCGGCCATGGCGAGGATCGCTGTCCACTCAGCCACCGAGACGGGAATGACGGAGAGGCGTCCGGTCCGAATCAGTGCCATCCGCTTGAGGGGCTTCGCAGCCTTCAGTTGGGGCAATGTCACCGGCCGTGGAAGCGGTTCGACCGCGCGAAGGTCGATCATGACCCAGATGGGGTTTGCGGGCGAGGCCTTGGCGTCATAGCCGTAGTTCTCGGGATCGAGGGCCGTAGCGTCCGCGTAGGCCTCACGCGAGACCTCGCACACTCCGACGATGCCGGGCGGTTCGGCGTTGGAGTGGTAGAAGAACACCCGGTCACCCAACTTCATGCCATCGCGCATGAAGTTCCGTGCCGTGAAGTTGCGCACGCCGTTCCATGC
>JBDTQB010000314.1:0-5576 GCA_039932395.1 Vicinamibacteria bacterium | reverse complement strand
GCCGTGCCCATGACCTTGCGCGCCTCGCTGTGGTCGGGATAGAGCGCAACCACGGCGCCCAGGCTCTGCTTTGCCTCGGTGTAGCGGCCCGCCCAGAAGTACTCGAGCCCCTCGCGCCATTTGGCGTCAAGCGGGCTGACCTGATTTTCGGTCCCGGCCTGCCGGACAAATTCCATGGCGGTGTTGATGGGGACGATGAAGTTGAAGCCCTGCACTTCCTGATTGTTGACAGTGTCGCCGCGGAAGGTCAGCAGGCCAATGACATCGCCCTTCTCGTTCAGCACCGGACCGCCCGAATTTCCGTGGGTCGTGCTGGCGTTCGTTTGCAGGATAGGAGCACCGTCCGCCGCGGTCTTTTTCGCGGAAATGTGTCCATCGTTCGTGGTGGGTTCGAGTTCGGACTTCTGATCGAGGACGGAGGAGTCACCGGCGGCCGGGTAGCCGATGACGTAGACGCGATCACCCACTTCCATGGCGTCCGAGTCGCCCAGGTGAAGGGTGGGGGCGTTCTTGATCTCGATCTTGAGCACCGAGACGTCCTTGCCTTGACCCACCGGGGCGCCATACGCCTTGATCTCGAAGGGAAATCGGCTACCGCTCTGCAGGAAGACCATGTTGACGCGCTTGAACGAGGTCATTCGCGCCTCCGCCGCAAGTTGTTTCATAGCACCCGTCAAAGTCTCTTGAGTCACCGGCTGGCCGGCTGCTCCTAGAACCTGCATCGCGAACTGCCTCAGCAGCAGGCGCTGACCGGCCTCGTCGCCATCATGAATGTCGGCGACGACGTGCGCGTTCGTGAGCACGTAGCCCGCCGGATTGATCAGGAAGCCCGAGCCCCAACCGACGGACTGCACGTCGAAGGAGCGTTCCTTCCAGGCGAACTGTCCCGTGTAGCCGGCGTAGATGCGGACGACCGCGGGCTTCGAAAACATGTGCACGCGGTTCGTCTGGTTGGGTGGGCGGACCTGCGCTTCGGCCTGGGGCACGACGGCACAAACGAGTGCGAAGACCAAGGCGAACGCTTTGCGGCCGAGTGATGTCTGCATGGCAGATCCTTATTGATTCAGAGAAACGGGAAAGCGAGGAGCTGAGGGCCGCATCAGTTCGCAGAACGGACATGGATGCGAACCTTCCGGGCCTCATCCAGATTCGACGTGGCGACGTCCCGCGAAAGGCGAACGTGACCCTCGCAGTTCTTGCTGTCAGAAAGGCGGTCGAGGACTCCGCCCCCCTCCTTCTGCAACTCCACTTCAAAATGCAGCTTGGGCCGCGAGCCGTCCTTCGGGCAATTGAGCAGGAACTCCGCGACGAAACGCATCTTGTCGGTGCTCTTCTTGAAGAGCTTCTTGATGCCGGACCGAGAGTCTCTGACGGTGAGAAAAACCCGATCGACGGGAACGCCGGACACCCGCACGCCTAGATCGACGGATCGTTCGAGCTGGAGCCGGACGGAACGGTCCACTTCGTTCGCGTTCGTCCATGAACGCGACGCTTCCGGAACCGCGGTCATGGCCGAGATGTCAGCGGGCTCAGGCTCGCCTCCGACCGTCGCCGTCGGATCCGGCCTACGGGTCGCCTCGACCTGAGGAGTATTGGAGGGTTGCGCAGATCGCGGGACGGCGGGTTTCACCACTCGATTGACTGCCGCAGCGCCAGGAGCTTTGGTGCCGGGTACCTGGGTGTCCGGCGGAGCCTGCCCCGCCCCTGCCGTCGGAGCCGCTTCGGGGGAGGCTTCGGGATTCACATCAGTCGGCGGTTGTTCCGCCGCAGCAGCCGGAGCCTCGGTGGCGGCGGATTGAGGAGCCGGGGGCAGAGGCAGATCCGTCGCCCCTCCCGCTGCCGTGACGACGGCTGGGGACGGCTCAATCTGGGAAGCGGCCTGCCCCTTGGCCCACCACAAATAGACGAGCGATCCGGACGCAACGAAAAGCAAGGCAAGGCCGAGCACCACAGCAGCCAAAATCTTGCGGCCTGCGCCGGCTTGTCCCGATGAACTCGTTGATCCGTTGGTTGGCGATCCGGCTCCACTCCCGGGCTTCGGACCGGTGCTCGCGCGTGGTGGGTTGGGTCGCGGAGCGAGGATGGTCGGTTCGTAGCGCGGCTTTTCAGATGTCCCTGAGGCAGGGGGAACCGTGGCTCGCGCGACCAGAACGGTGGGCTCGTAGGGTGCGGGTTCAGATGGCCGAGGCTTCGGGGAGATCGGGGCTCTGGATGAAAGGACCGTCGGTTCGTACGCCTTGCTCCGAGGGGCAGGCATGTTCGAAAAATCAGGACGTTCCATCGCCATCGTGGGTGCGTATTCGTCTTCGGAGCGAGGCGCTTCCTTTCCACCGGCCCCTTCGAGCAGGGCGGCCGCGAAGGCCGCGGCGGTCGGCCACCGGTCCTCTGGCCTTTTGGCGAGGCACTTCAGCAACGGCTCGATCACGCCGTCCGGCACGCTTCCCCGCGCGGGCACGGGGACGGGATCGGAGATGTGCTTAAGCAGCACATCCATCGGGTTCTCGGCGCGGAAGGGCGTCGCGCCGGTCAGCAGTTCGTAGGCGACGACACCCAGTGCGTAGATGTCGACTTTCTCATCGAGTTCGCCACCTGAAGCCTGTTCCGGGGCCATGTACTGCGGGGTTCCAGCGACCAGCCCGGCCTGGGTGAGGCGCTGCGCCCCTTCGGTCATTCGCGCGATGCCAAAGTCGACGAGGTAGACACGGCCTGCCTCGTCGAGCAGAATGTTCTGCGGCTTCACGTCCCGGTGGATGACGCCGCGTTGATGCGCGTAGTCAAGCGCGTCCGCGACGCTTTCCACGATCTCAATCGCTCGACGAAGCGGCATCGGATGCCCGCCGGCGAGGCTCGCGAGATTCCCACCCGCCACCGAACGCATCGCCATCCAGGGAACGCCGTCTTCTATGCCGTACGCGAAGATCGGGATGATGTTGGGATGCTCAAGCTTCGCCACCATCTTCGCTTCGCGATCGAAGCGCTTTCCGAACATCTTGTCCCGGGCGAACTCCGACGACAGAATTTTCAGAGCAACGTATCGATCCAGGCCTGGTTCCCACGCCTTGTAGACGGTTGCCATGCCGCCTTCGCCAAGCTGCTCGTCAATCCTGTAGCTGGCGAACGCAGTGCCTACTTGTGGGGACACTCTGTTTCTCTTCTCCGAAAGGCTGACCGGGGGGGAGCGGGGAGGCTAGCACGGGCATTCCACGCCATCAATAAGCATTGGTCGAACGAGTTCTCCGAAGCGCATCCGCGCGGTAAGCAGCCAACCGACTTAAGAGGGACTTATAAAAAGAAAGGGGCCGGGCAACTTGCCTGACCCCTGGCTTTTCCCAATCTTGGGCCTACCAGATATGCACGCGCTTCTCAGGTGCCAGGTACAGCGCGTCGCCCGCCTTGATGTCGAACGCCGCGTACCAGGCGTCGACGTTGCGGACGATGCCGTTGACGCGGAACTTGGCCGGGCTGTGCGGATCGGCGAGGAGCTGCTGACGCTGCGCGCCTTCGCGCACCTTGGCTTGCCATGCCTGGGCATAAGAGAGGAAGAAGCGCTGGTCGCCGGTCAGGCCTGCAATCACCTTGACCTTGCCGTGCTTCGCCTGGTAGCGCTGGAACGCGCCATAGGCCGCCTCCACTCCGCCGAGATCGCCGATATTCTCGCCAAGGGTCAGCGCCCCCTGAATGTGCGTGCCGGGAATCGGCTCATAGGCGTCATATTGCGCGGAAAGCGCGTTGGTGCGTTCCTTGAACGCCTTCTTGGCGCTGTCGGCCCACCAATTCTCGAACTTGCCGGTCGGGCCGAACTGGCTGCCCTGATCGTCGAAGCCGTGACCCATTTCGTGCCCGATGATCGCGCCGATCGCGCCATAGTTCACGGCCGGATCGGCGGCAGGATCGAAATAGGGCGGCTGCAGGATCGCGGCGGGGAAAGTGATCTGGTTCGCCAGCGGGTTGTAATAGGCGTTCACGGTCTGCGGCGTCATGTTCCACAGGGAGCGGTCGACCGGCTTGGGGAAGCGCTCGAGCTGGAGATGCTCCTCGAATTCGGCGCTGCGCATCGCATTGCCGAGCACATCGGTGCGGCTGATCATCATCGACGAATAGTCGACATACCTGGCTGGGTGGCCGATCCGCGGCTCAAACGCGGCGAGCTTCCCAAGCGCCGCCTTGCGGGTGGCCTCATCCATCCACGCGGACTTGGCGATCCGCTCCTGATATGAACCTCGTAGATTCTCGATCAGTTCGGCCATCTGGGCTTCGGCCGCGGGAGGGAAATACTTCGCGACGTAAGCCTCGCCCACCGACTCGCCGAGCGCTCCGTTGACCATCTGCACGCCGCGCTTCCAACGGTCGCGCTGGGCCTGCACGCCCGACAGCGTCTTCGCATAGAAATCGAAACGCGCGTCGTCGAACGCCTTGGGCAGCACCGTCGCGTGATCGCTGACGAAGTGGAACGCGAGGTAGTCCTTCCACGCTTGCAGTGGCGTATCGGTGAAGATCTTGCCCATCGCGGTGAGTGCGGTGTTGTTGGTCATCAGCACCGTCGGCGACGAATCGAGCCGCGCGGTCTTGAGCATCAGCGCCCAATCCCAATCGGGGGCCTTCGCCTGAAGTCCGGCCAGCGTCTCAGGATCGTTGAGCTTGGCGATGTCGCGGCTCTCGGCGGGCGACCATTGCACCTTGGCGAGTGCTGTCTCGAGCGCGAAAATCCCATCGGCCTTGGCGCTTCCATCGGGGATGCCCGCGAGCTCAAGCATGTGCTGGATATAGACGCGATAGGCCTTGCGGAAGGCTTCAAATTTCTCCCCTGGCAACAGGTAGTAGTCGCGCGCCATGCCCAGGCCGCCCTGGCCCGCGGCGGCGGTGTAGCGCGTCGGATCGGCGAGATCGGGAATGATGCCGATGCCCATCGGTCCGGCGTAGCCGGTGGTGGCGAACAGGACCTGCACGCCGGTCTTGTCGGCCACGCCCGCGATGCGGTCAAGATACGGCTTGAGGGGCGCAGTGCCGCGAGCTTCGATTCCTGCCTCATCCATCCAGGCGGCGTAGAAGTCGCCGAGCTGCTTGCCCTTCGCACCGTACTTCGCGGGATTGCGAGCCATTTCATCGAGGATCGCGCGGACGTTCACTTCGGCTTCGTCGGTCAGCTTGACGCCGTAGCCAGCCGAGGCGCGGTCGGCCGCGATCTCGGTGCGAGCGTCCCAGCCGCCATTGGCATAGGTCCAAAAATCGTCGCCGGGTTTCACCGCGGCGCTCTTCGTCGTCGTGTCGACGCCGAAAGTGCCATAGCGCGGGCCCTTGGCCGGCACCGACTGTGCCATGGCCGGAGCCGCGACCAGCACCGTCATGCCAAACGTCAAGCGAGCCAGGTTCATGATCTTCATGATGAAATTCCCCGAATAGAAACTGTGTGAGCGGACTATAGCCGCTCCAATTGGATCTAAAACGGATCGGACAGCGCGGTGAGCGTGAGCGTACACTGCCGGGATTAAGGAGACTCGTGAAAGCCTGCGCGTCCTGTCAAGCCGTGCTCGCCGAGAGCGCCCGGTTCTGCCCGCTTTGCGGCTCCCCCGCTGCCG
>JBDTQB010000313.1:0-5598 GCA_039932395.1 Vicinamibacteria bacterium | reverse complement strand
GCAGCGTGATCTCGCCGGTCATGCAGATGTCGCGACGAACGGGCGCGCCCTGCAAGGCTGAGACGAGTGCGGTGGCAATGGTGATGCCGGCGGACGGCCCGTCTTTGGGGATGGCGCCTTCAGGCACGTGGATGTGGATGTCGACCTTGCGATAAAAGGCGGTGTCGATGTGCAGGTCGACCGCGTGAGCGCGGACGTAGGACAGAGCCGCCCGGGCGCTTTCCTGCATGACGTCGCCGAGCTTGCCGGTGAGGGTTAAAGCTCCACGGCCGGGCATCAGAGTGACTTCGATGGGCAGGGTTTCGCCGCCGACTTCGGTCCAGGCCAGACCCATGGCGAGGCCGATTTCGTTGCGAACCTCAGCCTGCGGATCGCGGAAGCGCGGGATGCCGAGCAACTCGAAGACATCGCTTTCGGCGAGCGCGATTTTGTAGTCGGCTCCACGTTCGACCACGCGACGCGCGATCTTCCGGGCGAGGCTCCCGATCTCGCGTTCGAGACTGCGGACGCCGGCTTCGCGCGTGTAGCGGCGAATCACCGTGCGCAGCGCTTCGTCGGGGATTTCGAGGTTGGTGAGCTTCAGGCCGTTCTGTTCGAGCTGCTTGGGCACAAGGTGGCGCTTGGCGATCTCGATCTTCTCGACTTCGGTGTAGCCGGCGAGGCGAACGATCTCGAGGCGATCCTGCAGGGCGTGGGGAATCCCGTGAAGGTTGTTGGCGGTGGCGATGAAGAAGACCGATGACAGGTCGAAGTCGACGTCGAGGTAGTGGTCGGCGAAGTTCTTGTTCTGTTCGGGGTCGAGCACCTCGAGCAGCGCGGACGACGGATCGCCACGGAAGTCGTAGGTCATCTTGTCGACTTCGTCGAGCAGGAACACAGGATTACGTGTCGCCGCCTTGCGCATCAGCTTGACGATCTGGCCGGGCAGAGCGCCGATATAGGTGCGTCGATGGCCGCGGATCTCGGCCTCGTCACGCACGCCCCCAAGGGAGAAGCGGACGTAGGGACGGCCAGTGCAGCGGGCGATGGAGCGGGCGAGCGACGTCTTGCCCACGCCGGGAGGACCAACGAAGCAAAGGATCGGACCCTTCGGCTCGTCCACGAGCTGACGGACGGCGAGGAACTCGAGGATCCGTTCCTTGATCTTCTCGAGCCCGTAGTGATCCTCGTTGAGGATCGTCTCGGCTGCCTTGATATCGCGTGTCTCCTTGGCCTTCCGGCGCCAGGGCATGGCGACCAGCCACTCGAGGTAGTTACGGGAGACCGTGGCTTCCGCGGACATCGGCGGCATGCCTTCGAGGCGCTTGAGTTCCTGGCGGGCCTTTTCGAGCGCTTCCTTGCTCATCTTCGCCTTCTCGATGCGCTCCTTGAGTTCCTCGAACTCGCTCGGACGTTCTTCCTTCTGGCGCTCTTTCTGAAGCGTCTTCATCTTCTCGGAGAGGTAGTGCTCCTTCTGGGCGCGGGCACCCTTGGGAGTGCGTCCTTCGCGCTTCTCGGTTTCGAGACGCTCGACTTCCACTTCCAGCGCCTGGGTCAGACGAAGGAGACGCGCGGATGGGGAAGGCATCTCCAACAAACTCTGCTTCTCCTCAGTGGGAAGCACGAGGTGCGAAGCAACGGTGTCGGCCAGCTTGCCGGGATCCTGAACGCGCACCGCGGCGAGCATGGCGTCGTAGTGAAGGTGATTCGACATCTTCACGTAGCGATCAAACAGCTCGACCACCCGACGAACAATCGGATCGATGTCGGCTTCGGGAGCCTGACGCGGCAGTGGGCGAACAAGCGCCTTCATGAAGCCGCTCTCTTCACCGAACTCAAGAGCCTGGCCACGATCCACGCCTTCGACCAGCACGCGGAGGTTGCCATCAGGCAGACGGAGGCTCTGCACGATCTGGCAGATCGTGCCGTAGGCATGAACTTCGCGCGGAGACGGAGAGTCGCGCTTGGGATCGAGCTGGGCGGTGAGGAAGAGGCGCTTGGAGCGCTGCAGAGCGTGTTCGAGGGCCAGGATCGACGGCTTGCGCCCGATGACGAAGGTCATCATCATGTGCGGGAACACGACGACGTCGCGCAGCGGAACGGTAGGCAGGGCCTCCGGCGCGTCGGGAGCGGGCTTATGGGATGGAGGCATGGGGGCGGAGCGTCCTTCTGGTCTTGGGTCCTGTGCGCGCCCGTGGACTTGGGAGAATGGGGTGCGTTACGGATGTCTTTGGGGCTTGAGCCGGTGCTTCGGTGCGTCGGCTAAGCGGCGTTCGAGCGTTTAGCCCGCCTTTTCGATCACCATGATCGGCTTTTCGCCCGACACGACGACTTCGCGGGTGATCACGCATTCCTTGACCTTCTTGAGGGAAGGGAGGTCATACATGAGATCCAGCATGAGGTCTTCGAGAATCATACGCAGGCCGCGCGCGCCGATCTTGCGTTCGATGGCGAGGTCGGCGATGGCCATCAGCGCGTCGTCGGTGAAGCGCAGCTTCACGCCTTCGTACTCGAACATGCGCTGGTACTGCTTGATGATCGCGTTGCGCGGCGTGGTCAGGATGTCGATGAGCGCGCGCTGGTCAAGGTCATGCAGGGTCGCGACCACCGGGAGGCGTCCGATGAACTCGGGGATCAGGCCGTACTTGATGAGGTCCTGGGGGAGCACCCTCTGGAGCAAGGCCTGCTTTTCCACACTTTTGGCTTCCTGCTCGGCCTTTTGACCGGTTCGGAAACCGAGTGTCTTGCGCCCGATACGGCGTTCAACCACCTTGTCGAGACCGACGAACGCGCCACCGCAGATGAACAGGATGTTGCTGGTGTCGACCTGGTAGAACTCCTGGTGCGGATGCTTGCGTCCACCTTGCGGAGGAACATTCGCGACGGTGCCTTCGAGGATCTTGAGGAGCGCCTGCTGCACGCCTTCGCCCGACACGTCGCGTGTGATGGACGGGTTCTCATCCTTGCGCGAGATCTTGTCGATCTCGTCGATGTAGATGATGCCTTCCTGGCACTTTTCGATGTCGCCGCCGGCCGCCTGGAGCAGCTTGAGAATGATGTTCTCGACATCTTCGCCGACGTAACCGGCTTCGGTCAGAGTGGTGGCGTCGACCATCGCGAAAGGCACGGCGAGCATGCGTGCGAGGGTTTGAGCGAGCAGGGTCTTGCCGGTTCCGGTCGGACCCACGAGAAGGATGTTGGCCTTCTGGAGTTCGACGTCGCCGCGGATCTTCTGCTTCGAGATCTGGAGACGCTTGTAGTGGTTGTGAACCGCCACCGCAAGCTTCTTTTTCGCGGTGTCCTGGCCGATGACGTAGTCATCAAGGAACTTCTTGACCTCGTGGGGCGCCGCGAGATTGCCCTTCGCCTTCGGCGTCGGGGTCTTCTTGTCGTCGGCGATGATGTCGTTGCAGACTTCGACGCATTCGTCGCAGATGAAGACGGTCGGCCCGGCGATCAGCTTGCGGACGTCACCCTGGTCTTTGTTGCAAAAGGAGCAACGCAGAGTCTCGCCGTCGTTCTTTTTGATGGAGGTCATGCTTGGCGCCTCGGACTTAGCTCTTTGGCAGTTCCCGCTTCGAAATCACCTGGTCGATGATCCCGTAGTCGACGGCCTGCCTCGCGTCCATGATGAAGTCGCGATCGGTATCGGCCGCGATCTTTTCCACCGGCTGGCCACAGTGGTTGGCCAGGATGGCGCTCAGGACGTCCTTCATACGAAGGATTTCCTTCGCCTGAATGGCGATGTCGGAGGCCTGTCCCTGAGCGCCGCCGAGCGGCTGATGGATCAGGATGCGGGCGTTGGGAAGCGCACAACGCTTGCCCTTGGTGCCGGCGGCCAGAAGAACCGCGCCGAACGATGCCGCCTGACCCACGCAGATGGTCTGGATGTCCGGCTTGATCAGCTGCATGGTGTCGTAGATCGCCATACCGGCCGTGACCACGCCACCGGGGCTGTTGATGTAGAGGTGGATGTCCTTCTCAGGATCTTCCGCCTCGAGGAACAGCAGCTGCGCGATGATCAGGTTCGCAACCTGGTCGTCGATCGGCGTCCCGATGAAGATGATGTTGTCTTTGAGCAGGCGCGAGAAAATGTCGTAGGCGCGCTCGCCGCGGGCGGTCTGTTCGACCACCATAGGCACGAGCATGGCGTGGGTTGGGGTCATTCGAAATTGACTCTAGCAGCGGCCTTAATCATGTCAATAATGCGGCGGTCCCTCGCCTGAGCCGCCAGGCGGGCCATCTGATCTTCTGACAAGCGACCGGCGATCGCGGCTTCGCTGGTGCGAGCACGGGCGGCCATGCGCTTGACCTGTTCCTTGATGTCCTCTTCGGTGGCTTCGATCTTCTCGGCCTTTCCGATGGCGTCAAGCAGGATCTCGAGCTTCACCTGCTTCTCGGATCCTTCGCGCTGCTCTTCGCCGACCTTGTTCCAGTCGAGGTTGACCTTTTGGAGGTCGATGCCCTGCTGCTGAAGGTTCTCGGCGAAGCGGCGGGTGCGCGCTTCCACTTGTTCGTCGACCAGGCTCTGCGGGATGTCGAAAGTGGCGAGGTCGGCCAGCTTGTTGAGCACGGCGTCTTCGATCTGGACGTCCTCATTGTGCTTCAGCGTGCTCTCGATGCGTTCCTTGACGTTGCCTTCGAGTGCGGCGTAGGAGTCGAAGTCGAGGTCTTTGGCGAACTCGTCGTCTTTCGCGGGCAGGGCCTTGACCTTGATGTTGCGGACGACGACGTGGTAGTCGACCGTGCGCACGACGGGGGAGTTTGGATCCTCGGTTTCGTGCTCAAGGGCGCGAGCGTCCTTGATGTCGCCCGGGTTGGCGCCTTCGAGGGCCTTGTTCAGCTCTTCGTGGTTGCCCTTGTGGCCGATCTCGATGAGCGTTTCTTCGCGCTTACGCGCTTCGCCGCTTGCATGGTCGGTCACTTCGATGTCGACTTCGACGAAGTCGCCGGTCTGCGCCGCGCGGCCTTCGACAGGTTCGAAACGAGCGCCACGCTCACGGAGGCGATCGATCTCGGTGTCGATCATTTCGGGGGTCGCGTTCTGGCGCTTCACGCTGACTTCGATGCCGCGGAAGGTTGGGATCGCCACTTCAGGAAGGACGTCGAAGACGATGCGGAATTTCAGCGACTGATCCGGAGCGAGTTCGACCTTCTCGAGCTTGGGCGCCGCGAGGGGCTTGAGCTTGTGGGCTTCGAGTTCTTTGGGCAGCACATCGTTCGCGATCGCTTCCACGGCGTCCTGCTCGACATCCGCCTTGAACTGGCGCTTCACCACCGCGAGGGGAACCTTGCCCGGACGGAACCCGGGGATCTGCGCCTTGCGCGCGATGCTCTTGGCGCGCTTGTCGATCTCCTTGGTGACGACTTCCTTGTCGACTTCGAAGTCGATCGCCTTGCGAACGGAGTTTTCGGAGGTGAGTTCAGCTTTCAAGGTTTCTCTCTTGGTAAGGAAGTGGTCGAGACCCGCCAAACGACGCGGTCCGTCTTGGATTCAGCGGATGTGAGGAGCGGTGCGGCCGCCTGCATTGGCCCAACCGGCGTTCCAGGCCCCAACGGATCACCCGATGAAGGAAGCGCCACGCGTATTGTACGTGGTCGCCCCCGCAAGTCGAGCAG
>JBDTQB010000312.1:0-5603 GCA_039932395.1 Vicinamibacteria bacterium | reverse complement strand
AGGCGCACAGGCT
This sequence comes from Vicinamibacteria bacterium, assembly GCA_039932395.1. GTDB lineage: Bacteria > Acidobacteriota > Vicinamibacteria > Fen-336 > JAGNNV01 > JAGNNV01. The sequence goes on along the minus strand of JBDTQB010000312.1, from coordinate 5,590 downwards.
CCTGTCCCACCGCGTTGCCCCAGCACGAGCCGCGGGCGATGAGGTGGTACTCGATCACCCGCTGCGCACCGGGCATCACCCGCGACGCGATCTCGCTCGAAGGAGGGGTTTCGGCCACCCAGGGAGTGCTGAGGTCGTTGTCGAAGTAGACGGCGCCGGTCAGGCGCACCGCTCGCAGGACGTCCGAAAGCACGTCTCCGGTCACGCGAGGCCTCCGTGACTTCGGACGTTGCAGCAGGTCATTCGGACGAACGAGCAGGTCGGCGCCAAATCCAGACGCGAAGCAAGGTGAATCAGACGCTCGCGCATGGCTCTTGGGTTAGACCTCTCCTAAGTTACGACGTCTGATGCGCACCTACGCGCGCCAGATATCGAAAGGCTATTTTATGTCGACCGCAGCATTGAAGTTTTCAACCAGTCCTCTCAGCTCCGTGAATCCCCTCTGCCAGGCCCTCGCCGATCGTCTGGATCAGGGCGCCGATGCTCTGGCCGTGTTCGCGAGCACCCTGTCCGAAGCTGAGTGGGCAACGCGTGTGCCCAAGGACGGTCGCACCGTGGGAGTGATGGTGCATCACGTCGCGAGTGTCTATCCCATCGAAATCCAACTCGCGCAAGCGCTGGCGGCGGGCAACCCCATCGTGGGCGTCACGTGGGAAGGGATCCATCAGATGAACGCGGATCACGCATCGAAGAATGGCAGCGTGACCAAGAAAGAAACTCTGGAACTCCTTCGGACTAACAGCACGGCCGCGTCCAGGGCCGTCCGTGCGCTCAGCGACTCTGAACTGACTCAGGGTGGAACGATCTCGCTCTATGCCGATGCGCCGCTGACCTGCCAGTTCATGCTCGAAGACCACGCCGTGCGGCACAGCTATCACCACCTGGCGAAAATCAAGGCCGCGTTGGCCCGCTAGGCCTCAGTCCAACGGCGTCAAAGGATCGGTCGGAGACGCTTCGGGAGACGCTCCGGCAGGCGGGCGCATGGGAGCGAGCTGATGGGGACCGGGAGATCGGGACTCCCGGTCTCCTGCCCAAAGGGTCGCGGTTTGCCGGTCGGCCGCGAAACTGGTGATCTGGCGATCTGCCTCCGCTTCCGAAATGCCGTATCGGGTTTGGAGCAGGCTCAAGAGCGATCTCTCGCGGCTCTCCAGGATGCTGAGGTCGGCGACGGTCAACTCTGGCCAAGCGCTTCCCGCTCTCGCCACGTCCGCTTTCCATTGCGATGCTGCCGCGTCAATCCGAGGCGCCGAGCGTGAGGCCTCGGCCACAAGAGTCGGTTCGCCACCGCCCGCCGCAACGGCTTCATCCATCGACTTCTGGGTCTGAAACCTGAGTCGGCGCGGAACAACTTTGCGTTTCGGCGGAGTCATGGGCGCTGCTTGAGTTCTGTTCGAACGTCCAGAAGTTCAGGGAAGAAAGTCAGCTCCAGAGCTTTCTGCAGGAAGCCGACACCGGATGAACCGCCAGTGCCTTTTCGGAAGCCGATGATGCGCTCCACCGTCTTCATATGGCGGAAGCGCCAAAGCTGGAAGTACTCCTCGACGTCGACGAGCTTCTCGCACATCTCATACGCGGCCCAGTGCTTCTCGGGGTTCTCGTAGATCTCAACGAAGGTCGGCAGCAGACGCGGATCGCGCTTGTGCGGAAGGGTCTTGTCGCGGGTCAGCAAGTCCTTCGGAATGTCGAAACCGCGACGAGCCAGATGTGCGAGGAACTCGTCATAGAGGCTGGGCGCTTGTAGGACGGCCGTCAACGCCGCGTAGGTGGGAGCGTCATGGCGATGCGCCTCGATCATCCCGGGATGCTTATTGCCAAGCAGAAACTCAATCGTCCGATACTGCGCCGACTGAAAACCGGACGCGGGGCCAAGCACCGAACGGAACTCCAGATACTCAGATGGCGTCAGCGTCTCCAGCACCGCCCACTGGTTAAACAGTTGCATCTGGATCTGCTTCACGCGCGACAGAATCTTGAAGCACGGCGACAGTTCGTCGGCGCGCAGGTGTTCAATCGCCGAAGTCAGCTCGTGGATCATCAGCTTCATCCACAGTTCCGACGTCTGATGCTGAACGATGAAGAGCATCTCGTCGTGATGAACTGGATTCGACAGCGGCTGTTGCGCGTCCAGGACCTTGTCGAGACGCAGATAGCCCGCGTAGGTCAGCCGGTCCTTGAGGTCGAGCACGATGCCGTCCTCGATCGGACGTTGGTTTTCGGCGGGGGCAGACGTGGGGGCGGGCGCTTTCTCTTCAGTCATGTGATCCCAACGAGACTATCAGCAGCGCCACGTAGAATCGCCCTCGCATGACCCCGACCGCATTGACCGGTTTCACGAAGGGCTTTCCATACCTTCTTCTGCCCACGTTCCTCGGCAGCGCCAACCGGGCCAAGCGTCGGGAGAAAGGCGACGGAATCCGCGCGGTCGTGTTTGGCGCCATCGCCATCGGAGTCGCGTTCACGCTGTTCGCGGTTTCGTTCTGGCTGACCTGGCAGCTCAGCGACTACGAAGAACTCGGCGAATACCTGCTTCGACTCGGCATCTCGTGGCTTTTTCTGACCTTCCTCTCGTTTCTTGCCTTCTCGGCGCTCGTGACGTCGCTCTCGACCTTCTTCCTCTCGGACGACTTGAAGCTGCTGATCGCGGCGCCCATCCCGCAGACGCGCCTCTTCTACTCGCGCTACGCGCGCACCCTGATCCAGTCATCCTGGATGGTGCTTGCGTTCCTGACGCCCGTGCTGCTCGGCATTGGACTCGCCCGCTGCGCACCCCTCTCCTACTACCTCACGGTGCCCCTGGTGATGACGCCATTCGTGGTCATTCCCGTGGCTTTCGGCTGCATCGTGACGTTGATGCTGGTGAACGTTTTCCCGGCCAAGCGCGCGCGCGACATCCTGATGCTGACCGGTCTGCTGTTCGCGGTCGCCATCGTGATGCTGCTGCGGTTCATCCGGCCCGAGCGGCTTCTGTCCGTCCGCTCCCTGCCCGACATCACCGCCTTCTTCGCGACCTTACAGTCGCCGATCACGCCCCTTCTGCCCTCCTTCTGGGCGGGAGAAGCGACGTTCGCGCCCTTGCTGAATCGCATCGGCTGGCTCTACCTCCTCGCGTTGTGGTCGACGGCACTCGCCTCCACCCTGATCGCGCGCATGGCCTTCGGAGCGCTTTACTTCGAAGGCTTCAGCAAATCCCAGGAAGCGCGCAAAGCGCGTTTCTCGAAGCTCGCCTTCATAGACACCTTCGCGTCGTGGCTGCCTTTGTCGACCTCCTCGCGCGCGCTGCTCCTCAAGGACGTGAAGATGTTCATGCGCGACTCGACGCAGTGGTCGCAGTTGCTGCTGCTCGTGGCGCTGGTCGCGGTCTATCTCTATAACTTCACCGTGCTCGACCTCGACCGGGTGCCCTACATGGGCAAGGTTCTTCGCAACGCCTACGCCTTCGTCAATCTCGCGATGGCTTCGTTCGTCCTCTCCTCCGTGGCGGTGCGTTTCGTCTTCCCCGCGGTGTCGATGGAAGGCACCTCCTTCTGGATCGTCCGCAAATCACCGGTGTCGATGAGCGCGTTCCTGTGGTCGAAGTTCACCACCGGCTTCGTGCCTATCGTTTTCTTCGCGACCTTCCTGACCATCGCTGCGAATCAGATGCTTGGCGTACATCCTTTCCTGAAGGTCCTGACTGCGGTGGCGATCGTCTTCATGTCGCTCGCTCTGGTCGGGCTGGCGGCGGGTCTTGGCGCTCAGTACCCGCGCTTCGGAGCGGAGAACGTCAACCAGATCGCGGGTTCCTACGGGGGCGTCATGTTCATGGTGAGCGCGGTGGCTTTCATTTGCATCGAGATCGCGCTGCTTGCGTGGCCAACCTCGATCTTCTTGTTCTACGATTTCCGCGGCCGGCCGATTCCCGGGCCGCGGCAGATGATGATGGCGGTCGGCATTCTTTCGGCTCTCGGCTTGAGCCTGGGTGTCTTCTGGTTTTCGATGCGCCGCGGCATCAAAGCGCTGACCGCACTCGCCGCTTAAGCGGCCTTCTTGTCGGGAAAGCGATCCAGCAGGATCGCAACCAGCATGTCGCTCATCACATTGACGCCGGAGCGGACGCGTCCAATCAGCCAGTCGACGGAGAAGAGCACGGGAATCACACCGACGATCACCGCTTCCGGCAGTCCAACCGTGGCGAGGACGAGAGGCAGAACGATCAGCCCGGCGTCTGGGATGCCCGAGATGCCGATGCCCGCCATGAGCGAAGCGAGCGCGACCATCACCTGCTGCGAGAAGGTCAGGTGGTAGCCAAGGGCCTGAGACAAGAAGAGCGCGGCCATGGCGTCATACAGAACGATGCCGTCGTTGTTGAGGTTGGTGCCGACGCAGGCGGACAGCCGCGACGAAGCATCCGAGATGTTCATGCGCTTGAGGCTTTGTAAGGTCAGAGGAACCGTGGCCAGCGAGGAGTTCATCGACATGCCCGAGAAGATGGCCGAGGCACCTTCGCCCAAATAGACCTTGGGGGAACGGCGTCCGATGAGCCACGCCGCGATGACGTAGTAGCCGAGCGCGTGAAGCAGCAGGCCGGACACCATCGCCACCACGTAGACGCCGAGGTCGCCGAAGATCTTGGTGCCGTCTTTGCCGATCACCTGCGCCAGCACGCCGAAGACGGCGAATGGAATCGCTTGAACCACCATGGCGAGCACGGCCACGAGCGCCTCGAAGCCCGCTCCCGCGAGTTCCGCGAGACGAAAGACCGCGGAGTCCTGACCATCACGCGCGATGAGGCGTCGCAGCGAGATGCCAATCAGGATGGCGAGGAAGACCACGCTGATGACGTTGCCATTGTCCTTCTGAAACGGATCGACGAGATTGGCGGGGACGTAGCCGCTGAGATTTTTCATCGGATCGAGGCTGGTGCCTTCGGGAGCCTTGCGCGCAGGTCCCTTCTCCGCCGCCTCGATGTCGGCCAGGCGATCCTTCCAGGCCTCGCCCGGCTTGAAGGTGTTGATCAGCGTCATGCCAATCAGAAAAGCGATGCCCACATTGAAGACGCAAATCGCGACCAGCTTCAATCCCTGACGGCCGGAGATCTCGGTGCGCACGAAGGCATCGACGACGCCAAAGAAGATGAGCGGTACGGCGAGCGCGCGCAGCAATCGGATGACGAGGAGACCGAGTGCACCAAGGTCCTGGTTCGTGACGTTGAAAAGAATCGGGCCGTCGCCGAACAACAGGCCGCACGCCGTGCCAAGCAGAACGCCAATCAAAACGCGGATGTAGAGCGGGATCTTCTTCAAGACACCATCACCATCTCAAGAGATTCGGCCCGAAACATCGTGGATCTCTGCATGGCCGCGAACTGTACCCCTCCGCCGCCCGATCCGCCATGCCGAGATGAAGGAAGCCACGGCATGGCCCCCAAGCGGAAGTCCGTTCAGGTCGCTCGCTCTGAGCGGGAGTCCCTCGGCTTCGTCGCCGAAGGGCGGTCGAGCAACTGTCCGTTGGCTTCAAAGTCGAAGGGTCGAAGGGCGGAGTGGTCGTTGCCCGGTCCCGCGCCTCTGTCGACGGACGCTCCGGCCAAAGCACCCGGACGTTCCCTTCACCT
>JBDTQB010000311.1:0-5604 GCA_039932395.1 Vicinamibacteria bacterium | reverse complement strand
GGTTCAGCTGATCGGGGGATGGACCTACGACTACAGGTGGGAACGCCTTCATCAACGAGGGCGCGCGTTCGATGCCGCGTTGTGGTCGTGGACGGATTCGCCTCTGGCGTTCGCCCTCCGCGAGGGAGTGGTTCTTCAGGGAATTCCAGATATCGAGGCGCGAAGGGTCCGGCTGCAGGTTCGTCGATTCGTGCCTTTTGGCCCGCAGGGTTCCATCATTGAAGCCGTGGAAGACGGAATGCGCGCGACCGGCGAGCCGCTCTTCCGCGACCTGCGGATGGAACGCGCGGCCCGCGTCTCATCCGGCCGAATCGTTCTCCAACACCCAGCCGATGCGCTCGCCTTCCGCGCTCTGTCCGCCGGGATGTTCAACCTCCGTCTGATCGGCGTCCTTCACGGCACCGCACGCGTTGAGACCGCCGCAGGCTTCGACACCCTGTCCGCGGATGGCGATTTCGATTCGTCTGTCGCCGTGGCGCTTCATGCCGGAGACGACGTTTTCATTCGAAGTGCCACGGGTGAACTGAGACTCGCGCGGATCGAGCTGCGCAGTGCGCCCGAGCCGCAGTGACGGTCAGCGCCGAAGTCTTGGCGCCTCGCCCCACTTGAGCTTGGTGCGCAAAACTTCGAAGTAGTCTCGAGACGCTGAGGTCACGAGTTTGAGTCGGCGACGCCCACGGCTGACGATCAACTCATCCGCGTCGGTGACTTCCCGACTCCACTGACCATCGACGGTCACATGGACCGGCGTGGCCGACGAACGAACGCGGATCCTGACCGGAGAGTTCGCCGGAATCACCACCGGACGATTGGAAAGCATGTGGGGACAAATCGGAGTGAGAACCACCGCATCCAGCGAGGGATGCAGGATCGGTCCTCCCGCCGCGAGGTTGTAGGCGGTTGAGCCGGTGGGCGACGACACGATCAAGCCATCGGCGCGGAAGTCGGAGACAAAGCGATCGCCGACCGAAACGGTGAACTCTACGATGCGCGAGACGGTGGCCGCCTTCGCGATGGTCACATCGTTCAGACCCTCATGACGCAGAGTTTCTTCGCCACGAACGAGAGTCGCCGTCAGGAGGGATCGCCAGGAGAACGCATAGTTGCCGCTCACCAACGACGTGAGAGCTTCCTCCACTTCCTCGGAGGTGATCTCGGTGAGGAAGCCCAGTGAACCCAGGTTGACTCCCAGAACCGGCGTTTCCTCGGCCTTCACGTGCTGTACCGCGCGCAGCAGCGTGCCGTCACCCCCGAGAACCACCACGGCGTCGATGGAAGCAGACGAAGCGTCCGGGTGGCGCGCCGTCATCTCCTCGGTCACGATCTCGACGCCCAACCCCTGCAGCGTGCGTACGACGCGGAGGCGAGTGGGATCGGTCTCAGGAAGATCGTTTCGTGTGAACAGTCCGATTCTGATCATTCAGTGTCCGGGGGGGCGATGTCGGTCATGTTTGTTTTGGAGAGGCCGCACGATCATGTCAGAACCAAACCGTGAGGATTGAACGCGTGCAGAAAGAACTCGCGATTTCCTCCGGTGCCGTCAATGGCGGAGCGGCAGGCGGCGCGCACGTCCAGTCCGAGTGTCTCGGCCCCCTGAGCCACGCTCAACATCACCCGCCCATGCACGGCGGGATCGCGGACGATGCCGCCGCTTCCCACTTCCGCGCGGCCCGCTTCGAACTGTGGCTTCACCAGGAAGACAAGCTCCGCGTCATCAGCGAGCAAACGACGCAGCGCTGGAATGATCTTCAAAACGGAAATGAAGGACACGTCCATCGTGGCGAGGGTGGGCTTTTCCGGAATCGCGCCAACCTCCAGATGGCGAGCGTTCGTGCGCTCACTCAGGATGACCCGTGGATCCTGCCGCAGGCGTTCATGAAGCTGACCAACACCGCTGTCGAAGGCGTAGACCCGCGAGGCGCCGCGCGACAGCATCACTTCCGTGAAGCCGCCGGTCGAGCTTCCAATATCGATACAGACGCGTCCTTCGCAGGACGTCTTGAAGGCATCGAACGCGCCCACGAGCTTGAGGGCGCCGCGCGAAACCCAGGCCTCTTCCCCGTCCACGTCGATTTCCGTTTCCTCGGTCACCTGGGCGCCCGGCTTCGGGCGTTCGACCAACGCCACCCGGACCCGACCCGCGAAGATCAGAGCCTGCGCGCGTTCACGCGAAGGTGCTAGGCCACGACGCACGATTTCCAGGTCCAGTCGGCGGCGGGTGACCACTCAGGAAGCGCGGTTGATGATGCGCGAGGCCAGGATGCGGAGGAGGTCGGCCTCGGCGCCGAAGCCTTCCAAGCCCTCGATCGCCTTGTCGTGGAGCTGTTGGGCCCGCAGACGCGAGGCTTCGAGGCCGTGAAGCGCCACCCACGTCGCCTTGCCCGAGCGGACATCCTTGCCCGGAGTTTTGCCGAGCGACGCCGCGTCGCCGCTCACGTCCAGGATGTCGTCCACAATCTGGAAGGCGAGGCCAATAGGATCGGCGTAGGCCTGAAGGGCCTTGAGTTGATCCGGGCGAGCGCCCGCGAGCAAACCTCCACCCACGACGGTCGCGACGATCAGCGCGCCCGTCTTCGTGCGGTGAATGCGTTCGAGATCGGTAGGCGTCGCAGGGACCCCTTCGTACTTGAGGTCGTCCATCTGGCCGCCGATCAGGCCGGCCGTTCCGCATGCGCGGGCCAGCAAGGTCACCGCGTTCAACACCAGACCGCTGCGTCCGTCTGGATCGGGTGCGGCGGAAATGGTCTCAAACGCGAGCGTGTGCAAAGCATCGCCGGCAAGAATGGCAGTCGCTTCGTCGAAAGCCTTGTGGCAGGTGGGCCGACCCCGACGCAGATCATCGTCGTCCATGGACGGGAGGTCATCATGAATGAGAGAGAACGTGTGGACAAGCTCAACCGCGCATGCGAAGCGCAGAGCACGCTCGCGTCCCAGCTCCCCTCCAATCGCATGGGCGGCGGCGAGCGAAAGGACGGGGCGGATGCGCTTCCCCCCCGCGAACACGCTGTAGCGCATGGCCGCGTGCACGCGCTCGGGCCAGATGGAATCCGCGGGAAGAAACTGGTCGAGGCCGGCCTCGGCCTGCGCCCTCAACTCGTCGATAGTCGGATCCAAGCGGGTCTCCGGTCGATCGGTCAGCGAGGAGGCTCGACTTTCGCCGCGCGGTCGAGAACGCGACGCGCATCCTGGGACAGCACTTCGATCTTCGACTCCGCCTCTTCGAGACGTTCCTGGCAGAAGCGGGCGCGCGCGATGCCCTCTTCATAGAGCTTCAGTGAGTCCTCCAGCGAGAGGTCGCCCTTCTCAAGAGAACCGACGATCTGCTCGAGGCGCGAAAGCGCTGTCTCGAAAGATTCCCTGGCCTGTTCGTCTGCCGCCACTTTCCTCTACGCCTCCTCGTCCCGTTTGGTGACTGTTGCCTCGACGCGTCCGTCGGACCAGCGGACCGCGATCTTTTGGCCCACTTCCACGTCTTTAGCAGCGAGCAGAATACGCCCTTCGACCGTGGTAGCCAGAGCGTAGCCACGGCTCAAGACGGCCAGCGGCGAGAGAGCGTCCAACTGAGAGATCAGATTTCTGAAGTCCGACGCGCGTCGATCGACGGCTGGCCGGACCGACTCGGTGAGACGACGCAGGCCCGTGTTGAAACGCTGGGACACACGGGCGAGTCGTGCCGGCGCATCCTGCAGGCCGCGAGAATCGAACGCCCTGTTGGCGCGCGTTTTCTTGCCCGCGATTTGAGCCGTCATCAAAACGCCCATGGCGCGCACGGCGCGATCGACCCGCGCATGGGCTCGATCGAAGGTCTGGCGCGGAGCCTGCGCTTCGCAGCGGGTTGCCAGATCTCGGAACTTCGCGATGCGAGCGGCCTGGCGTCGGTCGCCCGCGCCTTGCATCCGCGCGAAGGCCGCCCCGAGACGATTTCGGAGGCGCTCCAGTTTCGTGCGCTCGCGCTCCATCACGCGATGGGTCGACACCGCGTCGAGACGACGGCGCCACTGATCGCGACGCTGGTCCATGACGTGATGAAGTGCGCGGCGGGCGGCGTCCACACGCTCGCCCGCCTTACGCTGAATGTCCACGAGAAGAGCGGCCGCGACAGAAGGGGTGGAGGCGCGGATGTCGGCGACAAGATCTGCGATCGTGAAGTCTGTCTCGTGACCCACCGCCGAGATCACGGGCGGCCGAGAGGCCGCAATCGCGCGGGCGACGCCTTCGTCGTTGAAAGGCCATAGTTCTTCCGCGCTGCCGCCGCCACGGGCGACGATGATGACGTCGATATCCGCGCGCTCGGCGAGAAGCCCGATGGCGGTGGCGATCTCCAGCGCAGCGCCTTCCCCTTGAACGCGCGACGGGGACAGCACAACGCGCAAACGCGCCTGCCCTCTCCACAAGGTGCGCTCGATGTCATGCCGCACCGCGCCCGTCGCCGACGTCACGACACCCACGGTACGAAGGATCATGGGCAGCGGACGTTTGCGGGTGTCGGCGAACAGACCTTCCGCGAGCAGGCGCGCCTTCAAGGCGTCGAGCGCGCGTTGAAGATCGCCCGCACCCACCGCCTCCAGAACGTCCACGTGAAGTGAGTAGCGACCGCTGGCCGCGAAGACCCGGATCGCGCCAACTGCGACGACACGCATGCCCAGCTTGGGCTCGACGGCGAGGCCTTCGCGCCGATCAGCCCACACCATCGCATCGAGAGTGGCTCCGGAATCCTTCAGAGTGAAGTAGGTGTGCCCGCTCGCCACCGTTCTGACCTGCGAGATCTCGCCCATCACGCAGACGGACGAGAACCCCAGCGCGAGCTGCCGACTCATACGGTCGGTGAGTTCGGAGATCGAGATCGGATGGCGCGCTGCCGACGTTGCAACCATCGAAGCGACGGACTCCGCCCGAGGGACCGGTCGCGCGGGAGGCGTTTGCGGTGGAACAGGCGCGAGTGCCGTGGGTTTGGGCGGTTCGAACAGGGTCGCCTGAAGACGCTCGCGCAATGGGCGCGCCTCGCCGGGCGAAGGCGGCCTTGGTGGAATGGGTGGACGTCGGCTCGACATGATCAGGATGCCGGAGAGATCGCCCGAACTTAGAGCGAGAGCACTTCCGTCTCGGAGAGAAACATCCGATCGATGGCGGCGGCGCGGCCGGTATCTTCATCAATCGCCACAACCACGGCGGCGAAACGCGGATCGCCCTTGGCCGTCTCGAACTTGCCGGGCAGGCCGTCCACGAAACGCTTGATGATGATGTCCTTTTCGACGCCGATGACGGAGTCGTATGGGCCGGTCATGCCGATATCCGTGCAGTACGCCGTACCCTTGGGAAGGATGCGGTGATCACACGTCGGCACATGCGTGTGGGTGCCGACGACCACGGAGGCGAGACCATCGAGGAAGAATCCAAGCGCCGTCTTCTCCGAACTCGTCTCCGCGTGGACGTCCACCAGAATAACCGGCGTCTCCTTGCGGAGTTCCTCGGCCAGCCTTTTACCGATGGTGAAGGGATCGTCGATCGAGCCGTTCATGAAGACCCGACCGGAGAGATTGAGAGTCGCCACCTTCACGCCGGTGCGGCTCTTTCCCACGTGAATGCCCTTGCCGGGCTGGCCCA
>JBDTQB010000310.1:0-5610 GCA_039932395.1 Vicinamibacteria bacterium | reverse complement strand
ACCCGATGAGCACTGCCGATCTGGTTTGCGTGGGGGAGTCGTTCGAGGATCTGATCTTCGCGGGCCTCGAACGCCTGCCCAAGCTGGGCGAGGAACTGCGAAGCAAGTCCTTCGTGCGGACCTACGGAGGCGGGTCGACGATCACGTCGGTAGCGGCGGCGCGGCTGGGTGTGTCGGCCCGCATCGTCAGCGCCCTGTGCGACGGTGCAGTGGCGCGGCTCCGTGCGGAAGGGGTTCAGATCACGAACCTGAAGAAGCGCGACGAGCAGCACGCGATCACCGCGGCTCTTTCAACGCCCGAGGATCGGGCCTTCGCCACCTTCGATGGCGTGAACCGCCTGCTTGGTCCAAAGTTCGTGGCGGCGATTGAGAAAGCCGAGGCGCGCGTGGTCCATCTGGCGCTTTGCCCGCGCGACATTCCGCCTCTTGTTCGCGCGATCAAGAAACTCCGCGAACGCGGCACGCTGGTTTCCGTCGACTTTGGCTACGACCTCGATCTCGCCCGCGATCCGCAACTGATGAAACTGATCGCGGAAGTCGACTATCTCTTCATCAATGAAGCGGAAGCCACCCTGTATTCGAAGCGCAACACGCTCGCGCGAGCGGAGTCCTTCTGGCAGGAACACGCACGCAACACCATTTTGAAGATCGGTCCCAAGGGCAGCCGCTGGATGTCTTCTCGCGGTGTCATCGAAGAGCCGGCTCCCAAAGTTCGCGCCGTCGACACGACAGGTGCTGGGGACGCATTCAACGCCGGTTTTCTGGCCGGCCTGCTGAGCGGCCTGACGCCGAAGCGCACTCTGCGCCTGGGAAACACGGTCGGCGCTCGTTCGACCCTGGCGGTGGGCGGTCTCGATGGACTGCCTCGCCTCGAGCAGCTGTGACGACGGCAGGGCCGGGGAAGGGCTCTGTCTTTCGTTACTATTGACCCATCTTGCCTCGCAGTTTTGCCTTCACTCTGGACTTGGAGAGCGACTACGCCTCGCTGACTCCGACAGTCCGTAACCGGATTCTCGAACGCCCCGACCGCGTTCGGCCGGTGCTTCAGGCATTCTCAGACAAGGGCGCGCGGGGTACGGCGTACGTCGTTGGGCAGGTGATCGAGCGCTACCCCGCGATCATCGACCTCTTTGAGGAGTTCAAGTGGGAATTCGAACTCCACAGCTATTCCCACGACACCTCGAAGCCCGATTCGGCGGAGGAGCTGGAGCTCGGCCGTCAGGCGTTCTTCCGTCGCTTCGGGCGGCATCCGATCGGCTATCGAGCGCCCCAGGGCCGAATCACGCGGGAAGGCATCGCGCGCCTTGCGGCTCTCGGCTTCCGGTATGACGCCAGCATCTTCGCGTCGTACTTTCCACATCCGATTCGCAATCTCGCGACACCGCGCACGATCCACTTCTGGGACATTGACGAGAAGACCCGGATGCTCGAGATCCCTTTCACCTCGGTCAGCCCGGCGCGTCTGACCCTTTCGACCTCGTACATGAAGCTGATGGGGCCCGCGTTCTATCGGGCCATCCGCGCGGTCTTTGGTTTCCCCGAAGTCATTTGCTTCGACTCGCACCTGCATGACTTCGTGGTGGAGGAAGATTCGTACGCCGAGCTGTCACCTTTCTGGCGCTTCATCTACGGCCGAAACAAGTACAAGGGCGTGTCGATCACCACGGATCTGTTCGATCTGGTGAAGTCCCACGGCTACGAAATGCGGTACATGTCGGAAGTGGCCGAGGAAGCGCACGCGGTCGCGGGGAATGTGGCGCGTGTCGGGGCGGCCCGTTGAGCGCAGATCGCGTCCTCGTCGCCATTCCGGCGTTCAACGAGGCTCCAACCATCACCGAAGTGGTAGCGCGGGTGCGTCAGAGTCTGCCCGAGTTCGACCTGCTTGTGATCAACGACGGGTCGCTCGATCGCACCCAGGACATCCTGGACGGTCTGGGCGTCACCACCGCGCAGCATCTGTGCAACCTCGGTTACGGTCGCGCGATTCAAACCGCCATCAAATATGCGGCCCGCCACCACTACGATGCTTTGATCACGCTGGACGCGGACGGGCAGCATGCGCCGGAGCAGGTGCTGGCGCTCTTCCGCGAATTTCAGAGCTCGCAGGGCGATTGCCTCGTGGGATCCCGCTTCGTAGCCGCGCGTGACTACAGCGGTGCGCCCTTTGATCGTCGGCTGGGCATGTTGATTTTCTCGTGGCTGACCCTGGTCTTCACGGGCAAGCGTGTCTACGACACGACCTCGGGCCTGAAAGCGATCCGCGCCACGGTCTTCGAGCCCCTCGCGCGCTGGCACCTCGTCGACTTCCATGCCGAGGCGATCGTCTACCTCAGCCGTCTTGGCTTCAAGGTCGCGGAGTTCCCGATCACGGTCGAGGAGCGGCGCGCCGGTGTGTCGATGTATTCGCCGTTTAAGGCGATGGTCTATCCAATGAAGACAGCGCTCATGGTCCTGCTGGCCGTCGTGCACGCGGGCTATTCCAAGCCGAAGGCCGCATGACCACCCTCGGCAGTCTCATTCTCTTCCTCGCCGCTGTGCTGCTCGGCGGATGGATTCTGGATCTGGTGCGTCGCGGACGTCTCTATGTCGGCTACGGCATTGTGCTGCTGGCGCTCGTCGTTCTGGTGACGGCGTTTGCCGTCGTCCCCATCCTGCGCGCTTTCGCCCTTGCCCTTCTGCTTTCGCTCTATCCCTCCGAGCCGGTCGCCGTGATCGGACTCGCGGCCGTTCTGCTGCTGCTCGTGTATCTGCTGCATCAGATTTCCGTGCTGTCGGATCGCGTCGCCACGCTGACCCAGGAACTTGCGATCAAGCGGTCGGGAGGCCGGGAGCACGTCGAGCCCCCCGTCTCTCTCAAATGATCATCGTCGGTCTTTCCGCCTTCGGCCAGAATCCCGGTGCCTGCCTTCTGCGCGACGGCAGGCTCATCGCTTTTGCCGAGGAAGAGCGCTTCGTCCGGATCAAGGGCGCGAATCTGCGCTTTCCCTCCAAGGCCGTCGCTTACTGTCTGCGCGAGGCGGGTATCACTCTTGACCAGGTCGACCGATTCGCGGTCGGTTGGAACGCCGAGAAGTACCGCTTCAAGATGCCGTTGTTCTTCACGAAGCAGTTCTTCAAGAATTTCGGCGCGGCGAGCGACGGATCGGTTGTGCAGATTCTCGCGGAGATCGCGAACCAGCAACCCAAGGCGATCATTCGTCGCACCACCCTGGCCCTTCGCGAAGAAGGCTTGACCGGTCGCATTCCGGAGTTCGCCTTCTTCGATCATCACCTCGCGCACGCCGCGAGCACGTTCTATGCGTCGGGCTTTGAAGAGTCTTCGATCCTTATCGTGGACGGCAGCGGCGAAGACCGTTCCACCAGCTTCTACTCCGGCAAGGGATTGACCATTCAGGATCAGGGCCACGTAGAGTTTCCGGACTCTCTCGGCTGGTTCTACGCTGCCGTCACGTCCTTCCTAGGCTTCCGCGCGTACGAGGAAGAAGGCTTCACCATGGGCCTTGCACCCTACGGCAAGCCGTCGGCCGAATGGCGGGACAAGATGGCGAAGCTCGTCCGCTTCGAGGCGAACGGCCTCTACAGCGTCGATCCGCGCTACACGCTTCTGGGGAAGCATTCGACCAACGAACACTTCGCCGATGAACTCACGACGCTCCTTGGCGCGCCGCGTTTTCCCAAAGACCCGTTCACGCAGGTCCACAAGGACATAGCACTCGCGGCTCAGGAACGCCTGGAGCAAGCGGTGCTGCGTCTGGTGAAACGCGTGGTCGATCAGACCGGATCGCGAAAGTTGTGCGTGGCCGGCGGCGTCACGATGAACTGCAAGATGACCGGAGTCATCGGCGCTTCGGGTCTGGTCGACGGGCTGTTCGTTCAGCCTGCCGCGCATGACTCGGGGACCGCACTGGGTGCGGCGATGCTCGCGTCGGTCCAATCCGGAGAGGATCCGCGTTTCGCGATGAACACAGCGCAGTGGGGCCCGGGCTATACCTCTGCCGAGGTCGAGAAGGTCGCGAACACGACCGGTATGAAGTTTGAGCGTCCTGATTCCATCGGTGAGAAAACCGCCGAAGCGCTCGCGCAGGGCAAGGTCGTGGCGTGGTTCAACGGACGCATGGAAGTGGGTCCGCGCGCTTTGGGGGGCCGCTCCATTCTCGCGAACCCCACCATTCCGGGCATGAACGACCGCGTGAATCGCGACGTGAAGTTCCGCGACGCGTGGCGTCCCTTCTGCCCTTCGATGCTCGACAGCGCGGCGACCACGTATCTGGAGCCTTCACTCGAGACGCGTTTCATGACGGTCGCTGCCCAGGCCAACCGGCGCGGCCTGGCGGAGATTCCCGCGGTCATTCACGTCGACGGGTCGACGCGTCCGCAGGCGATCAATACAACGAGCCATCCCGCCTATGCCGGGATGATCACGTCCTTCGCCGAGCGCAGCGGCGTTCCGGTGGTGATGAATACCTCCTTGAACGTGAAGGGCGAGCCCATCGCGTGCACCCCGATGGACGCGCTGCGCTGTTTCTATTCCTCCGGCATCGATGCGATCGCCCTCGAAGACCTTTGGCTCTCGAAGGACTGAAGCGCTCGGTCGCGCGCTACGCGCCGCTGACGCGCTGGCTGTTTGGCATCACGGTTCCGTCGGGGAACGCGCAGGGCCATTGGGACTATTCGACTCTTGTTCTCTTTGCTGAACTGAAGGAGCGCGTGAGGCCTGGCCAGAACATTCTGGAACTCGGGACAGGCGAGACGGGAACGCTGTCGAACGCGATGGCGAAGCGGGTGAAGGCGCACTATCTCGCGCTGGACATTGACGCGGGCGCTCTCGCGTCCGCTACCAAGGTGGCCGCCGCCAACGGCGTCGAGGTCGAGTTCCTTCAGTCCGACCTGCTCAGCGCGGTTTCCCCGGATCGTTCTTTCGATCTCACGTTCTTCAACCCGCCCTATGTGCCCCGCTCGCTCAGCGCGCACTGGAAGACCCTCGGTGAACCTTCGCGCGTGTGGGATGGCGGGGAAGACGGACTCGACGTCATCCGGAAATTCTGGGTTGCTGCGGGCGAGCGTGGGGCGACGCTTGGGACCGTGCTGATGGGGTTCAATCGGAAGTCCGTTTCCGAGAAAGAGATCGAAGCCCTGGCGAAGGCTCAGGGGTTCTCCCTCGTTGGACTGTTGCGCGCGCCGCACCCCGGGACGGTCTACATCTTTGAAGTGCCCGAGCACAGCGGCTCCCGAAAGCGCGCCGACTGACGCGCGGCGCCTCGCCCTACTTCGACAGAGTGCGTCTCACCGCGTCGCCCCAACCCGCGTACAGAGATTCGCGCTTGGCCTCGTCCATGGCGGGCGTGAACGTCCGATCGAGCGCCCACAGACGCTGGATGTCGTCCTGATCAGCCCACACTCCGGTCGCGAGGCCCGCGAGATACGCCGCCCCAAGCGCCGTGGTTTCAGCGACGACAGGACGCAGCACCTTCGCGCCGATGATGTCCGCCTGGAACTGAAGCAGCGATCCGTTGCGGGTGGCGCCGCCATCGACGCGGATCGATTCGAGCGTCAGATCTGAATCCTTGCGCATCGCCTCGATCACGTCGCGCGACTGGTACGCGATGGAAT
>JBDTQB010000309.1:0-5635 GCA_039932395.1 Vicinamibacteria bacterium | reverse complement strand
TCCAGTCCTGGGCGAGTTGCTCGAGAAAGGCCGGAATGTGCCGGCCCTTCGGATCCGAAGTCAGGTATTCGCCCAGGGCGGCCTCATGATCTCGGATCATCGCCACCACCGCCGTCATGCTGTCCGCCCGGGAGTTCTTCATGCTTTCTATGACCAATCCCGCTGAGACATTGACGCTGTTCAGCACATTGCCGACGTTGTGCAGGACGTTCGTCGCGACCTCGGCCCGACCCGACTGGCGGGACGCGTCCACGAGCTGCCGATGGGTCAACTCGATGTTCTCGTACGCTTTCTCCGCGTTTCCCTGCTGACGCACCGCGTCTTCCATCATGTTCAGAGAGGCGAGGACCGACGCGTTCAATTCCCGCGTGCGGTCGCTGACCACGCGGTCGAGCCTGCTGTTCAGCTTGATCAGTTCCCTGGTCTTCGCCTTCAGTTTGTCGTGGCTCCCCAACACGGCCGCCTGCCAGCGGCGGGTCGCGACAATCGATGAGACAGCGCCCACCATCAGGAGTGCAGACCCGAAACCCGTTCCTATGGCGTTGCGACGCATGCCGGCCAGGAGATCGTCACGCACCTGGGCCCGCTCTCGAACAACACGTGCCTTCAATTCTTCGATGGCCTGAGTGCGGCGACTGCGCCGCGCCTCGTAGTCGGGAGTCGATAGCAATTGGAGAGCCTCGGGACTCCGCCCTTGCCGCACGAGTTCCAGAGCGTCTGTCTGCGCTGCGCTGAGGACAACAAGGTCCCGCTCGACGTCGGGAGCCGCCATGATCCTCGCTCCGACGGGATCCAACTGGCGCGCCTCAGCCAACCGGCCCGCCAGGCGGCGCACTTGCTCGTGGTAACGAGTCTCCACAGCGACGTCGCCGGTGAGCGCCGACAGTCGCGCGGAATCGGCTATCTCAACGTCGAGTCTGGCGATGTCGGAGGAGGACGCGTCGAGTCTCCTCAAGCCTGGTATCTGGTCCTTCAGCCACAGATAGTCGCGAAAGCCATCCCAGGTGAGCCAACCGAGAATTGCGAGAGGAAAGACCAGGACCACGTGGAGCGGCGTCCGGGAGGCGAGGGACAGGAACAGACGGAGCGCTCGCGTCATGCTGGGTCGGGCCTCGACGGGCCCGCGCTTAGGAACGCCAACGGATACGGGGCTTTCCGGCCGGCTTGAATCGACAGATCGTTGACCTGTTTCTTCAGGTCGATCATCTGCAGCTCTCTTCCAACACTGAGCCGATGGAAGCGCTCAAGTTCGTCGGCCCGCTTCCTAAGCACTGCCTGGGCATTCCGCTGCTCAGTGATGTCCTCGCCGATGCTTGCGACCCCGATCACCTCACCCGTGACCGAACGCAGCACAGAGTTGCTCCAGCGAAACATCCGGCGCTCGCCCGACCGAGTGAGGATCTCGTTCTCTCGGTGCCAGGTCTCGGGCAGATCTTTGAGCAGCGCCTGAAAGACCGGTTTTAGATCGCCCAAATCTTTCGGCACGAAACGTTCCAACCAGTCCTGACCGATGACTTCTTCTCTCGTCCAGCCGAGCACGCGGAGCAAGTAGTCGTTGCAGTACGTGATGCGCGCGTCCCGGTCGAGCATGACGGATGCAAGTTCGACCTTTCCCAGCAGGTCGCTGAGACGGCGCTCGCTTTCGCGCAACTCGTCAAGGGCCCGCTTGCGCTCGGTGATGTCCGTGGCGACACCAGCCATCCGGTAGATCCGGCCTTTGTCACCAAGGATCGGAAACCCGCGGACGTGGATCCAGCGGACCTCGCCATCCGTGCGCAGGATACGAAACTCGTAGTCGAACCCGCGCTCCTGACCCTGGGCGAATTGCGCCGCCACCATTTTGGCGTCGTCAGGATGAAATGACTCAGCCCACGACCTGGGATTGGCATAGAGACTCTCGCGCGTCCGTCCCCAGATCCTCTCGTAGGCCGGGCTCACGTAGTACATCTGGGAGCTGTCCACGTTCTGCAGAAAGAAAACGTCGCTGATGCTCTCGGCCATCTGACGAAACCGCGACTCGCTCTCCCGCAGTTGCTCCTTCGACTCTCTCTCCGCCGTCACATCGGACTGGGTGAGAAGCACGCCGGTGGGAAGTCGCGTGACGGTCAGGAGCATCCATTGCCGCGTGGTCGGTGGTTCGACGTGACACTCGTACTCAATGGAGAAGCTTTCGATAGCGCCTTTCAACGCCGAGCGAACTGCGTCCGCCACCTGTCCCGCTGCGGTGCTGCCGTGCTCGGCCGATTCGGCGCAGCGTTCGAGATAGTTGACGCCCACGGCATGGCCCGGCCCTTGCGCCGCATCCCGGCAGAACGAACGGCGCCAGGCTTCGTTCACGGTCATGATCCGCCCGTCCCAGTCGAGCATCGCGATCTGGGCGGGCAGCGCGTTGAGAATGGCGGCCTGCCGCTCCGTGGCGCTCTGACGGAGCGTCTCCGCGGTGTCATGCGCGCGCAGGACCGTGGTCAGGGGGTTCTCGTTCGTAGAAAACTGGCTTCAAAGTCCGCGGCGGAGACGGCGCGGCTGAACAGGAATCCCTGCATCTCGTCGCAGTCGAGCAGGTGCAGCAATCTCTTCTGCTCCTCCGTTTCGACGCCTTCCGCCACCACTTTGAGTCGCAGCGAATGGGCCAACTTGATGATGGTGGAAACGAGGGCCAGCCCTTCGGGAGTGAGGGTCATGTCAACCACGAACGAGCGGTCGATCTTCAGCGTGTCGACGGGGAGCTTCGCCAGATAGCTGAGAGACGAGAAACCCGTTCCGAAGTCGTCGATCGCGACGGTGATTCCCATGGCCCGGAGGTCTTGGAGCGTCGCGATACTGTGTTTGACGTCCTCCATGATGACGCTCTCCGTGATCTCCATCTCCAGGCTCGCCACGACGTCGGTATCGACGCCGATGGCCTGCCGAAGTTCGGCGATGAAGTTCGGGTGGCGCAGTTGGCGCGGGGAAACGTTCACCGCGATGCGGATGGGAGCAAAGCCCGCCAATCGCCATTTGAGCGCCTGGGTCAGCGCCTCATGAACCGCCCAGCGTCCGACGTCGTGGATCATGCCGGTTTCTTCAAGAACGGGAATGAACTGTCCGGGAGGAACGAGCCCCGTCATTGGATCATTCCATCGAATGAGGGCTTCAGCACTCGCGAGCTCGCCGGTCGCGAGATTCACCTTGGGCTGGTAGTGGAGTACGAATTCGTCGTTTTCGATCGCCTGTCGGAGCTGGTTCTCCAAGGTGAGCTTCCCCGCCACTTTGCTGGTCATCTGCTCGGCGAAGAAAAGGTACCGCTCGCCTCGCGCCTTGGCGAGCTTGAGCGCCGCCTCCGCATTCCGAAACAAAGTTTCCGCGTCGACGCCATCCTGGGGATAGATCGCGGCGCCCGTTTTGAGGGCCACCCGGAAGACGGCGTCGTTCAGCCGGAAGGGATGCGCTTCAAACGCCTCGATGCGCTTCTCCAGAAGGCGCGCCACATCGCCATCGGCGCGGAGTTCGGGCACGACCGCGGCGAAGTGATCTCCGCTGATTCGGGCCATGAACGGGGTTTCGTTGGGCTCCCGCGTCAGCCACTCCGCGACCTGCTTCAATAGAAGGTCGCCGGCCTGCCGGCCGAGGCTGTCGTTGATGTTTTTGAAGCGCTCCAGGTCGAACAGGAACAGGGCGAGCTTGTGACCGCCCGCGGAAGCTCCCTGGATGTGCTGGGCCACCCTCTCCAGGAAGAGACTGCGGTTCGCCAGGCCGGTGAGGACGTCGTAGTAGGCCAGATAGTCGAGCTGCTCCTGCTTCTCGATGTGATCGATCGCGAACGAGATATCCCCGGCAAGTTCCAGAAGCAGCCGGACCTCCTCGTCGTCGAATGCGTTGGTCTGGTCGGCGAACAGAGTGAGAACCGCGGGCGGCCGCCCCGCCATCGTAAGGGGCAGGCACGCGAATGACCTGTGCCCGTACCCAATCAGTTCGTCTCTGAAGGAGCCAACGGCGGGATCGGTCGCGATGTCATTGCAGATGACGGGTTGCAGATATCGCAGAGTGCGAGAGGAAGGTCGGTCGCTGTAGGGACGATCGTCTCGCGCGGTGACTAGAATTCGCTTTACGTAGTCCTCGGCGGCCCCGAAAGACGCCACGATCCCGCCGTCGAGAGTCTTCGGGTCGATGACGGCGATCCACGCCATTCCGAAAGCACCCAGTTCGACGGTGATGCGGCAGGTCTCCCTGAACAACTCGTCGCGATCGCGGACTCGCACAATCAGAGTATTGATCCCGCTGAGCACCGCGTAGACGCGGTTCAGGTGTTTGATGCGGGCCTCCGCCCGGTTTTGCTCCGTGATGTCTTCCCCGATGCTGGCGGTTCCGATCGCCTCTCCCGCCGAGGAGCGAAGGACGGAGTGGCTCCAGCGAATCAGCCGGCGCTCGCCGAGACGGGTCAGGATGGGGTTCTCGCTGTGCCTGCCTTCGGGCTCGTTCGCTAGAAGAGAAGCGAAGGCGCCGTTCATCAAGGGAAGGATTTCGGGCGGCACGAAGAGGGTGAACCAGTCGGCCCCGAGGATGTCCGCCTCCCGCCAGCCGGTCAGACTCAGCAGATACT
Organism: Vicinamibacteria bacterium; assembly: GCA_039932395.1. GTDB lineage: Bacteria > Acidobacteriota > Vicinamibacteria > Fen-336 > JAGNNV01 > JAGNNV01. The sequence goes on along the minus strand of JBDTQB010000309.1, from coordinate 1,056 downwards.
CGTTGCAGTAAGTAATGCGCGCGTCGCGATCGAGCATCACCGAGATCAGCTTCACGTTCGCGAGCATGTCGCTGAAGCGACGCTCGCTTTCGACGAGCGCGCCGTTGGCGCGCGAGACTTCGATTTCCGCCATCTTCAGATCATGAGTATCCGTGCAGGTGCCGAACCACTTAACGATGTTGCCCACCGTGTCCTTCAAGGGCAGGCCGCGTATCAGCCACCAACGGTAGACCCCATCCACGCGCCGCAATCGGCTTTCGGTGGAATAGACGCCCGTTGTCTCGATGGCGTGTTTCCAGGCAGCCGAGGCCCGTTGCCGGTCGTCTTGGTGAAAGGACTTGCTCCAGCCGTGACCCATGCTCTCGTCAAAGCTCAGACCTGTGTAGTCCGTCCATTTCTGGTTGAAGTAGGTGTTCCAGCCATCCGCGCGGGCGATCCACACGATCTGCGGCATGGCCTCGGCCAGAGTGTGGAACTCCGCCTCGCTCGCGGCCAGCGCCTCCCTGGCCTGCCTGCGCGCGGTCACGTTCAAATGCATGACGACAGCGCCCTTCTGATCGTTCTCCGCGAGAGCGGTGACGATCATCAGGAACCAGCGCTGCTCCGAGGGCGCGTGGCATGGGTACTCGATCGAGTAACTCCTCACCACGCCATTCAAGACTGACCGCACGCCCGCCGCGACCTGCGGGGCTTCCGCCGAGTAAGGGCCCTGGGCCTGGTCGCAGACCGTCAGGTAATTCACACCGACGCCAGCTCGTCGGGCCAGAGCGGAATTCTCTCGTTCGAACTGCCGCCACGATTCATTCGCGGAGAGGATCATTCCCGAACTGTCGAGCAGGACCACGTTCGCGGGCAGGGCATTGAGGATCGCGGCCTGTCTGGCGCTCTCGATGGCGCGGAGATGCTCCTGCGGACCGCGCAGAAGGAACGGACGTCCAAGAGTGTCCGCGACGGTATCCACTTCGCCTGCGGTCAGTTCCTCCAGGCGCTGGCCCGTCGCATGCAGCGTGGCGATGAGTGCTGAAATCTCATCGATCGGCTTGACCACCACCGGTT
>JBDTQB010000308.1:0-5696 GCA_039932395.1 Vicinamibacteria bacterium | reverse complement strand
TGATGTTCGAGACGTACTTCGTCTCCTTGGGCGTCGCGGTCATGCCGATCTGCGTCGCGGCTGAGAAGTAGTCGAGGATCTCTCGCCAGGCTGAGTCTTCGGCCGCACTGCCGCGATGGCACTCGTCGACCACGATCAGATCGAAGAAGGTCGGCGAGAACTCGCGGAAGAGCTTCTGCGCATCCTCGGGTCCAGTGATGGCCTGATACAAGCCGAGATAGATCTCAAATGAGCTGTCGATGCGGCGATGCCGGTCGAGAGCAGTGGTGAGTTCGATCTTCGTGCCGTCGTCGCGCTCGATCGTCTTCGAGTTGGTGCTGAGCTTGGCCATCGCGGGACCGAAGGGACGAAAGTCGTTGACCATCGTCTGGTCGATCAGCACGTTTCGGTCGGCGAGGTACAGGATCCGCTTCTTCACCCCGGCCTTCCACAGCCGCCAGATGATCTGGAACGCCGTGTAGGTCTTGCCCGTGCCCGTCGCCATGACGAGGAGGTTGCGGTCGTTGCCCTTGGCGATCGCTTCCACCGTGGCGTTGATGGCGCTCGCCTGGTAGTAGCGCGGCTCCTTGCCCTTTCCATCGTCGTGGTAATCCTGCAGAACGATGCGCTCTTCTTCGTCGCTAAGCCCCTTGAAGGCTCGGTACTTCTCCCAGAGCTGAGCTGGGCTTGGGAACTCGTCGAGGGTGAGCGTCTTCTCGATGTCGCCCTCGTCTGGCTTGAGGGTTTTGTCGTGGAAGATGAAACCGTCGCCGTTGCTGGCGAAGATGAATGGGATGCCCAGCGTGGCCGAGTAGTCGAGGCCCTGCTGCATCCCTGCTCCCATCGACTGGGTGTTGTCCTTGGCCTCGACGATGGCGATGGGAATGTTGGCCTTGTAGTAGAGGATGTAGTCGGCGCGCTTGCCCTTGCCGCGCGTGACGAGCTTGCCGCGCACGATGATGCGGCCCTTGGTGAACGGGACTTCTTCGCGGATTTGCGTGGCGAGATCCCACCCGGCTTTGAGGATGGCGGGCGTGATGAACTTCGAGCAGATGTCTCGCTCGTTCAAGTCCTTCTTGCTCATTCAGCGGCCCACGCACCGGAGATGCATTGAGGGGACTGTAGCCGAAACTGGGATTGCTTCGGGCGTCGGTGAACGGACGCGCCCTCGCAATGACGGCCGGGGCGGGACCCCAAACCGCGCGCGGCCGAACTAGCCTCTGCTCACTCCCAACCCAACCTACAGGACGGGCAGCATGTCGGATCCCATCGAAGCCTCTTTCGCAGAGGTCGTGAGCCTGGTCGAGCAGGCTCGTAAGCGTGCCTATGCAGCCGTCGGCCACGAGCTTGTCGGCCTCTATTGGCAGATGGGCGAATACATCAGCCGGAAGATCGAGACTGCGGAGTGGGGCCAGGGCGTCGTTGAGGGATTGGCCCGGCATCTGACGCGCCGATTCCCCGGCCGGCGAGGGTTCACCAGGCGCAACCTCTTTCGAATGAAACAGTTCTATGAGGCGTATCGCCTCGAGAAGAAAGTGTCATCACTGATGACACAATTGCCCTGGACACACCACCTCCGAATCCTCACGCACTCGAAACAGCCCGAGGAACGCGAGTTCTACGTGCGAATGGCCGTCCAGGAGCGGTGGAGCACTCGAGAACTCGAAGGTCAATTCCGGCGCGCGCTCTTCGCCCGCACCGTACTCCATTCGCCAAAAGTCTCACCAGTGGTGAGACAGATTCACGGGGACGCGATCAGCGGCATCCTGAAAGACGCGTACTTCGTTGAGTTCCTCGAACTGTCGGAGGCTCATACGGAGCGCGATCTGCATCGTGGGCTGCTTGCGCGACTGCGCGACTTTCTCGTTGAACTGGGCCACGACTTCTGCTTCGTGGGATCGGAGTATCCCGTGCAGGTGGGCGGGCGCGACTTCGCCCTCGACCTACTGCTCTTCCATCGCGGCCTCAACTGCCTGGTCGCGATCGAACTGAAGGTGGATCGGTTCGAGCCCGAGTATCTGGGAAAGCTGGGGTTCTATGTCGAGGCGCTCGACCGCGACCACCGCAAGCCTCACGAGAACCCGGCCATGGGCGTGCTTCTTTGCGCTTCAAAGGACAGCGAAGTGGTCGAGTACGCCCTCAGCCGCACGCTGTCGCCCGCTCTGGTCGCCGAGTATCAGACGAAGTTGCCTGACAAGAAGCTGCTGGTCGCCAAGCTGCGTGAGTTTTATGCCCTGAACGCCGAGAAGGAGGAGTGATTCGCCGACGAGCGGTGTCGGAGTGCGCAGTCCTAAACATACGCTTATTGCGTATACTTACGGAGTTGACGCGAGGATCCATATGGCCTAACTGAAGCGACACGAGCGAATTCGCCCTCGAAATCCTGAGTATCATTCGGCACAATGGAACGGGTCGAGAATTGAGTGAGGTGACCCGGGCGATCAGCGAAGTTTGTTCTGCGTGCGGTGCTGCCATGGAGGGCAGTGCTTCGTCATGCTTCCACTGCGGGCACACCCACCGGCTCTCTCCCCTAAAGAAGGGACAGATCATCGCGGGTCGATACGAACTCACCGGTGTGCTTGGGCACGGCGGCATGGGAACGGTCTACGAGGTCCACGATCGGGCGCTCGACGAACGACTCGCGCTCAAGGTCCTTTCGGAGACCGCCCAAGCCTCCGCCGACGCCGACCGTCGATTTCGCGCGGAGATCAAGCTCGCGCGGAAAATCCGGCACCCGAACGTGTGCGCGATCCACGAGTATGGCGAGTTGAAGGACATGCAGTACATCGTGATGGAGTTCGTCGAAGGCCAGGACCTCAAGAAATATCTCAGATCACGCGGCGAATTGGGGGCCGACGAAGCTATCGACCTTGCGTGTCAGGTCGGCGAGGGGCTTCAGGCCATTCACGACGCGGGGGTGATCCATCGCGATCTCAAATCGGCCAACATCATGAGGGATCCATCAGGCCGGCCGAGACTGATGGACTTTGGGATCGCCAAATCCTTTGGCGACACGGCAGCCACGGCTACGGGTCAAATCATTGGGACGCCCGAGTACATGAGCCCCGAGCAGGCCAGGGGCGAACAGCTGGACCAGCGGAGCGATGTCTACTCTCTCGCCATCGTGACTTACGAGCTGCTCACGGGACGCGTGCCCTTCAAGTCAGACACTCCGTTCGGAACCATCATGCTGCAGGTTCACGAACCGCCTGCGCTCGACCAGCCTTCCATCCCCCTTGTTCTGGCCCCTATTCTGAAGAAGGGGCTGGAGAAGCGTCCGCAGGATCGCTATGAGAGCGCGAGCGCCTTCGTATCCGCGCTCCGCCTGGTGCGCGACGGCCTTCCGCAGGGGCGACCGCGTCTGGCGCTGATTAATGACCTCGAGGTGGAAGAAACAGCGAGCACCACCCTGCCCTCGGTCACAGGCGAGGCACGCGAACCGGAATGGCTCGCCCCGGCTCTGGTGGAGCTGGCAACGATTGAACGAGCTGCCCCGTCGGAGGCCGTTGTTGACTCCGCTGCGGAAGCGACAATCGGCGCAGACACTCCTGCGGTGTCGCGCCCCCGACATCGACGTGCTTGGATTGTCTCCTCGCTGGGCATCCTCGCGTTCGCGCTCATTGCGCTTGTGACCCAAGTGCGACCAAGGGACCGATCCAACTCTGAGAAAGCGCCAGAGCCCGAGACTTGGAACAATCAACTCGTGTACCCCGAGGCGAACGTCGAAAAATCGCCGCTCCTGCTCATCCATGAGATTCCCAAGCCGAAGATCGAGCCCGGCCGCGTCGTGTCCATGACACTCTCCTGGATCGTCACTCCAGAGGGAGTGGTCGACAACCCTAAGATCGTGGTGTCGGCATATCCGGAGATCGACGCCTTCGTAGTCGAAGGCATCAGGAAATGGCGATACCAGCCGGGGCAGATGGCCGGAAAGGCGGTGCCCGTAAGGCTGCTTCGAAAGTACACTTTCTCTGACGCGACGCCGATCGGGCCGCAAGCGCCGACGTTCTCGGTCCGCGCAGGTAGCACAGTCAAGGGCTGTCTAGCCAGAGGCCCTTGCAACCTGGCTCCAACCGTATCGATTCAGCTCATCGAGGAGGCGCCCGAAGTCGAGATCGTGACAGAGATGGTGACGGCGGGCGGACAGGTGTGCCTCACGAGCCGATCTGGCAAGCTCGGTAGAGTCGCAAATTCCGTCAGAACCCTCCCAAACTTCTCGTCACGCTGCAAGCCCCCGTTCAGCACGACGACGATCTTTGTGGAGGTCCTCAGCGGATCAACTCCGATACTGCGTCAGAGCTACCCCGCCTCTTTCAGCTTCAACTGAAAGGCGGGCGGAAAGGCCCGCAAGGTATCGCGCTGCTCGACATGATCATGGAGCGCCGGACGTGAGTGCGGATCGCAGGAAATAAAATCCGTCGAGCGGACCCGGTCCGGCGCGGGCCGCCCAGATACTCCGAGCATCTCCCAACCTTCCGCGAGGTGTCGGAGTGCGCAGTCCTAAACATACGCTTATTGCGTATACTTACGGAGCCGAGGCAGTCTTCATTGAGTTGCCCGGATTCGAACGTCGCCGCGAGCGCTACTTAGACGATGAAGGGCTCCGCTCCCTGCAATCTCTATTGATGAGAAACCCCCTGGCCGGTTTGGTCGTGCCGGACACCGGCGGACTGAGAAAGTTGCGGTTCGCGGATCGTCGACGAGGCAAGGGCACGCGCGGAGGACTTCGGGTGCTGTACTACTGGTGGCAACCGGGATGCGAGTTCTGGCTGTTCACGCTGTTCGACAAGGACGAGCTTGGCGACCTTGGGCCAGTCGCCCGCGCCGCATTGAAAACCAAAGTCAAAGAAGAGCTAAAAGCACGGGAGGGCAAATGAAGAAGGCTCGAAAATCGAAAGCTCCGGAAGAAGAAAAGCGCGACCTATTCAGTGAAATCATGGAGGGCTTCGCTGCGCTGAAAGAAGCGAGAGAGGGCAAGCGTACCCTCCGAACACATCGCGTGAAGCTGGCTCCGCCTGTGACCATCACGCCGAAGCAGATCATTCAGCTTCGCGAGTCGCGCAACCTCTCACGCGGCGTCTTTGCCCGTTATCTCCGAACCAACGTGCGTACTCTCGAAAACTGGGAACAAGGTCGCGCTAGGCCGAACGCACAGGCCGCGCTCTTGATCAGTCTCGTGAAGCGATACCCCGACACGGTTGACCGTTTGGCCACGATTTAGCCCGCCCCGAAGCTCTCCATCGCATGAAGACGATTGAAACCGGCGAGACGCCCCGGAATCGACGACTTCCCCGCGTACATCGGACCTCATCCGGTCACGTCGGTTGGGACAATCGCACCTCTCCCTCTTCGGAGGTCAAACGGTGTCCAACCCAAACCGACGTCGGGCCACGAGTGCATCCCGGCGAATATCCGCTCTTAACGATATCCTTTTTGACGTATACTCGCCATGGTCGAGGTGATCGTCACTTCGGTGTTCAGAGGCTGGTACGAGGCTCTCGGTGAACGAACGCAGGAGTCGGTCTTCGTTGCGGCCATGCAGCGCGAGGAGAAGGGCATCGCCTTGGGGTTTCCTCGATGCAGCGAGATCCTGGGAAGCCGCTATCCCCTTCGCGAACTGCGGATTCAATCCGGCGGGAAGCCGATTCGCGTTTTCTTGGAGCAGTATCTGAGGGAACAATCATGAAGACTCATCGCTTCAGCGAACTGAAACACAA
>JBDTQB010000307.1:0-5775 GCA_039932395.1 Vicinamibacteria bacterium | reverse complement strand
GTTGACGGGCTGATCCCGAGCCTGGACGGCGACTACCCGCCTTACTTCGTCTACGGACCCATGGTCTTCTCCACCGCGAGCATGGAGTACGTCGGCGGCTTCCTGCGCAACGGCGGCATGGGAAACACGGTCGGCATCATGACCAGCTCGCTCGTCAAGAGAATGCTCGATCGTCCCGCGTTCCCGGGAGAGAGCCTGGTGGTCGTGCCCGCCCCGTTCTTCCCGCACCGACTCGGTCAGGGGTACTCGAATCCGATGGGGATGGTGCTCGACAAGGTCAATGGGACCCACGTCAAGAGCCTGAATCATCTGGTGGAGTTGCTGCGCGACGAGACGAGCGAGTACGTCGTGCTCGCTTTCGAAGGCATCTTCAGCGAGACCATGGTTTTCTCGCACAAGGACATGGTCGCGGCGACGGAGGCGATCCTCACCGACAACGGCGTGCGTAGTCAGGGATCGCCTGACACCATGGCCATCTGGAACGCCAAGCCCAAGAAGTAACCATCGCGGGATCCACCTGGACGAAACCCGAGAGAGGGCTTCGGGTAGGGCCTAAGGGCGAACGGTCTACGGCGTGCGGAGCGCCGCGCGATTCGCGTCCACGAACGCGGCCACATCCTTCACCACCTGCTTCGCGGCCGCCTTCCAGCGGTCATCGCCTTCGGGTTCGCTGGTCATCTCGCGCTGCACGGACCCGACACGCAAGACGATGTCGATGGCCCGACGTCGGACCGGCATCATCATCGACATGCCCGGGCCCACCGGGAACGGAACACGGTGTGAGTTTCCGGGCGTGTTGCGTCCGATCACCGTGATGATCACGGCCGCGTCTTCAGTCGTCGGCGCGAGGGTGAACTCCTTGGAGCGCTGGATCTCGGACTGAATGTCCTTGATGGAATCGCGAATGCCGCGGTCGACGTTGGAAAGGCCGTCGAGCATCTGTGCCGTGACGAAGACCGCGACCTTTGCCGTGACGGGCGTCTTCGCTGCTTCAGCGACCGCGGGCGACCCTACGATCTCCCATGAGATCCACGCAAGCAGAAGAGCTTTGACGACCAGGGACCTCACGTTCATGGGATCCCGAGTCTACGGTCCGGCGTCGTCACGGACTTAGCCGCCCGTCGCCTCCTCCATGCGCGCGGAACGAAGAAACTGGAGCACCATCGCGGCTCCATCTCCGTCAAGGTCCAGGAACTCCACACCATAGCCCGTGGGGCGCGCCTCCCGGGCAACGCGCCCGCGCCCGCTCACGACTTTCTTGTCAGGCATCGAAAATCTAAACGCGAACTCATCTCCTAGTTGAAAAGCATGCTCCGTGGCGAGCAGCATGCCGCCCGGACTCAGATTGAGAATCGCGGCCATGCGCTCGACCTCGGTATCGATTTGAACGCGGGCGACCATGCGCGCCTGCTGGCGGACCGGCACTTCGAGCAGTTTGGCGAAGCGCTCGTCCCAACCGTCGTCTGGAGGCATGCGAAAAAGCGCATTGGCTCCGGCAGTCAAGAGTTGTTTATCGAGAGGCTGAGCAGCGCCGCGCGTGAGGACTCCGACCGAGCGGCCTCGCGTGGCGGGGTCGTGACGCAGTTTGCCGATGAACGTCGCAGCATCAGGAAGGTCACGATCCACGAGAAGGACCTGCACGCCCAGGCTGGACGCAACCAGCTTCGCGTCGGCGAACTTCTCGACGCGATAGACCTCGATTCCCTCGCGCCCGATGCAGGTCGTCGCAAGCTCAGGGCGGAGGTCGCGCTGCGAGCAAATCAGAACGCGCCGCATGACCTTGGGCTGGTAGGTGTGGTTCTTCATGTTGGCCTTTCGCTCAATACAGCGTCGGTCCTTCCATCATCTTTGCCAGGGCCCAAAACGCCGGTGAGGTGGATCACCTCCCCACAGCGGCGCCTCGGTCGGATGAACACTCCCCGCGTTGTAGCCTTCTCACCATGAAGACGATGACGTCAACGCGCAGTGGTTGCAGCCACGTGGGCCGCATCGCACTGGCTGTCCTTTGCCTGGTCGCCGCGGCGTGTGGAAGCCTCACCGAACCCTCCGGACCGCATGCCGAGGAACAGAAGCGTCTGACCGTGGCTCAGTCTCTGTGGCGCTCACAGGGCCTCAACGACTACTCGTACGTCTTCACGCGGGGCTGCTTCTGCGCTCCAGAATTCCGCGAACCCGTGACCATCACCGTTCGTAGCGGCGCGGTGGTTTCTGTCGCCAGCGTGTCGAGCGGGGTGTCGCGCGACATCGCGGGCTATCAGACCATCGATGGACTCTTCGGAGTGGTTCAGAAAGCGATCAACGACGACGCGGCGTCCATCCGCGCCGAATACGACCCCGTGCGGGGCTACCTGGCATCGGCTTACATCGATCTAGACACTAGATTGGCCGACGAAGAAATTTCGATCGAAGCGAAGGCCGTGACGCCCGTACGGTAGCCGCGCGCGTTCAGGCGCGTTCGCTCTCCAGCTTCGGAATGAGTTCCACCGCCTCCACGATGTCGCGCAGGTCGCTCACCCGCACATTCCCGTTTTCGTCTCGGACCGAAAAGATCGGCCCGGTGGGTGGAATATGGATCTCCAGGCCGTTCGACCACACAAAGGACACAGATCCATTCGAGGATGTGGCGACCGCGGGCGACGTCACTCGAGTCGAAGCGCCCAGCAGCTCCAGCCAGAAGACCCGCGCCCGCCTGATCGACTGCGGATGGGACGCGGCTGAGCCAAAGCCGTCCCAGTTCGGCCCGCGGCGGGAGACCTCGGAGATCTGGCTCAGCGTCTCATCTTTTCCGTTGGACACGAGCGATTGACCGCTAAACAAGAAACGACTCGAGTTCCGTCGGATTGATGGGCTTCACCAGATGGGCGGTGAAGCCGGCATCCCTCGATGCTTGGCGAGCGCCGATTTCTCCCCAGCCGGTGCAGGCCAGAATGACCGTCGAAGCGCCCCACGGCTGCGCGCGAATCAATCGGCAGACCTCATAGCCATTCAGTTTGGGCAGGCCAATGTCAAGAAGAATCACTTCTGGGCGCATGCGCTCCGCCGCGAGCAGCGCCTGTTCCCCGTCGTTCGCCGATTGGGTTTCGTGCCCGTGGAGTTTCAAAAGAATGCAGAGAGAATCAGCCGCGTCCCGGTTGTCGTCGACCACCAGGACACGGCGCTTGGGTGCGTGCCCAAGACCTGCGGAGCGAGGTGCCGTCTCCGACGTTCGAGGTTCCGCCATCAAGAGAGGCAGCCGCACGATGAACTCGCTGCCTTCGCCCAGGCCCCCGCTGCGCACGTCCACGGTGCCTTCGTGCGCTTCCACGAGACGCTTCACCAGAGTCAGGCCGATTCCGAGACCGCTGACGGAGCGCTCAAGCGACGTATCGCCCTGCACGAAAAGGTCGAAGATGCGCCGGATCTGATCGGCGGCGATCCCCATGCCACTGTCGCGGACACGGATCACCGCATGTGTGCCCTCGCGCGCGAGACTGAGCCAGATCGCGGTCTTGGGCGGGCTGAACTTGCTTGCATTGTTGAGCAGGTTGCCGATCACCTGACTGAAACGCGTGGGATCGACGAAGACTTGAACAGGCTCAGGAGGCAGAACGACGGTGAGCTGCTGTTCCTGACGCGCAATATTGGGCCTTGATGCATCCGCCACACCCCTCACAATGGAGGTGAGATCGAGACGCTCGCGCCGAAGGTCGATCTTTCCGAGGCTGATGCGGCTGACATCCATCAGGTCGTCCACCAGCCGAACCATCTGCTTCAACTGCCTGGTGAGCATGGCGAAGGCTGGAACAGTGTCTTCTTCCCTGACCTCCGGCACCTGAAGGATCTCGACCGCGTTCAAGATCGGCGCGAGCGGATTCCGAAGCTCGTGCGCCAGCATGGCGAGAAACTCGTTCTTCCCGCGATCCGCTTCGGAGAGGTCGCTCGCCAACTGCCGCAAGGCGGTCGCCTGCCGCTTCGATTCGGTGACGTCTTCGATGGCGAGCAGGATCAGCGGATCATGTTCCTTGAGCTGCACCAGACGCCGCGCGTTCAGTCTCACGGTCCTGGTTCCGATGGAATCGAAGTGATGCTCGACTTCGAAGTCGGTCACTTGATTCTGTTGGGGCAGAATCTCTTCAAGAACCCGACGCAGTTCCTTGATGTTCCATTGTCCGTTGCCGAGGTCATAGAGGTTGCGCCCGATCGTCTCGTCGGGGCTCACCAGATACGTGGAATAGAAGGACGCGCTGGCGGAGCGCACGCGCAGGTCGGAGTCGAGCACCAGCAACGGCTCACGCACCGTCGCAACGATGCTCTCGGTGTAGTTATGGGCGCGTTTCAGCAGGTCGATGTCCACGACCACCACCACCACCCCGTCGATCGTGTTGTCGAGGGTGCGGTACGGACGAAGACGCAGGGAGTACCAGCGACCCTCCTTGTCTCTCACCTCGAATTCCTTCGACTCCGCGTTGTCAAAAACGCCCTTGAGCAGGGGCGTCAGATCGGGAAGATGCTGAAGGTTGAGCGTGACGTCGGCGAGCGGCCGCCCGACGTCGGTGGGAATGAGGTTCAGAAGGCTTTCGGCAAGAGGCGTGTAGCGGCGGATGCGCAGATCGGAACCGACAAGCACCACCGCGGTCTGAATGCTCGCGAACAGATTAACCAGATCGTTGTTGGCCCGGTTGAGTTCGCGGTTGCGTTCGTTCAACTCGTCATTGATGGTCGCCAGTTCCTCGCTGCTCGACTCGATCTCCTCCTTCGAAGTCTCCAGCTCCTCGTTGGTGCTCTGCAGTTCCTCGTTCGCTGACTGAGCCTCTTCATTGGCGGCTTGAAGCGCCTCGTTCGCGGTTTCCTGCTGATCGATCAGCGACTGCAGGTAGCCTCGCGTGGCCGCCAGTTCTTGTTCCAGACGTCGCTCGGTCGAAGGATCGGCCGAGACCAATCCTTCGGTTACGGGTCTCGGTACCTGAGAGTTGGGACCCGCCGAGCTGTGAAAGAGGATCAGAAATCCGGGCTCGGTGGCTCGAGGCGCCTTCACCGGAATCACTTCGATCGACACGTCTGGAGCGTCGTGGTCGCTTCGCGCGCGCAGGCCGCTTTCGCGAATCGTCACACCTTCCTCGCCCGCGCGCAGCACGGCGGCGCGAACGGAGACCACCATGCTCTCGCGCATCATCTTCAGCAGGTTGATGCTTGGCTTACCCGGAGCCGGCGAGAGGTACGGACTGGTATCGCCGCGATACTGAAGAATGTCAAGGTTCGAAGAAACCAGAACGCCCGGCGGAGCAAAGCGAGTGGAAAGGAGACGGTCCGCTTCGCGATTGAGGTCGGAGCCGCTCTCGGGCGCCAGGGTGCGGGTCGGCGGAATCACGGAACCGGGGCTGGTCGGTTCCAGAAAGAGCGGAGCGCGCGCTGCGTGAACTCCGACGATCTTCGAATAGATCTTGTTTTTCGGATCCTCCACACGGAACAGAGTGCGTCTGACTCCGGTGCTTTCCGATCCACCAAGCCACAACAATCCGCCTGGCTTCAGGGCGTAGTGCAGCGTGGGCATGACCTTTTGCTGGAGCACGGGCTCCAGATAGATCAAGAGGTTTCGGCAACTGATCAAATCAAGTCTTGAGAAGGGCGGGTCGGAGAGGACGTTGTGTCGTGAGAAAACACACAGATCACGGATGGCCTTCTTGATCCGATATCCCCGGGGAGTTTCGGTAAAGAAGCGCTTCAGACGTTCGGGGCTCAGATCCTGCTCGATGTCTTTCGGGTAGACGCCGGCGCGGGCGCGCTCGATACTGTGCG
>JBDTQB010000306.1:0-5838 GCA_039932395.1 Vicinamibacteria bacterium | reverse complement strand
TCCTGCGCCACCTTCAGGATGGTCGAAGGCTGGAGCTTGTCGGCCAGACTGGACATGCGCGGACCTCCGCCGGACACGCGGACGATGGATTCGAGGCTTGGAGTTTCGGTGGCGGTTGTCATGGCGCGCGGATGTTAATTCCTAGGACTGCCTCAGCAGATCCGCGGGGCGGGCTCGGCTCGCGACGCGTAACGCGGGCCACGAGGAGACAAGGATGATCGCGAGGCCGGCGAGCGCGCTGAAGATATAGATGGAAGCATCCAGGGGTTTGGCCCAAGGCATCAAAGCCGCCACTGTTTCAGACAGATTGAACCCAAGCGACACACCGAGGATGAGCCCGGCCACGGCCGGTCCCAGCATGGCTTGAAGCATCGTCCGATCTATTTGAGCCGGACTCGCGCCAAGCACCAGTCGCACGCCCACCTCGGACATTTTCTGCGAAACGCGACGGCGCATCAGGCCGTTTAATCCAAGAACAACCAGCAGCGAAGCAAGCGCCGCGTACGCCGCCAGAACCTGGGCGCCGAGACGCTGCCTCTGGAGCCGCTCAGCCAGAAGGCCCACCAACGGAGCGGGCTGAGAGATAGAGGCGTGCGGCAAGATGGCCTCGACCGACGCTCGCGTGCGAAGCGCCTCCTGCGGCGATCCACGAATCAGGAGGGACGCGCTCGGTTGCTGATCTTCGTCCGCACCCGCCATCAGATACGCCTGCGGCCACACGGCGAAGGGGTTGCCGGTTGGATCGTGAACAACGTTGACCACACCCGCGACGCGACGAAAGTCGCTGTTCACTTTGATGGCGTCGCCGGTCTTGAGACGCAGACGTCGCGCTACTTCTTGGGAGATGACGACGTCCGAGGTCAAAGCCCCGGACGAGAAAGGATCGGCGCCCTCCACGAAGCGCATCCCAAGAAGATCGAAGAAGCGCGATCCCACACGCGTGAAGCCCACAAAGGTTCCCGCCGGAACGGCGGCACTTCCCATCCACCACGACGAGCGGGACGCCCAGGGCAGAGTCGAGCCCACGGTCACATCCGCTACGGAAGAACTCACGCCAGAGGTGAGCCGGTTCCAATCCTCTCTCAGTTGCTCCGCGGTTCGGCCTTCGCCGAGATCCATCTCGATCACCTGCACGCCTTCGCTCACGATGCCGAGGTCCCGCTGGGTTTGATCCATCAGGCCTCGCACCGCGACCAGCGCGCCGCAAAACAAGCCGACGCTCAGAGCGACCTGAGCGGTCGCCAGAACCCGCCCGAGGAGGGCACCGCGCCGTACAAACGCCTGCACGCCCACACCCTGGGTGAGTTGGCCCACGAGGTGCTGCGGAATCAGCGTGCAGACCGACGCCACGAACGCCAAGAGAGCGGCGATCACAACGGTCAGTCCCACGGTCGGCACGGTCAGCGAATGCATCGGGCCGAGCGTCGGCAGAACGGATTGAGTGAAGTTCGACAGGGGGACGGCGAGTGCTAGGGCGCAGAGGATGGCGGGAAGGGTCGCGACGAGCCAGGGACGCAAGGCATCGAGACGCAGACGCGCCGCACTCGCACCGAGGGCGGTGCGAATCGCGAATTCATGAAGACGTTCGGACGCGAGCATCGCGGCGAGCATGCCGATGGTGCCGGCGGCGAGGAGGAGGAGAACGGCGGCGGAGAAGGCCAGCGTCTTCAAGGTCGGCATCGCGGGGTCACTCATGAGACCAGCGAGAGAATGGACGGCAACGCGCGACCCGCCCTGACCCGGTCTCTCCTGGCCGCGCTGAATGCGCTCCATATCGCGTTGAACATCACTCCGCGGCGTGCCGGCGCGAACCCGAGCAAGCGCCAAGGAGTCGAAAGGTGAAGGCGACTTCCCTGTTCGCAGACCTCCTCCATCCAACCGACGTGGCAGCACGACATCGAACCGCCCCAGACGAGCAAGCGCTGTGGGGGCGACTCCGATGACGTCAAACTCGGCCCCGTTGAGTTGCAGACGATGACCTTCCTGACCGCCGCCTGGCCCTATCTCGTTTGCCCAGAAATCGGGACTCACGAGCGCCGTCCCTGGATGGGCCTGGTCCTCTCGTGAAAAGAAGCGACCGCGCGCAGGCGCCAAGCCGAGGACATGCAGAGTCGCCGCATCGGCCATGAGAACGTCGATACGACGGCTGCCACCGGGACGACTCCAGGTCGCCCGACCGTATTGCAGATAGGTCGCCTCGGTGACCACCGATCCATCGAGCAACTGTTCGGGAAAGTTTCGTCCGCGCGGCTGACTCACGCCGTCTACGGTGATGAGGTTTTCGGGCGACAAGAAGGGAAGCGGATCGAGGAAGGCAACGCGCATGGCGTCGAAGACGACCACCGGTCCGACGAGCGCGATCGTCAGAACCACGATGCGAATGAACAGCGGAGAAACCGAACTGGCCCTGGAATGATTCATCGCGTCCGCCCTTGCTCTGCTTCGCCCTTTGGTTGAACCGACTCAGTCGTCAATCTATCGCGGTGAGATTCCGTTGTCGCGGCCCGATCGGGTACAGCACCTTTTCGCCACAAAGATGTGATCGAAATCCAGAAGAACACGAACAGCGTCGGCTCGAGGAAGAACCGATATCGCATGTTTTCGCCACTCTCGAACACGATGGTGACGGCGGCCACGTAGAGGGCAGGCAGGGCCAGACCCAGGCCATGAAGGAAGGCAGCTCGCCTCGCATCTGGCGCGCGCGCCGACCAGCGCCGGATCCAGATCCCGCACGAGAACAGCAGCAGGATCACGAAACTCCAGCCCGAAAGCACGAACTCGGCAACCCCGCGCCAGGGAAGTCGATCCACGATGACGTGGGACGAGTGGCGGCTGGTCGGACGCAGGTAGAAATCCAGATTGATCGCGAGCAAATCGACCGCACGCCCGGGAGTCAATTCAGCGAGGAGAGCTTTGTACTCCTTCATCTGCGAGAACGACCTTTTTAGAAACGCTTCCTGGTTGTAGTTGTACTCGCCATTCAGTTTCTCCGCGCGCCGCAGGACATAGGCGTTGTAGGGATCGGTGATGTCGGGCAGCGGAACGGCACTGGTGCCGTGGCAGTACTCAGACAAGCCCTTGCAGAAACTGTCCGGGCCGAACGAGGAGGTCGTGGTGAGACCAAACAGGACGTACTGCTTGGTGAGAAACGCGAGCATCACAAGCGTGATGGGCGCGAGAACGCGCATCGCCTTCTTCCACGGCGTGTTCATCAACCAGAAGCTGGTTGCGAGGACGACGAGAAACGGCCACTGAAAAACCGAGCGCGTGAAGAAGAGGACGATGCAAACAAGAATCAGCTCGCCCGAAACCGCTTCGCCTTTCCCGACGCGCCACAAGGCCCAGAAGAACCACAGAATCAGAGTGGCGGAAAGCAGCGTGCTGTCCAGGAAGGCCGCGTAGAAAATCGGCCCGGGCAGCAAGAGAAAGATGAGCGAGCCCGCAATCGCCGATCGCTCGCCCGCCGCGCGGCGTAGCCAGCTGAAGATCAGGACGGCGGTCGCGGCATAGACAAGCATCCAAAGGCGATAGAGGCCCTGGTCGACACGACGCATCAGCGCGTCGCCATCTGCGTTTGGATAGAACGCGGCGAGGGCCGCGCGAAGGCCGTCGAACACCGGCGGTTGAATGTGGTTGTACCAGAGCGACTTGAACGGCTCGTGGCGCAAGTCGCCCACGCTCACCGTCTGCATCATGTACTCCGACGTCCAGGCCTGGAAGTAAAGCTGATCCTTCGCTTGATCTCTGAAGAGGGATTCCAGACTGGAGATCCAGGCGAGAGACACCAGGAAAACGGTCAGGCGCGGCCACCGGCGCAGCGCCGCGATCACGGCTCGCTCGCGGCGCGCGCGCCTGCCCAGGCGGGGCAAGACGGTTCGCGCACTGCCTCAAAGAGGAAGTCGCCGCCGTAGGTCCCGAGTTGCTTGAAGCAATGGCTCTCGCGGAAGCGCTGTACCAGCGGAGCCATCGCTCCGCGTCGGCTGGCGGGAAGGATGAGGTAGCGCAAGCGCGTCTCGTTTAGAAGAATGCCCGCGGCCTTCGATTCGTCGATCGGCTGGAAGCTGTCGGTCAGCCAGTGGTTCTGTACCGTGGTTTCAATGCGGTTGGTCAGCGCGGGAATGAAGGCTCCTCCGCCATTGAGTGTTTCGTAACCGCGACGTGCCGCCCAGATCAACGGCGTCGCTTCATAGGGAGGGATGTCCAGCACCGGTCCGGGCGGAAGTTTCTCCATGGCCTCGTAGACGGGGGGAACGCCGGGAGCCACATTGAAGAAGTCGTTGGCGGGCGCCGCGGTTTCGAGGACCCCGAGCCCGAGAAAGAGCCAGCCAATGTGGGCGCGCGATGTCTCCAGGCGCGCGAAGCCTGACGCTGCGAGAACGGAGAGCAGCATCAATCCGACCGCCGTGAGTGTCACCGGATGTCGCATCGAGTTGAAGGGCGGCGCGAAAGCGAGCAGTCGATACAGGCCGCCCGGTTCGCCCAGGCCGAGCCAGAACAGAACCAGGACCGAAAGTCCCAGCGTTCGTTCGCGTCGCCCGCCCTTGATCAGCGCCACGATCGACAGTAGTGAAACCGCGATCCCCGGAAACAGCGGCTCGCCCGCAGCGGGATTCCATAGGCGATGGAGGAGGGCGCGCGATCCAACGTCATTCAGTGTCCAAGAACCTTTCGACAGCTCACGACTGGTTCGCGCCAGGCCCTCTTCCGCATGGAGCGCGGCGTAAGCGATCAAATAGGGCGACAACAGAATCACGGCGAGCACCGCGCCGATTGCCGCCATCTTCAGGCCGCGCGCGGAAGGTTCGCGAACGAAGAAGACGCCGGCGATGACCAGGGCAGCAACACCGTAGTAGCCGGACGACGACGCAACCAGGGCGAACGACACGCCCATCAACACGACGTCCCGCACCCGCCCTTCGGCGAGCACGCGGTCGAGCGCCCACATAAAAATCGGCAACCATCCCACCGCCAGCAGATTCAGATGGACGTAGTGAAGCGACTGATGCGAGCCGAGAACCGCTGTGATCCCGGTGAAGAGTCCCGCCAGCACCGAATTTGTCCACGACCGCGCGAGCAAGCAGAACGCCCATCCTGAAAACGCGAGCGACAGCCAGGTCGCCAGATTGAAACGAATCAGCGGCTCCTCGACGAAGGCCGCGATTGGCTCCATCAAAACCACCGTTCCGATGGAGAGATCGCTGCGGAGGACAGCGTTCTTCGCCGGGTGAAACATCCGTCCCTCGAACCGATCGGCGGACGCTCCGTGCTCGAGCAGCCAGTTGAGGATGTAGAGGTGATGCGGCGGATCGCTTCCCGCCGGGATCGAATCAGCGAGGCGGAACGGCAACGGCCGCAATGCCCATCCCGAGGCGAGGACGAAGAACGCGAACAGCGCCAGTTCGCGGAGGAAGGACTTCACGACGTCTTGGTGGAAGGCCGGCGGGTTTTCACGGCAAGGGCGTCCGGCCGCGGGAAACACATTCTTCGGAAGTTGCAGCGACGACAGATGGGCGGACGATCGACACGCGGGAAGTCTTCGATGCGCGCCTTGTTGTTGTCGGGATCGTTGAGCAGCGCGCGCATGGTTTGAGCGCTGCGCGTGACGAATCCCCGAGCGGTATCGAGGATCGGTTGGGTGACGTCCTTGCGCACGTACTTCGGCCAGAACAGATAGGCGAGTTCCGTGGAGATCTCGGTGGCTGCGTTGACCCAACCTTTTTCGGCGGCGTACAGGGCATAGCCTGCGATCTGGACATCGTTGAACTTGCCCGCGCGACGTCCGGTTTTCCAGTCGACGATGCGCACGCGGCCACGCTCGTCACGGAAGGCGAGGTCCAT
>JBDTQB010000305.1:0-5844 GCA_039932395.1 Vicinamibacteria bacterium | reverse complement strand
CAGAACAAGGCGAAGTTCGCGTGGCGCAAGCCGCCCTACGAGTACGAGTTCATCAAGCCGCCCATCGACATCCTGTGCGGAACCTCGGATGTGCGTCAGGCGATCGAGGCCGGGCGCTCGGTGCGGACGTTCAAACGCGACTTCGAGTCTCAGGCGCGCGCGTTCGAAGTGATCCGCAAGCCGTACCTGATGTACGCCTGATCAGGCTGCGGAAGATCGGGCGAAAGTCAGTTCGCCGCTCGCGAGTTCCCAGATTCTGGCGAATGACCTGAAGGGACTATGCGCGCTATCGAACGGAGGTTTCGCGGTGCAAGGGCCCACACTGCGGGCTCACCTCAACATCGACGGAGCCAGATCAATGAAAAGCGACAGCCAACTGCAACAGGACGTTCTCGCGGAACTGAAGTGGGAGTCTTCCGTCAACGCAACGGACATCGGCGTCGAAGTGAAGGATGGCGTCGTCACCCTCGCGGGCCACGTCGAAAGCCTCGCGGCGAAGTTCGCGGCCGAGCGGGCGACTCAGCGAGTGTCCGGAGTCAAGGCAGTCGCGGTTGAGATGGACGTGAACTTGCCCGGTCCGAGCACACGCACCGACGCGGAGATCGCGCTCACCGCCGCGAACGTTCTCTCGTGGACGGCATCCCTTCCCGTAGACGCTGTGAAGGTGCTGGTGGAGCACGGCTGGATCACGCTCTCAGGCGAGGTCGAGTGGGAATACCAGCGCACGGCCGCGACCGCCGCATTGCGC
The DNA here is from genome assembly GCA_039932395.1 of Vicinamibacteria bacterium. Taxonomy (GTDB): domain Bacteria; phylum Acidobacteriota; class Vicinamibacteria; order Fen-336; family JAGNNV01; genus JAGNNV01. The sequence goes on along the minus strand of JBDTQB010000305.1, from coordinate 5,096 downwards.
CCGCTGATGGGCGTGCGCGGCGTCAGCGACCAGATCGGATTGAAGCAGAGAAGTGCCGCCACTTTCATGAAGGAAGACATCGAGGCCGCCCTCCGGCGCCATCATCAGATTGGAAAAGGAGACGTCTCGGTAGAGGTGAGTGGCTCCGAGGTGACCCTCTCGGGAATCATTCACAGCTTCTCGGAGCGCGAAGCGGCCTGTGACTCGGCCTGGGGCACTTCGGGCGTCCACAAGGTTGTCGACAATCTCAAATACGCCTGGTAGCGGAGGAAATCGCCATCACGATGTCGAACGACAATCTGCAAACGCTGGACAGCGACAGCTTCGACACCCTCGGCCGAAACCGCCATGACGCTTGAGGGGCGCATACTTGGCCTTGCTCGGCGCCATTGGTCGCAAGGCGGAGGCGGGTCTACACCTCAAGGGGAGTGAAGGAGTCGTGGGGCGCGGTGGCACGGCCGATGCGTGGTTGAGCCCGAAGAGAACCCACCCTTCGGATTGAAAGGCGAGAACGACTTCATGAGCGGGACGCGGGTCGAGCCTTTGTCCTCGTTGCTGTTCCGGCGACTGGCGCGACGCGCCTTGTTCGCCTTCACGCTCACGTTCACGCTGACGCGGATCCTCGTCTTCTTGATCATGACCCGGCGCCTCCCCGACTTCTACCTCCACCTCGGCGGCACGCACGTGCACCACCTCAACTACGGCATCTTTCTCCTCGCGGGAGTGGGAGCGCATTTGCTGTTCGCGCCGGGTCGGCGGCCGGGACTGAATGTCACGGCGACGCTCTACGGCGTCGGACTCGCTCTCACCTTTGACGAGTTCGGCATGTGGCTTCATCTGGGCGGGGCCTACTGGCAGCGGGCCAGCTTTGACGCGGTCATTGTTCTTGGCGCTCTTCTCGCCCTTGCGGCTTTTGCGCCTCCCCCGTCCGTCTGGAGGGCCAGTCATGCGCGGGCCGCGCTCGCGATCGCGCTGAGCACGATCCTCTTCTACGGGCTGCTCGTCGCCTCCACGTACATGGCCGCCGACCTGGAGCCACTCGAACGACTCGGCCCTCCGTAGCCCCCGCTCCAGCAGGAAGCCGGGGCGAGTCGCGGCTCCCTTATGACTTCCATGCGTGATCTCCCGTTGCCGTTCGTGTGGGTCGCGCGCGTCATCGAGTCGCTTTTCGGCCCGCTTTTGGGCACGCCGGGCTGGGGAATGTCCCCATTGGCGCCTTCACCCGCCGGCCGATGTCCGACTCCGCATCCACATCCGGGCGATGCAGAGTTGAAGGCCGATCGCCAGCAGGCCGTTGAGGAGGAGCGCCTTCTGGACCCCGAGGAGACTCACCGCGACACCCGTCATCAATGCTCCTAGCGACATTCCGCTCCTCATCGCGAACATGTAAAGACTCACGACCTTGCCAAGAAGGCGCGGACTGGCGGTGGATTGAAGGTGGGTGTTCGTGGATGTGTTGCTGACCGCCATCGAGGCGCCCGCGAAACTGAGCAGCAGGGCCAGCGCGCTCAGCGACGGATCGACAGCGATCAGAACAAGCGTCACGCCGTGGCTAACCGCGAAGGCCGAACTCAGGATCCGGCGATCCACGGTCGCCGGAACACCGAGAAGGAAAGCGGCGCCGAGAAGGCCTCCCGCACCGAATGACGCCACCGCGGTAGAGAAATGAGACGCGTCTCCGTGCATCGCATCCTTGATCAGGACCGGAACAAACGTCACCAGCGGCGCGCACAGCAGGCTGGTCGTGAAGACCGTCAGCAGAGCGCCCAGGACCTTGTGGTCGCGCACGATATCGCCCATGCCAGCGAAGGGACGATCCCTCGCGGGCGAAAGATCGTCCACGACCGCCGTCTTCTTCGGGAGCACCCAGAGCGCCACACCGATGAAGGGGATATAGGAGAGGGCGCTCACTGCGAAGCACGCCATGATGCCAATGCCTGAGATCAACAGGCCCGCGATCGAGGGTCCGAGAATGCGCGACAGATTGAATTGCGTGGCGTTCAGAGCCAGTCCGCGGTGAATCTGATCGCGGGGGACGATGGTTGGCGTGATCGACTGGAACGAGGGCATCGACAGTCCGTCGGTGATTCCGACCACCACCGAGATCGCGACGATCAACCAGACATTGATACTCCCTGTCGCCAGCAGGCCGATGATCGCGAGAGGGCACAGCATCTGAATCGACTGGAAGAGTGCGATCACCTTGCGTCGATCCGCGTGATCCGCGAGGGCGCCGCCGACCAGCGTAAGCAGAATGACTGGCGCGTTCATCGCGAACGAATCGAGGCCGATCATGAAAGAGGACGCGCCGATGCTGACCAGGAGCCACGGCTCCGCGACCTGCTGGGCCCATGTGCCGATGTTCGAGAGGAGGCTCGCGAACCAGAATGTGCCGAAGCGGCGCGTGAAGAGGAGGCTCAGCGATTGGCGGAGCGTGCGGAAGACCGGCGTCATCATGACGGTCCGATGAGGCGGGCCATGTCGCGTTTAAACGACCGCGACGCGTTCAGCTGCATCCTTTCAACAGTGTAGAGCGGGGCGCTGTGCGATCTTCTTGGGCGCGGAGCGCTCGACGACCGAATGGCGGCGACCGTCTCGAGTGAAAGTAACAGGTGGTGATGCCCTTCCGGGTGTGGGACACTCGACGGGTGGAAGATTGATACGAACTCGAACACCCCAACATGCCTGAGACGCCGCCCACACCAAATCGCCCAGCACCGGCACAGATATCGAAGCGGCCCTGATGTGCCATCACAGCGCTGGCGGAACGTGCGGCCGCGCGCGACTCGGCCTGGGGCACCAGAGGCGTGAGCAGGGTGATCGACAACCTCGTCTACGCCTGGTAGGTCACTACTTTCGAAAGTAGTCGCGAACCTTCGCGGCGATCTGAGGATCCGTCATCTTGTCCGCGGCGAGGACGCAGACGATGCGTTCCGCGTGTCCTTTGCTTTCCATGCGCTTCTGAAACTCGCCTTTCGCCTCGCCCGGACCGAAGAGCAGGATCGCCTCGGTCGTCCCGAGTTGTCTCATCACTTCGTCGTAGTACTTGTCGAGGTGACCCGCGACCTGCCGGTCGTGCTGATCGTCTGGAGAAGCGTCCTCCGAGGAGAGGCCCGCGATACGCGCATGTCTCTCGACCCCGGACGCCATGCGCTCGGTTCGTTCGCCATCCTCGCCGAGAAAGATCAGGATCGCCTCGCTATGATCGATCCATACGCCCGCTTGTTTGTTCATTACCCGTCGAGCTTCGACGGTTAAGGGGACTCGGGTCTGTTCGCTGGCGAACGCTTGCGGGGGGCGAATTAAATGTCTTGAATCACCTTCGGCGGAAACGCCGCGCGCAGGGCGTTAAGCACGGCCAGCACGTCGATGACTTCCTGCGCGATGGCGCCGCTTACGGGAGGGAGATAGCCGGTCGCCGCGAGGCCCATGCCGACGACGCTCAACGCCATGCCGCCAACCGCGCTTTGAAGGGCGATGATCCGCATGCGACGGCTGATATGCATGAACTCGTCCACCTTGATGAGCGAGTTGTCCATGATCACAACACCCGCCGCTTCCGCCGTCACGTCGCTGTTCTGACCGATCGCCATGCCGACAGTCGCCGCCATCATCGCGGGCGCGTCGTTGATGCCGTCGCCCACGTAGAGCGTTTTAGCTTTCAGGGTTTCGGCTCGGACAATGGCGAGCTTCTCCTCGGGACTCTTCTCGGCGCGGATCTCGGTAATGCCCACTTGCTCGGCAAGGTAGCGAACTTCTGATTCGCGGTCTCCCGACACGAGCATCACGCGAACGAAGTGATGTTTCGGTCCCAGATGGCTGACGAAGGGTTGGCTGTCGGTGCGCGGCGCATCTCGAAAGCGCAGCGCCGCTGCGTAGCGACCGTCGATCACAACGACCCATTCGAGCCCCGTGGCGAGTGGCGGGAGCTGATCGCGACCTGGGGCCACTTGTGCTAGAAGTTTGTTCCGGCTCGTCACCTGCACCGAACGGCCCAGCACCGTGCCGCGCAATCCCCGACCGGGTTGCTCGCTCACTTCGGCGGCTTCGGGCAGCTGCACTCCGCCGTCTTTCGCCGCGGCGAGAATGGCCCGCGCGAGAGGATGTTTCGAGTAGCGCTCCAGGCTCGCGACGAGAGTCAGCACTTCCTTTGCGTCGAAACCGGGTGCCACGAGCTGCTCGGTCAGCTTGGGCTCTCCGTAGGTCAATGTCCCGGTCTTGTCGAAGATCGCGGTGCGGCATCCGGCGATCTGTTCGAGCACGACGGGACTTTTGACGATGATGCCGCGGCGTGCGCAGAGTGAGATCGATCCGATGATGGCGATGGGGATCGCCAGCAGCAGAGGGCAAGGTGTCGCGATGACAAGCACCGCCAGGAAGCGGATCGACTCACCGCTGATGCCCCACGCAAGAACGGCCACCGTGAGGGCGAGCGGTGTGTAGAACGCTCCCAGCTGATCGCCGAGGCGCTGCAGATGGGGTCGCTTGCTCTCCGACTCGCGCATCACCTCCGTGATTTTGGCGTAGCGCGAATCCGCGGCGAGGCGGGTCGTCCGGATGGTGAGTGCCGACTCGCCATTGATTGCGCCCGAAATCACCGTGGACCCCACGGTCTTCGTAATTTGAAACGGCTCACCGGTCAGATAGGACTCATCCATCACACCATGGCCCTCGATCACCACGCCGTCCACCGGGCAGATGTCATGGGGATAGATCACGAGCGTGTCGTCCACGAGGACGTCCTGCAACGCCACATCGACAATGTCGGAATCGCGTTTCCTGTGCGCAACCGCGGGCATCCGATTGGCGAGTGCTGCCAGCACCGAGGAGGCGTTGCGCAACGCGTAGCTCTCGAGCGCCTCACCACCCGCGAGCATCAGCACGATGATGGAGCCCGCCAGATACTCGCCAAGTGCGACGGAGGTGATGATGGAGACTCCGCCGAGCAGATCGGAACCAAAGTCCCGCCGCAGGAGCTTCCGCAATAGGTCGTAGAGCAACGGCGCGCCGCCGATCAGGAGCGTCGCCAGCAACGGAATCCGGTGAAGCTCCTCAGTCGAATGAAAACCAAAGCGAAGCGCCAGATGCGCGGCGAT
>JBDTQB010000304.1:0-5846 GCA_039932395.1 Vicinamibacteria bacterium | reverse complement strand
CGCGGATACAACTGAACGCCGAGGTCCGGACGAAGCTCGGACACCTTCTCGTAGTTGGTGCGAGCCGCCTCCCACTGCTCAGCCTTGAACGCATCGTCTCCAGCCTTCAGCGCGTTGACCAGTTCAGGCGGCGGCCCCTTCAGCTTTTCCAGCTTGACGTCGATAGGGAGCAGCCGCGCATTTTCGCTGCTCATGGGAACGACGAGGGTGCGGACCTGAAATCCCTCGGCCTTGATGTCGAGATTCCAGTTGCAGGCGGTGAAACCGGTGTAGGACCACTGACCTTTCTTGTCGGTGGTCAAGGTGGTGCCGCCGTTGCCGGCAGTCGGACAGGCAAAGGTGACCGTGGCGCCCGGAAGCGGTTTACCGGTGTCGTCGTTAACCTTTCCCATCAGGCGACCCTGCCCCTTCCAGTCCTGAGCGAGGAGCGGGGTCGAAAGCGCCAGTGCGGAGAACACCAAAAGAAGTCGTTTCATGCCAAGCATTTTAGTCACGCCCTGCGGATCGGCGCGACCGGCGGCTGTGAGAAGGGTCGCAGGTCGGCATGACCCGGTCCCGTATGCTTCCGGGACATGAGCGGGACAGGCGGCGTGAGATGAGCAGCTCCACTCGGCACGGTTTCTTTCGCGTCGCCTCAGGTTGCCCGATAGCGCACATCGCCGACCCGTCCAAGAATGCCGCAGAAATCCTGGAACTGGTGGCCGAAGCCAGGGAGCGCGGCGCCCAGCTCCTAGTCACGCCCGAGCTGGGGCTCACCGGATACACCGCCGCGGATCTGTTTTTCCAGCAGGCGACTCTGCTCGCCGCCACGGAGCAAGCACTCGAGAGGCTCTGCGCGAAGACGTCGCGTCTCGACATGACCATCGCGATCGGCTTGCCGATCGTTCGGGATTCACGTCTATGGAATGCCGCCGCCATCCTTCAAAAAGGAAAGGTGCGCGGCGTCATCCTGAAGTCCTACATTCCGAACTACAAGGAGTTCTACGAAGGCCGATGGTTCTCTCCCGCACGGGAAGCGACACGTGGCGAGATGAACATCGCGGGCACCACGGCACCCTGCGGCAACGACCTCATTTTCCGCGTCGCCGGCGAGAACGAACTCGCCCTTGGATTCGAGATTTGCGAAGACCTGTGGGTTCCCTCACCCCCAAGCGTGAGACTGGCGCAGGCGGGTGCGACCGTTCTTGGAAATCTGTCGGCCTCGAACGAGGGCGTCGGCAAGGCTGACTACCGTCGCGAGTTGTTGAAACAACACAGTGGGCGCACGCTGTCGGCCTATGTGTTCTCGAATGTAGGCGTCCACGAATCGACCACCGACCTCGTATTCGGCGGCCATCTCATGGTTGCGGAGAACGGCGTGATGCTGGCCGAGAACCGACGCTTCCGTCGCGATGCCGATCTGGTGACCACCGATGTGGACGTTGAGCGGCTGTCCGTCGAGCGTATCCGGCAGAAGACATTCGCGGAGACCGGCGGCCACTTGCCCGCCACCCGCACCGTGACTCTTGACGCAATGGCAATGCCGAAGGCGGGGCACCTGCTGCGCGAGATCGACGCCCATCCTTTCGTGCCGAGCGACGAAGCCACCCTGGCCAAACGCTGCAACGAAATCTTCGAAATTCAAACCGCGGGGCTCGCACGTCGCTGGGAGCACACGGGCTCGCACAAGCTCATCCTTGGTTTGTCCGGCGGCCTCGATTCGACGCTTGCGCTCATCGTGGCCAGTCGGACGTGCGGCCTTCTGGGCCGATCACGGAAATCCATCCTCGCCGTCACGATGCCGGGCTTCGGAACCACCAAGCGAACCAGATCCCTTGCCGAGCGTCTGGCCGAAGCCGCGGGCGTTTCGTTCCGCGAGATCGACATCAAGGCGGCGTGCGAACAGCACCTCAAAGACATCGGTCTCTCCACAAAGGATCGCAGCGTCGCCTTCGAGAACGCGCAGGCGCGGGAACGAACTCAGGTCCTCATGGATCTCGCGAACAAGGAGCGCGGACTGGTCATCGGCACAGGGGACCTGTCTGAACTGGCCCTCGGATTCGCCACGTTCGGCGGCGATCATCTGTCGATGTACGGAGTGAACGCTTCGGTGCCCAAGACGCTGGTGCGCTTCCTGGTGAAGCTCGCGGCGGAGGATCCTCTGCATGCCTCCGAGAGTGAAGCACTCAAAGAGGTCCTGGATCTGCCGATCTCCCCGGAACTCCTTCCCCCTGGACGCCGCGGGGAAATGACACAGAAGACGGAAGACATTCTGGGCCCGTACGAAGTCCACGACTTCTACCTGTATGCGTTTCTTCGCCTTAGCGCCTCTCCCAATAAGATGTTGTATCTGGCGGAGGCGGCATTTGCGGAGACTTATTCACCGGCACAACTCAAGACGTGGCTCCGCGTTTTCCTGGAGCGTTTCTTCGCGGCCCAGTTCAAGCGGTCGACCCTGCCTGACGGTCCGAAAGTCGGCTCGGTCAGCCTGTCCCCAAGGGGCGATTTCCGGATGCCCTCCGATTCGCGCCCGAATGCCTGGTTGGAGCAGATAGACTAGTCCATTCCATGGCCGTTGTTCTCATCTGCTCAAGCCGGTCCCTCGACGGGATCCTCAAAGACACGGTTCTCTTCCGATCCGGCATTGAGCGTGAACAGGTGCGTACCGCGGCCGAAGTTCAGACCCGCCTGACCGCGGGCGGCGTAGCCCTTGTCTGCATCCATCGCGAGGTCGCCTCGGTCGAAGCGCTTATCCGCGCCGTGCGGCGGTCTCCCGCCTTGAAACGCATCTCCGTCATCATCCTTTCCGAAGCCGACTTCGATCCGTCTGAGGTGGAGTTGCTGGAAGCGGGCGCGAACGCGATCCTTCGCCTGCCGCCGACCGACGACTTCAACGATCGCGTCGGACGCTTGATGGAGGTCCCGGCGCGCCGCGATGTGCGCCTGCCCGTCCGCCTGCAGGTGGTCGCGAGTGCTGGCTTCGGTGCAACCGTCCCGGTCCTCGCCCAGAACATTTCCAGTTCGGGCATTCTTATCGAATCGAATCATCATCTCAACATGGGCGACGAGATCAACGTGGCGTTACGTTTCGAGGATTCAGGCGAACTGTTCGCCGCGGCCGCGCACATCACTCGCACCGCCGGGCCCAACCGATACGGCGCGCGTTTCGTGGCGATCACAAAGGGTGAAGAAGCTTTGAAGACGTTCCTTGCTGGCTCGTCAAAGGCGTGACCCTTCAAATCCCCACCCTGCCGATCGCCGACATCGATCTTCCCCCCGAAGTTTCGCGCCTTCGCGATCTCGCATACGATCTTTGGTGGAGCTTCAACCCCAAAGCGTCGCGCCTGTTCGCGTGGATCGACCCCGAACACTGGCGCCGCTACCACAATCCTGTCGAGCTGCTGATCAACGTCGATCCGCAGAAATGGGTCGGCCTCCTTCGCGACGCCGAGTTCCTGGATGCCTATCGACAGACCATTGAAAGCCTGGATGCGAGCCGCAATTCCCGAAAATTCATGGACGAAACGCCGGGCCTTCTGCCCGGGCCCGTCGCGTACTTTTCGATGGAGTTCGGCCTTCACGAGTCGCTCGGCATGTACTCCGGCGGCCTGGGAGTGCTGGCGGGCGATCACTGCAAGGCTGCATCCGATCTCGGCCTTCCGCTCTTTGGCGTGGGGCTTCTTTATCGCTCCGGCTATTTCCGGCAGACCGTGGACGCCGATGGATTTCAACAGCACATTTACCCGGACTACGACTTCGCGCGACTACCGGTGCAGCCCGTGCAGGCGCCAGGAGGCGGGCCCCTCACCGTCCCTGTCGATCTTCCGGGCCGGGTTGTTCATGCGCTCGTCTGGGTCGCGCGCGTCGGCGGGGTGCACGTCTTCTTTCTCGACACCGACATTCCGCTCAACGATGCCTCCGACCGTGCCATCACCGGCCTGCTCTACGTTCGCGGACGTGAGATGCGCCTCGCCCAGGAAATCATTCTTGGCGTCGGCGGTGTTCGGGCCATGCGCGCGCTGGGCATTCAACCTTCGGTGTGGCACATGAATGAAGGCCATGTGGCCATGCTGACCCTTGAGCGCGTGCGTGAACGGGTCATGCGTGGCGAAGCCTTCCACGATGCGTGTGCTTCGGTTCGCAAGAACACGGTCTTCACCACCCACACGCCCGTACCCGCCGGGAACGAAGTGTTCGCGTTCGACCTGGTAAGACAACACCTTGAGCCCTGGTCGCGCGACACCGGAGTGCCGGCCGATGAAGTGATCGCCCTGGCGGCCCATGAGGGGCAGTTCAACCTCACAACCCTTTCCATTCGCCTCTCGTCCAGCACCAATGGGGTCAGCGAACTTCACGGTCGCGTCTCCTCCGACATGTGGCGTCATCTGTGGCCGAAGGAGAGCGAAGCTCCCATCTTCGCGATCACCAACGGCGTCCATACCGAGACCTGGATCGGTCCGGAGATGCGCGCCTACCTCGCTAAGGAAATGGACCCTGACTGGGGCTCTCTTCTTCTCGATCCCGCGGCGTGGGACAAGTTGATGGGAGCGTCCGACGATGGACTGATCAGCGCGCGGCGCGCCCAGAAGGAACGCCTCATCCGCTACGTGCGCGAACGCGTTCGCAAGCAGGCGGCCAGAGAAGGCTCCGGACCGTCTGACCTTCGCGGACTTGAGTCGCTCCTCGATCCGAACGCCCTCACCATCGGTTTCGCGCGACGTTTCGCCACCTATAAACGCGCGGTTCTGCTCATGCGGGACATGGATCGCGCCAAGGCTTTGCTTCTGGATCCCCAACGTCCGGTGCAGATGATCTTCGCGGGCAAGGCGCATCCCGCCGATCGGGCAGGCCAGGAGTACATCCGTCAGCTTGCGCTCATGTCGCGCGGCGAACTCAAAGGACGTATCGTCTTCCTCGAGGACTACGATATCGACATGGCCCGCATGCTGGTGCAAGGCGTCGATGTGTGGCTCAACACGCCCCGCAAGCCGCTGGAGGCGTCGGGAACCTCCGGCCAGAAAGCAGCGATCAACGGCGCCTTGAATCTTTCGATCGCCGACGGCTGGTGGGCCGAGGGCTTCAACGGAGAGAATGGATTCCTTATCGACGGCGGCGAGGCGGAGTCGATGGTCGGCGCGGAACGAGAAGCGGGCGAAGATGCGGCGATCGACCTTCAGGCCCGCCTCGCCCTTCAAGCACGAATCGAGGAGAGGCAGGACCATCTCGACGCTCAGGCGTTGTATCGCGAACTGGAAGGCCGGGTGATTCCGTTCTACTTCGGCGGACGCTCGCCGGGCGCGTCGGAAGAATGGATCCGCATGATGAAGTCGTCCGTCGCGACGATCGCGCCGCGCTTCTCGGCCCGGCGGATGGCGCGCGATTACGCGCTAGGCGTGTACGGACCCGCCGCGCGGGGCTGACGCGCCCAGGCGGCGACGGCGACACTGGTCCTAGGCGCTGGCGGCTGCCTCGTTCTTGCGCTTGCAATCGACGAAGGCGCGGAACAAACGGGTGCGTTCGATCAGGCGATCGCGAAGGACGGGAACGCACGTCGCGCTGTCCGACGAGGCGACCACGAGATCGCCATGCACCACGAATGCCTGAACCCCATCACCCGTGGTGTACTCATCTCCCACAAGGACCAGGAAGAATCCGCGACGAATGTCGGAGTTGACCAGGAACAGGCGCTGATAGGCGGTGAGCGATCCGCTTTCGGCCACGGTTCGGGCCATGACCACGATGACATGAGCGCCCTGTTCGATGACGCGAACGCCGTCCGCATCGGACATGATGTCGACTTCGTAGCCGAGCTGACCGATCGTCTGCGCAATTTCGGCGGCGCGTTGCTGATCGTCAAGCGCCACCAC
>JBDTQB010000303.1:0-5896 GCA_039932395.1 Vicinamibacteria bacterium | reverse complement strand
AGGGCGGAGCCTCCGCCATCTTCCACGCCATCAGCGAAGACGACCTGCTGAAGATCCTGCGCGACCCGAATACGATGATCGGCTCCGACGGCGAAGTCATCAAGTTCGGCGTGGCCGCACCTCATCCGCGTGGCTATGGAACGTTCGTGCGCGTGCTCGGCCGTTACGTCCGCGAACTGAAGGTCATCACCTTGCAGGACGCCATTCGGAAGATGACGTCGTTTCCGGCGCAGCGTCTGGGACTGTTCGATCGCGGACTGGTCCGACCCGGCATGAAGGCCGACCTGGTTCTCTTCGATGAGAAAGAAATCGGCGATCGCGCCACCTTCGAGAAGCCGCACCAATACGCAGTGGGCGTGAAGGCGGTCCTGGTCAGCGGCGAAGTGATCTTCGACGGACAGGCCATGACCGCAGCGAGGCCGGGCAAGATCCTGCGCGGGCCAGCGAGCGTCTGGTAGAGGCTTACGCCGGGCGCGTCACCAGGCGGATTCGGGAACGATCACCGGAGGCTTGGTTCCAGCCTCGATGTCCACGACGGTCGGCTTGTTGAAGACGCGGTAGCGCGCATCGCAGATGCTGACGTTGAGTTTGTCTCCATACACGCCGTAGCCCTCATGGATGTGGCCGAAGGCGGAGAGCCGCGGCTTCACCCGCTCCATCGCAGCCAGCAGGTCCGCGCAGCCAACATTCTCGCCATGGGCGGTGCGGTCGCCCACTCCGAGCGGAGGCCCGTGCGTGATCAGGACATCGATTCCGTCGGGAATCAGCGCCCACTTCGCGGCAATCGCCTCACCGCGGGCCAGATTAAAAGCCCAGTCCATGAACCAGGGCTGCCAGGGAGAGCCCCAGATCCGAACCCCGTCCAGCGTCACTTCCGAATCCAACAGGTAGTGGATGTGTGGGGAGATCAAAGATCGCGCGCGCGCTGGATCGGTTTCGAACAGACGATCGTGATTGCCTGCGATGACGATCTTGTGCGCGTGCGGGCGGGCCTGAAGCCAATCACCGAAATCACGGATTTCCTTCTCGGTGCCGCTCATGGTGAAGTCGCCGGCGTGGACAAGCGCGTCGCCGTCGGGGAGAGACAACTGTGCCTGGCGATTGTGCGTATCCGAAATCAGGACCAGTCTCATAACCCCTCAAGTCTAGGGGCGGGGTTACACGTATCAGCGAAGGCCATCGGTAGAATCACGCCCCTCCCCATGATTCTCTCCACGATCTCATGAATACACCCTTCGACTCTCCGTACGAAAAGGAGATCGTCCCCGGCCTCCGGCGCGAGTGGATGCTGCTCGTTCGGCGGCGGTGGCTGATCATCGGCATCGCCGCTGTGGCGCTGCTCGGCGCGTTGACTTACAACTTAGGTGTGCGGCCTCTTTTCACCGGACTCGCGATCGTGTCGGCCGGTGAGTCCATTCCGTCTCAGCCTTATGTGCGGCTGAATCTCGATGTCCCGAGGCTCCGACAGGTGATCGACAAGGAAATCGCGAGGATCACAAGCCGTGAACTGCTGTCGTCGGTGGCCGAGCGACTCACCGAGGCCCAGAAAACCGAACTGGCGCGCGGCCCGCTTGGGCCCTGGTACTCCAGGCTGCGCTTCGGGATGAAACCTGCGGCGCAAGGGGAGAAGGCTCCGAGCAAGGCGGAGTTGGTCACGGCCTTGCGATCGCGCCTCCGGGTCCGTTGGCGCGATCCGTCGACCTGGATCGATATTCAGGTGGATGGCGATGACGGCGAGGCGGTGGCCGAGTTCGCAAATGACGTCGCCAAGCTCTACGTAGCGGAAACGGCAGCCGCCAATCAGGGCGCGCTCAACGAGGTGCGAACGAGTATCGACAGCGAACTCGAGACAAAGCAGGAACAGCTCGGGAAACAACTGAGCGGACTTCGCGAGCTTGGAAGCGAGAGCGGCCTCGGCGACTTGCCGGCGCGCCGGGCGATCCTGGAACGACAGGTGCGTGCTTTTCAAGACGCGCTTGTCGCGGCACAGATGGCAAGGGTGGGAACCGCCGCGACGAGCCGCGAGGCGGCGCAGATCGACAACGGAGCCCTCGTGGCCGCGAACGATGCCAGGGTTGTGGCCGCGCAGGCGCGCGTCTCCGATCTGGAAGATCGGGAACGTGCCCTTCTCGCGACTCTCGGTGATCAGCATCCGGAGGTGGTCACGATCAGGGAACAGCTAAAGACCGCGCGGGACCGTCTAGCGGCCGCTCACGTGGCGATCGAGAAAACCGCCGACTCAACCTACACCCTGGCCGTCAAAGAGGAAGCGCGATTGCAGGCGAACCTGCAGAGAGTTCAGAAAGAACTTGCAAGCCTCGATCGCGGGTCCCTCGGATACTCGATCGAGCAAAAGAAGGCGGATGCGAGCCGCCTTGCGGTCGACCAGATGATCAAAAGGCGGGAAGACAGCGCGGTCATCGTCATCGAAGCGGAACTCATCCAGACCGCATCACCTTCTTCGGTGCCGTCGTCGCCGAAGAAACGGGAAAACGTGAGCTATGCGCTCCTGGCTGGTCTGGTCGTCGGACTCCTGATCGCCTGGCTGATCGAACGCTTCGATGACTCGATTCAGTCTCCCGACGACATCAAAGACATTCTCGGCCTGCCTTTTCTCGGCATGGTTCCCTTGGTCAGAAAGCTAAACGCCGGTTCGCTCGCGGCAGGGCTCAAAGACGGAAAGACCGGTTTCGCCGACAGCCTGCGCGTAGTGCGAACGAATCTCATGTTCGGGCCCGCGGAGACCCGGCCAAAGGTCATCGTCTTTACCAGCGCGTCGCCAGCCGATGGAAAATCAACCGTCGCGTGTGGGGTGGCGCTCCTGCTGCAAGAGACCGAAGGGACGGTTCTGCTCATCGACGGCGACCTCAGGCGGCCATCCGTGCATACCCTGCTGGATGTTCCTGCCGAGCCAGGCCTGTCGAATCTGCTGAGCGACCCGCCCGACAAGTCGAAGCTGCCAAAGCTCAAAACGACGAAGAGTCCGCACGCCGAGATCGACGTCCTGGCCGCCGGGCCGCCGATGACGGTATCGGCGGCACGGCTTGGGTCGGAGGCTATGCGCAATCTGGTGGATCAGGCCCGCAAGAAGTACGACTGGGTGATCATCGACTCGCCGCCCGCTCTGGGCTTGCCCGACGCGGGCGTTCTCGCAACCATGGCTGATGCGGTGGTGATCGTGTGCTCGGGCGACAAAACTCCCAGGCAGGCGCTCCGCTCGGTGACCGATCAACTGAATGCATTGGGCGGGAAAGTGGTCGGCGTCGTTCTGAACCGGCTCAACATGGAACGCCATTCGTATTACTACGGGCGCCACTACTCGGCGTACTACGGCGTCGAAGAGAAACAAACAGCGCGGCCGTAATTCGCTCTGCGCGCCAGAACTCTGGTGGGACCTGGGGGCCTGTCGACAGCCGGAATCCCGCGTGCCATCATGGGAATCCTCCTCGTACGCAATCGTTCGAATCCGCTAGGGAACCGCGACACATCATCACCGAAGGTAATCTCGTGCACTTCACACACGCCAACAACACCCGAGCAATTTTCCTTCCTCCCGGGCGCTTGCTCAAGCGGTTCACCAAGGCGGGGAGATTGGCGCTCGTGGCCGGTGTCTTGTTGGCGGGCGCCACGTTGGGGCGCGCGCAGACCCTCGACACGGGCTTCGATGCCACGGTGGCTCCGAACGTCCAGTTCACCTCCTATATCTATGCCACCGCCGTGCAGCAGGACGGCAAGATCCTCATCGGCGGCATGTTCAACAGCATCCTGGGCGTGACCCGCAACAATATCGCCCGACTGAATGCGAACGGGACTCTCGATATGACCTTCAATCCCAACGCGGACATGGAGGTCGATTGCATCGCGGTTCAGCCCGACGGGAAGATTCTGGTCGGTGGTTTTTTCAACAGTATCGGGGGGCAAACGCGGCCGCTGCTCGCCCGGCTCGATGGTACGACGGGAGCGGCGGATACCGCGTTCAATGCGAACGCGGTGGGGAACAACGTCTGGAGCATCGCGGTGCAGACAGATGGAAACATCGTGGTCGGTGGTTCGTTCACCACTATGGGCGCGCAGCTGCGCAATAACCTCGCCCGGCTTGGCACCACCGGGGCTGCGGATTCGTTCAACCCCAATGTGAGCAGTACCGTCCGCGCACTGGCCATTCAGAGAGACGGGAAGATCCTGGCCGGTGGCGTCTTCACCATGGTTGGCGCGACCACCCGCAACCGCATCGCCCGGTTCGACAGCAACGGCACGTTGGATACCTTCGACCCGAATGTGGGGGCCAGTGTGGTTCGCACGTTCGCCATCCAGGCGGACGGGAAGATTCTCGTCGGCGGACAGTTCAACACCACGATTGGTGGGCAAGCCCGCAGCCGCGTCGCACGGCTCGATCCCACCACAGGGTTGGCCGATTCTTTCAACCCTAGCGCGGGTGGCAACGTCTACTCGATCGTGGTGCAGGCCGACACCAAGATTCTCCTGGGCGGTATTTTCACGTCTCTCTCGCCCAATGGGGGGGGCGCGACGACGCGCAACCGCATCGCGCGCGTGAATGCGGATGGGACGCTCGACACGGGTTTCGACCCGGACGCAGACGAGTCCGTTTACGGCATCGCCCTCCAGACGGACGGCAAACTTCTGGTCGGCGGGGGGTTTCTGAATATCGGCGGCGGGGCCCGCAGCTTCCTGGCCCGGCTGAACAACAATACTGCCGCCACGCAGAGTCTTGGCGCCACCACCAGCTCCGTCACCTGGACACGCGGCGGCTCGAGCGTGCAGTTCAATCGCGTCACCTTCGAATCGTCGCCCAACAACGTGACCTACACGGCCCTGGGCGCCGGCACGCCGAGTGGGAGCGATTGGACGCTGACCGGCCTGAGTCTGCCAACCGGCTCGACTTTCTACATCCGGGCGCGCGGCTACTATCGCTCCGGATATCACGGCGGCTCAGAGTCGGCCTCGGAGTCGGTGCAAAGTTTCGTGCTCGGCACTCCGCCGGCGATCACCAGCACCAACAACACGACATTCACCGTCGGTTCGGCCGGCAGCTTCACGGTGACGACGACAGGCACGCCCTCGGGCGCCAGCATGGTGATCTCCAGCACTGGAGCGCTCCCCGGCGGCGTCACGTTCACCAACAACAACAACGGCACGGCGACTCTCGCGGGCAACCCGAACGCAGGCACCGGCGGCAGTTATCCGCTCATCATCACCGCTAACAACGGCATCGCGCCGAACGCCACCCAGAATTTCACCCTGACCGTGAATCAGCCGCCTGCGATCACGAGCGCGAACAACACCACGTTCACGGTGGGCATCAACGGCAGCTTCACTGTGACAAAGAGCGGCTTCCCGTCGCCGACTTTGAGCATGACCGGTGCGTTGCCGACCGGGGTCACCTTCACCCCGGCAACCGGTGCGCTCAGCGGCACGCCGGCGGGCGGGACCGGCGGAAGCTACCCGCTCACCTTCACGGCCATGAACGGCGTCGGCAGCAATGCGATGCAGTCTTTCAGTCTTAGTGTGATGAGCGTCTGTCCAACGATCACCCTGGCTTCCCTTTCGAACGGCACCGTCGGCACGGCTTACTCAAGCTCGGCGACGGCGTCGGGCGGCACGGGACCCTACACCTACTTGGTGAGCGCCGGAGCCCTGCCTTCGGGTCTGGCCCTAGCCGGGGCCACCATCTCGGGGACGCCTCTTGCTACAGGCTCGTTCCAGATCACCGCCACGGACACGGCGGCGCCCGGGACGTGCACCGGAGTCAGCAACACGGCGGTGATCGGCTCCGTCGTCAACCCGGGCGACCTGGTGATTCGCGAGTTCCGCTCACGCGGACCGGCGGGCATCCACGACGAATACGTCAAGATCGCGAACACCACGACGGCTCCCT
>JBDTQB010000302.1:0-5903 GCA_039932395.1 Vicinamibacteria bacterium | reverse complement strand
GCAAACGGAGTTCTTCACGCCTCAGGTCGACGATCAGTTCGCGGATCTTGGCGCTTGCTTCCTCGCCAACCGCACGACGCATGCGGGCGTCGAACTGCATGCGTGCCACGCGCATGTCGATCAGCTTCTCCAGTTGGGAAACCCGAAGTTGCTGACTGCGGCTGTCGACGGTTAGATCTCTGAGCGCGCGGAGCGCGTCGTCGATGCCATTAAACGCCTCCTCCCGTTGTGCAAGAAAGCCCAGGCCGCCCGAAAGGAGATAACCACGCTGAGCCTCTTCGGCGCGTCGCGCGAAGTCGTTCACCTTGTTCACTTGGATGCGAACGTCCTGTGAATGGCTCACCTGGCGCGCGGACTCGGCTTCGCGAACGCCCGCGACGTACAAGGTCCAGCCCATGATGACCATGACCAGAGTGGCGAGCCAGAAACTCAGGTGCGCGAGCGTTTTGGTGACCGATACTTTCATACGAGCTTCCAAGGTGAGCCAACTGAAGCGCACGCGGAGCAACGGCGTGCGGCGTGACGATTGCGGGACTGAACCAGAGTAGCGGTTCCATCGGATCCCGTATGTACGGTGCAGCACATACGGACGTCTCTCGCGACTTCCCTTCGGTTCGCTGCCGAACAGAGTTGTTCCCTCGCGGCGGCGCAGAATGATGACTCCCTGACGAATGCGAAGGCGCGCGTCTTGCATAAGCCCCCGTGTTCCACCCAAATCATGACCCGCGACCTAGCTCGAAAAGCCACGCTGATCTCAGAGATCGCAACGCCTGCCTTGACCATCACCCGCGACCCTCCTGCCGTCGCGAGGGACTTCGTCTCTCGCTGGCTCAACATCGACGCCACCCTGTCCCCGATCATCGGGCGTGGTGGTGTGGCGGCCCTTTATCGCCGGAGTCTTCACGTCTCGGGCCGGAATTACCGCTGGATTTCCCCCATAGGCGACGGCCAGGACCTCAAAATGGATCTCACGGTCTTGGAACGAGATCTTGAGAGACAGCCAGGCGATGTCGCGGCTCGAGCCGCCGCGGAGTTCCTCGCCACGTTCCACGATCTGGTGACGGGCCTGATCGGGCCGTCTCTTTCAGAACGCCTTCTCGGCGCATCCACGTCGGCGAGTCAAGGCGCGCCCCAGACCAAGGACCTGCCAGCATGAGCAACAACGTGATCATCCGTCGCCTTGCCACCGGTGTGCCCGGACTGGACGCGGTGCTCGGCGGAGGGCTGCCGGAGTTCGCGTTCAGTCTCATCGCGGGAGCCCCCGGCTGCGGCAAGACGACGCTGGCGCACCAGATCATGTTCGCGCTGGCCACTCCCGAAAAGCCGGCCATCTACTTCACCGCCTTGGGCGAACCTCCATTGAAGATGTTCCGGTATCAGCAGCAGTTCGATTTCTTCGACAGCAGTGCCATTGGGAGCGCGATCCATTTCGTGAGCCTGTCGGATGAAATCCTGGCGGGTGATCTCGACCAGTTGCTCCGGCGCATCGTCGTCGAGGTCGAGGCCCGCGGTCCGGCCCTCGTCTTCGTCGATTCCTTTCGCGCGCTGGCCCGCGCCAATCAGGAGGAAGGAACCGGAGGAACGCAACTGCAACATTTCGTCGATCAGCTCGGAGTGTTCATGACCGGTTTTCAGGCGACCACGTTTCTGATCGGGGAGTACGACTCGGACAATCAGACCACACCCATCCTGGGGATGGCCGACGGCCTCATCTGGCTTCGCCAGAGCCTGCAGAGGAACTCCATGGTCCGCAAGATGGAGATCGTGAAGATGCGCGGACAGGCGACGCTGCCTGGACTGCACACCTTTCGGATCAGTCAAGCCGGCATCGAAGTGTTCGCGCCTTCTGAGAGCGTTGCGGAGGAAGCGCCACCCCGACTCATAGCGGGGCCGTCCCGGATTCGCACGGGAGTTCCCCATCTCGACGACATGCTGGGCGGCGGACTGCCGCCTGGATGTTCGGTGCTCGTCGCCGGTCCCTCGGGATCGGGCAAGAGCATTCTCGCGGCGGCCTTTCTCGCCGAAGGCGTCCGCCTGGGGGAGACGGGGGTTGTGGCCGCGTTCGAGCGGCCATCCCATCGCTCCCGCAACCCCGTTCTGGCCCAGCTCATTCAGAGTGGGAAGGTGGGCGTGGTCGACAACCGGGCGCTCGATCTCTCCATAGACGAGCTCGTGCTGCTGCTTGTCACCGAAGTGCACCGCCTCAAGGCGACCCGTGTCGTCATCGATTCGCTTTCGGGCTTTGAACTCGCTCTCGCCCCGACATTCCGCGATGACTTTCGCGAATCCCTCGCGCGAATGGTGACAGCCCTCGGTGGCCTGGGAGTGACCGTCCTGATGACGTCGGAAATCGAGGACCGGTACACCGATCTTCGCTTCAGTCCCTATGGCACCGCCTTCCTGACGGACGTCATCATCGTGCAGCGTTACATCGAAGTGGGCTCTCGCCTCCGTCGCGTGATCGCGGTGGTGAAGGTTCGCGCGAGCGCGCATTCAGACGAACTGCGCCTTTTCACCATCGACGACTCCGGCATCCGGATCGGACGGACGATGCCCGACGAGGAGGGCCTCCTCGGCGGAAGACCGACGAGGATGGCATCGCAGGATCTCTCGGAGGCGCTTGACCGAACCGGTCCGAAGGCAGCGAGCGCCGAATGAGCAGCGACGAGTCGCTGAAGTTGGAGAGGGATCGCATCGCGCGCGAGCTGGCTCAGGTGCGCCGCGAAACCGAAGGCGCCCGCGCCAATCTGGAACACATCCAGCACGAAGTCGAAGAGGCGAAAGACGAACTGCTCGACGTGAGGACGGCTCACCTTCTGGAAGCGAACGAACAGCTGGTGGCGTCCGCGCTGCGCGCTCAGAGCGCCGCTTCGACCTGCGAAGAGACACTCAAAGAAGTATCTCGGGCCACCGCACTCGACACCCTCACGGAGCTGCCGAATCGGGCGGTCCTGCGGGATCGTCTGGCCACCGCCATCGCCCGTGCGAAACGCGACGGCACGCGGCTCGCCCTTTTGTTCCTGGATCTTGATGACTTCAAGAGCATCAACGACACCCTCGGTCACGCGGCCGGTGACGCGGCGCTCAAGATCACCGCCGACTGCCTGCGCGCCTCGGTCCGTGAAGTGGACACGGTGAGCCGGCATGGCGGCGATGAGTTCTTGATCCTGCTCTCGGAGATCGCGCAGGTCGGAGACGCCGTCCTCGTCGCCGACAAAGTGATCGCGGCGCTTGATGCCTCGCCCCTGGCCTCCGAGCACTCAATCAATCTCACAGTGAGCGTGGGGATCAGCGTCTATCCGGACCACGGCGAGGAGGTCGACCAACTGATCGGCCGGGCCGACCGGGCCATGTACGCGGCCAAACGCCAGGGCAACACCAGCAGCGTCTTCACCTTCGATCCCTCGTGATGACGGCGGACGGCGACAAGCAGGTTTTGTTCGTCTCCGGCACTCGACCGGAGATCATCAAGCTCGCACCCGTCTATCACGCGCTCCGGCAGGCCGGTTGGGCACGGGTCACCTGGTTGCACACGGGCCAGCATGCAGAAATGGCGCAGCCGATTCTGCAATCGTTCGACATCCGCCCGGACATCACTCTCTCGCGCCCCGGCCCCAGCCTCCTTGAGTTCAGCCTTGGCTGCCGTGAACAATTAGACGCAATCATTGCGCGACAGGCATGGTCTCTGGTCGTTGTTCAAGGCGACACCGAGAGTGCATTTCAGGGGGCTCTGGCCGCCTTCTACCATCAGGTGCCTCTCGCTCATGTGGAAGCGGGGCTGCGCACGCACAATCTGTCGCGCCCCTTTCCGGAGGAAGGTTTGCGCCAGATGATCTCGCGAGTGGCTCGCTTCCATTTTGCGCCCACGCTGCGCGCCATGAAGGCTCTGCTGTCCGAGGGCATCTCGGAAGCGATCGTCACGATGACAGGAAATACCGTGATCGATGCGCAGCAATGGACCGCGGCTCGGCACCAGGTCAAGCGCCGCTTGCCGGGAAAGGGGCATCTGCTCGTAACCGTGCATCGCCGCGAGAATTGGGGCAACGACCTCGAAGAAATCTGTCACGCGATCGCCGAGATCGCGACAGCGGACCCCGCGTTGCCCGTTCTGTTTCCGGTTCATCTCAATCCTGTCGTCCAGGGTCCCGTGCAGTCGATCCTGGGACAACTCGACAACGTTCGTCTCGTGCCTCCCCTCGACTACCTTCCGATGCAACAGGCGCTCGCCGATGCCTGGATGGTTCTGACGGACTCGGGCGGTCTGCAGGAAGAAGCGCCGACGTTCGGCGTGCCCGTGCTCGTGCTGCGCGAGGAGACCGAGCGGCCGGAGGCACTTGAAGCGGGATGCGCGCTCATCGTGGGCGCCAATCGACGAGTCATCGTCGACCAAGTGGCGCGCCTTTCGGTAGACGGCACGGCTCTTGCTCGTATGCAGGGTGTCATCAATCCTTTTGGCGATGGGCAGGCCTCACGCCGCATCGTGGACACGCTGGCGGCCCATTTCGGTGTGGCCCTGCCAATGCCCTGCCTTATTTCCGATCCCTCAAGTCCCAAAGAGCTCCCATCAACCACCCACTCATCCGACCCACCCTCACCGTTCGCTCCGTGACCACGCTTGGCGTCTTGTGCCTCGCCCTGATCCTGACCGTCAGTCCGGCGAGCGCGCAAACCACCGCCACGACGCCCGCGGATGTCTTCCGACAACTCCTCGCCGACCGTTGGGTGACGCGGGAAGAGACCCTGGCCGAACTGGGCTTCAAAGGGCCTCTGATTCTTGGCGCTCCCGAAACGCGACACGAGATCTACCTTCCCGTTCCCGCGAACGTTCCGCTCAGTGGAGGCGAGATCAAGCTCAACGCGAACTACATGCGCGCCGATGGCGGTCGGACGACCTTCGTGGTTTCACTCGACACGTATCCCGTTTCGTCACGACCCTTCCCTCTCGAGAAAGGCGACGCGAGCCTGGTGCTTGGAGTGGACGGGACTCCACGGCCGAGCGGCTTTGTCCGCCTCGGCCTTGACTGGGGCACCGCCCTTGGCGCCGACTGGATCTGCACCGACGGCCGCACCGCAGGCAATGTTCTGCGTATCGAGCCCGACTCGAAATTCACTTTCCGCTTTGATGGCCGTTCGATACACGACCTGACCACGGCCTGGGGCGCCCTGCCTCTTGTGCCTGTGATTCTCATCTCTTCCGACAATCTGACGTCTGGAGCGTACGACTCCGCCTGGCGCCTCGGCGTGGCGCTTGAAAGGGTGGGGAAGCGCAGCCGCATCCGCGCCTTCCCGAAGGTGGGAGACAACGTGGACCTCGATGGCGTCGTGATTCCCCCGGGACTGCGAAGCCTTCCCTCGTTCGCAGCGCTTGCGCTCGGTGGATCCCATGTCATCCGGGAAAACGCCGAAGTTGGTGCTCTCCTCGCCTTGGGCTCCGCCGGTCCTTTCAAGGCCGATGTCGTGATCGCGGATGAAGCGATGACCTCCGCCCTGAACCACGCGCTCGATGCGTTGCGGGATGAGATTCAACGAAACGCCCCAAACGCCGCGGTCGCGTTCGCCGAGTGGAGAGCGCAGGCGCTGAACTCCACGGCGGGGCCGACCAAGTCGAAGGAAATACAGCTCGCCTATATGTTCGGACGTCCAACCATCGTGGTCGCGTCTGACGGCGGTGCGCAGGCCGCGGGTCTCTTCGGCGCCTATTGGAATCGAATGGCTGTAGCACCTTCGATGGTCGTGCAGGCCGCCAATGAACCGGACATGGATGTGTCAGCCGTCTCCCTGAAATATCTGGGCGGTAAGCCTGGGAGCTTCGACGTGCTCGCGCATGCTGACTGGAGCGCCACCTTTGACATCGGCGCCGTGGCCGCGGACGGCCGCCTTCCCGGCACGCTCGTTCTCGATCT
>JBDTQB010000301.1:0-5907 GCA_039932395.1 Vicinamibacteria bacterium | reverse complement strand
TCGCCGCGATCCCGTGGTTTCTCCAGAATGCCCAGCACCGCCATGATGTGACGCGCCGCGCAGGCTTCCTGAACGAGCCGCAGATGATCGTCTTCAATCGTGACAGCCTGGCGCAGGTACTCGGCATGAATTTCCTTCTGGCGATCGTCGTTGAAGCGCGCGCCGTCGGTCAGTTCGATCCAGAACGGATAGCCGGGGACGAGACACTCGCCGAATCCCACCACGTGCGCGCCCTGATCGGCGGCGTTATGGATGCAGGCGACGACTTTCTTGAGGGTGGCTTCACGGTCGAGCCAGACGGGCGAGATCTGCGCGAAACCAACGACCAGGGGAGATGACGCAGGAACCATGGCTACAACCTCAGCGGAAAGTGGCGATCTCCTCAAGCGGCTTCTTCGTGATGTCGGGAACACGAACGTGGTCGGCCGGATAGCCGACCACCAGCAGCAGGAAGGCGCGTTCGTTCGCGGGACGATCGAGGACGGTGGAAAGGAAACTCATGGGCGATGGAGTGTGAGTCAGCGTGGCGAGGCCGGCATGGTGCAGGGCCATGATCAGGAAACCAAGCGAGATCCCAACCGACTCGGTGACGTAGTAGTTCTTAACCTTGCGTCCATCGGCCATCAGCGCGTAGTTCTGGGCGAAGACCGCGATCAGGCAGGGTGCGGTGTCGAGATAGCTCTTGACCTCATCGGTGCCCAGCG
Source organism: Vicinamibacteria bacterium (assembly GCA_039932395.1). Lineage (GTDB taxonomy): Bacteria > Acidobacteriota > Vicinamibacteria > Fen-336 > JAGNNV01 > JAGNNV01. The sequence goes on along the minus strand of JBDTQB010000301.1, from coordinate 5,203 downwards.
GCGCCAGGGCATCGAGCCACTCCTGCGGGGCCTTGCCGCTGTAGAACCCGCGCTCTTCGACTTCCGCCGCTTCGCGAATCTTCCGCTTCAGCTCAGGATCGCTGACGACGACGTAGTGCCACGGCTGGAGATTGGCACCGGAAGGCGCGGTGCCAGCCGTCCGGAGACAGTTCTCGATGACTTCGCTCTCGACCGGACGCGAGGAGAACTCGCGGATCGTCCTTCTCCGTCGCGCCTCCTCATAGAAAGCGCGCGCGCGATCCTTCATCTCATCGGGCGGACGCTCGACATAGGTCGTCAGCGGAACGAAGCGCGGTTCTTCGTTCATGCGCACTCGTTGCCGACAAGGCTCGGCGGTGACGATGCCAGGCCGGCGAGCCCGCCGATGCTGGTCTCGCGATAGGCCTCGGGCAGATCGGCACCCGTTTTCTTCATCGCCTCCACGACATCATCAAACGAAATGTGATGCGCGCCATCAGACAGCATCGCGAACTCAGCGGAATGAACCGCACGATCGGCGGCCACCGCGTTGCGTTCGATACAGGGAATCTGAACCAGGCCGGCAACCGGATCGCAGGTCAAACCGAGGTGATGCTCCATCCCGACTTCGGCGGCGTACTCGATCTGCTCGTTGGTGCCGCCCATGAGCTGGGCCGCGGCCGCCGCGGCCATCGCGCACGCAGCACCCACTTCTCCCTGGCATCCGACTGCCGCGCCGGAAATACTCGCGTTGGTCTTGATCAGATTCCCGACGAGGCCGGCGGTTGCGAGGGCACGAAGAATGGCGTTCTGATTCGCTGGGAGGGTTTCACGTAGATAGCGCATTGCGGCGGGCAGGACGCCGGAGCCGCCGCAGGTGGGTGCTGTCACCACGATCCCGCCCGCCGCGTTTTCTTCGCTGACCGCGAGACCATAGGCCGAGAGTGTTCCCGTGCGTGCGAGCAAACCGCCACGCGACACCGCACGCGCGTGGTACGAGCGCGCTTTCCGCGGAAGCTTGATAATGCCGGGGAGAATGCCGCTCCCCGCGAGGCCGCGATCAATGGCGGCTTCCATGGCGCCATGAATCTCGGCCAGGAAGTTCCAGATGTCCTTGCCTTCGCGGTCTTCAACGTACTGCCAGATCTCCATCCGGTGCTCGCGGCAGTAGTCCAGAATGTCGCTCATCTTGGAAAGCTCGTAGGCGCCGCGCGGAGTCCAGTCCTCGACGTCGTGCTCGCGGATCGCCCCGCCGCCGACCGAATAGACCTTCCAGGCATGAAGCACCGCGCCCAAAGCGTCGAACGCTTCAAACAACATGCCGTTGGGATGACGCGGAAGTCGTTCACGCATGTTGAACAGGATCTCGTGCGGGCGGGCGCCGAAGGCATCCTCGAGCACGCGGTCAGTGAGATGGCCCTTGCCGGTGGCGGCGAGCGATCCGTAGAGCGTCACGCGATACCGCGCCGCTCCGCCGTGACGACCCAAAAACAGGTCGGCGGCGCGACGCGGCCCCATCGAATGGGACGACGACGGCCCGTTGCCGATCCGAAAGAGTTCGCGAATGGATTCCACAGGGCCGCCCTTACTGCGCGAGGAGAGAACGAACCATAGATGCGTAGACGTCGACCGCCTCGATCAGATCCTGCTTGAGGATGAACTCGTGCGCGGTGTGCGCGTCATGAATGGATCCAGGTCCGAAGAGGATGGCCTGGCCCCAGGCCTCAAGGTACGGAATGTCGGTACCAAAGCGCACCACGATCTCTCCGCGGCCGAAGCCGGGAACGATCTTGAGGTGAATCGGTTCGCTCGTGGAATTCACTTCAATGGACGCGCGTTCGCCCGCGATACGCTTGAGCATCTCGTGGATCTCGTCGGAAGGCGTGACGGTTCTGAACATGACTTCCGCGGCGGCCGAAGGCGGAATGATGTTGGCCTTGAGGCCGGCGTGCAGCGTGCCGATGTTCATAGTGGTCGGACCGAGGACAGGATCGTTGGGCCACGCATGAACGCGCAGTTCGGCGAGCACATCGAGAAGCTTGAGCACGGCAGAATCGCCCAGTTCAGGGTAGGCCGCATGCGCTGCCTTGCCGGATGAGTTCAGGGTGACACGCAGAACGCCTTTGCCCGCGACCGCCTGTTTGAAGTCGGTGGGCTCCGCATTCACGATGAAGCGATTGCGACCGGGAATCCGATTCGCGACCTTGGCCCCGTCGCCTCCCTCTTCCTCGCCAACCATGTAGAGCAGACCAAAATCGGTCACGCCCTCCTGACGCAACTTCAGCGCCGCGAAGATCTGCGCCGCGATGAGGCCCTTCGCGTCGCAGGCGCCGCGTCCTTGAATACGATCACCCAGATCTTTGGCGGGCAGATGGGGCGGCACGCAGTCGAGATGCGTCGAGAGCGTCGCAATCGGATCGCCAACGCGCGCGATCACGTTGAACCGACCTTCTGAAACCGGCTGTCGCTCGACCGCGAAGCCAGCACCTTCGAGAGTCGCGGCGACGGCCTCGCAAACCGGCCCTTCCTCCCAGGTGGTCGAAGGAATGTCGATGAGCGCTTTGAGCAGGGAAATGGGGTCGGTGAGGGGCAGGGTCACGGAGGAAGCCTATCGCTCATACGCAGGGAAAGGGCAGCCGTGAGGAAAGCGCAGCCCGGGGCGCGTGAACGGTTTCGCTAAGATCGCGCCGCGTGAAGGGTGTTTCGACGGCGACATCGTTCCCGGACGCCGCCGATGCGCTTGAGCGAGCGCTCGGGGGCCCGGTGCGCCCGCGCATCGTCAATGAAGTCCTGAAGTCGCGGAGCTTCGACCGCTCCGTCCGCCACCTGCGCGAGGGAATGCGAAGCCACCGGTTCGAGGCGGGCGGCGAGGCGCTTTTCGCGGGGACCTGGGTCAAGCATCTCGATCACGTGACCCGCGCCGAGGGCTTCCACATCCTGAACGACTGGGACGGCAAGGCGGATCGCTTCTGCGACGACACCATCCCGGTGGAGGTCGCGAATTTCATCGAGCGTGTCGCCGATCCGGCGGATGAGACGGGACGGCGCAACGGCCTGGCCGTCCTGCTGGACTATTACTTTCTCCACCTGCTCGCTCTTCTCGCCATGCGCGCGTGGGATGACGACGATCCGAGCGCGAATCTCGACCGCGTGGACGAACTCCTGCGGTTGCTTCAGGGCACGGAAGGCAGCGGACAGAAGTTCGCGCGGGACGCCGGCACGCTGATCCTGATCGCCACATCTCACTTCGAACCCGACGTCCCGGCGTACGAGCGTCTCCTTACGAAAGTGCGTCGACTGAATCAGCGCCATCGGCTAAACATCGCGCTCACCCACGGCGCCATCCTCGGCAGTCATCTGCGTTTCGGATTGGAAGTCACGTGCGCTGGAAACGTGGCCGCCCTGCGGGACGACAACATCCCCGACTACCCCTGGCTGTGCGAGGCCGTGGCGACGTTGCTCGATGCCCCCGATCGCCGGGACATCCACGAAGCTCTGCTCATCGCGCTGACGCCTGATCCCGAAGCTCTTCTGGGGCCAGCTCTACCCATGGCGCTGAACACCACACAGCATCGTCTGGCTCAGCTGCGAGAGACATTCCTCGCGCGGCGCGACCTTCTGCTCCAGGCCTTCCTGGATCTCCGGCCAACCGAAGGTGCCTATTCGCCACTCGCATTCATCTTCAACTTTCCTCACAACCTCGTGAAGGGCATCGCGGTGGATGCGGTGCTACGTGGCACTCCTTGGGCGCTTGGGCTGGACGATCTGCTGACGAGTCGATCCGGCTCGTTCGACCTCGATGTTCAACGCACGACACTGGCGCGACGGCTCATGGCCTACGCCGTCGCCAGCCCCGACACGATCCGCGGACAGCCTCATCCCGCCATTGTGTACGACCCGCGCGCGGGCGCGGAGACGTTCGACCGCACGATGGCGAAGCTCAGAGGTCTTTAGTGGATGGGCTCCAGCATCAAGGTGTTGGCTCTGACTTCCTCAACCTTCTTGCGCGAGAAGGCAAGGACATTGCCCTTCCCCGCCGCCCAGCTTTCGATAAGGTTCGAAGAGTTCGGTGAGAGTGGCTGGGCGGAGATGCCGGGCGCACTGAGGAAGGTTGAGCGGTCCCAATCAGCGACATCCGCCACGAAGCTGAACGACGCGCCGTGCTGCTGCTTGTTCCCCGTCTCGGAGGCATTGCCGGTCGCCATCACCGTGGACCCGTCGCCGCCGCGGCGGGTGGGTGCGATCGCGAAGACGTCCGTCGCGCCCTTCCCGTTCTTCAGAAGAGAAATGGGATGCACGAAGTCCGCCGTGTGGATGTCGCCCCAAAGCCAGGCCTGGGGATCGGCGCCACGCAGCATGATCAGCGCACTGATGCCTTCGGCGAAGGCTTTCGCCAGAATCCTGTCGCGCGCAATCGCTCGCTCTGCCGACGTTGATCCGTAGGCGGCATCCGGATCGGTCATCCACTTAATCACGCGCCCATAGTCGTAGCGTTTGAAGGTCGCGCGCTCGGTTTCCGGCACATGAGGGGCGTACGCGAGGCGCGGGAGCTTCATCTGAAAGAACTCATAGATCGCGGCGGCCGAGGAATCCTTGCCGAGGACGAAGTCCCACCCGGCAAGAATCTTCTGCGCCTGAACCAATTCCGGCTCGTCGAACTTGACCTTCAACAGAAGAGGCACGAGCGTCCGGGCCGGAATGGAAAGCGCGTCCTGCTGCAGCACCTGCATTTCCGTTATCGACATCTTCGGTTTCGAGGTCAGCACTTCATGGACGCGGTCGTAGCGATAGGGCGCGCCGTACTCGAAGCCGAGCGGCACGCTGTAGCCGGGAACGATCTTCGGGATCACGTCGTTGTTCGAGGTGTTGTAGAAGCCCTCCTCGCGGTTGAAGCTGCCGGGCAATTTGTCGTAGCCGACGTACCCTTCCCACTCGTACTTCCCGTCCTTTCCGGGAACCGGTAACAGGCCGTCCCAGTTGCGACGCACCGGGGCGAGCGAGACACCGAGGTAGCCGATGTTTCCTTCGACGTCCGCGTAGACAATGCTGTGAGAAGGAAGAAACCAGGCACGCGCCATGTTTGTCTTGAACTCGGGCCAGTTGCGCGATTGCATCATGCCGAGCGCACCGACATAGCCCGCACCACCGGTCTCGGCGCCCGACCAGCGGACGGCGTACGCGCGGTGGCGATCCTTGTTCTCATAGAGAACAGGACCGTGATGCG
>JBDTQB010000300.1:0-5934 GCA_039932395.1 Vicinamibacteria bacterium | reverse complement strand
GATCTTCGGCTCGGAATCGACCACGTAGTACAGCGCGCGTCCGTCGCCCGGATCGGACTTGAGCTGCCCGCCACCCTGGCATTTGTGGAAAGACCGCCCGATCGAACCGAATTCCTGATAGCTCATTCCGAGCAGCGGATCGAAGGCGTTGGTCGCCACCGTGGTGACCTCGCCGTCCATGCGCTCAGCGCCTCCGCCCACGCCGCCCTGATAGTCGCGCAACGCCTGCCAGGGAAGAAGACCTTGCTCGGGATAACGCTTCGGATCAGCAGCGACACGGAACGCTTCCGCCGCGAGTCGGGCTGTCGTTTGATGATGCTGGCCGCCGCCGGGCGCTTCAAGCGGAAGGGTCAGAACCACGTCAGGACGGAAGGTGCGGAACACGCGAACCACATCGTCGAGGATCTCTTCCTTGCCCCACTTCTGCAGGGTCTCTTCAACGCTGAAGGAATAGCCAAATTCGTAGGCCTTGGTGAAGTACTGCTCGGCCGCGTCATAGCGATGCACGCCCGCCAACTCTTCAGTGCGCAGAATGCCGATTGCCTGAAACAATTCGGGACCGATCTCGTTCTGGCCGCCGTCTCCGCGAGTGACGGTCAGCAGACCCGCGCGAATCCCTTTGCCGCGCGACAGCAGCGTGAGGACTCCGTTGTTTTCATCGTCGGGATGCGCCGTGACGTAGAGGACGTTAAAGGCGACGGGAAGTCGTCGCAAAGCGAGACCCAGCCCGGTGGCACCTTGATCCTGAGGAAGGGGCGCAAGCTGCGCGTCCGCCCGGCCGACGGCCAGGAAAATAATGAAAGTGAAGGCCGCGAGCGCTCGCGACATGAGGCGACTGGACATTTGGCTGCTCCTTTTGAACTGCGAGGAAGGGAACACCGCCGCCACGGCACTTGGAAGGAATGCGTCCTTGGAGGACGCGACGGCTATCGGATTCGGATCTTCAACTGAAGACGAATCGGAATCAGGATGTCGCGGCCGCCGCCCCCGCTGAGCGTGATCTCAACCGGCACCGTCACCTGAACGGGCTCGGCAGATAGAGCGCCTGACGGCAGGTCGACGGAAGCTTCGACGTTGACGGCATCCGAGGTGAAGCTTGAAGATCCACCCGGCGCACCCAGTTCCATCATGGAATCAAGCGGCGAAACCCCGGAGTCCACCGGCGCTGCCGCCGGCAGAGCGTCGCCGAAGGGATCGTCCAGCGCAGATGCGGGAAGAGCCTGAGGCGCCGCTCCGAATGGCTCGAGAGATGAGCCGAAAGGATCGTTGTTGTCGAGTTCCGGCGCCGCAGCGGGCGCGCCGCCAAAGTCCAGGTCCAGTTCTCCGGCCGGAGAAAGCGCCGCTGCGGGGACCGGGGAGGGCGTGGGCAACTCGGTGAGACTGTCGAGCGACAACTCACCGCCGAAAGGATCGGAGCTCGCGGAACTGCTGGCTGCGGCGTTGGCCGCGGCCGTTGCGGACAAGGCTTCAAGGGGATCGCCGAAATCGACGGGTGGCGGGGCGCTGGGCGCAGGGCTAAGACCCAGTTCGCTATCGAGAGACAGCGCAGGAGCCAAAGGTGCGGCCGGTCCGCCTCCGAGCGAATCGAGCAGATCGTCAGTTGAGCCGAAGTCTGGGGTTGAGCCGAAGTTGGGTGCAGCCGGCGCCTGTGGGGGTGGCGCCGACATCTTGATCGGTGGCGGCAAAGGCGGAGCTGAGAATAGAGACGGCGCAGGTGGGGGCAGGGGTGGCGCGGCTGGGGACTTGAGGCCAGAGGTCGGCCGCTGAAGGCTGCCTGAGTTACGAGCGCCGGAACTCGTGCCGTCGTTCCCGTACTTGTTCGCGAGAACGCGGAAGACAAGCTGGGTCGCGACCTTCAGCGTTTCTTCGACACCCTTGCCGCTTTTCGCCGCCGCTTCCACAAAAGGAACGCCGCGGGGGTTCAGCGCGGCGTTCAGCACATCGAGCGAAGCCGCATTCGGCAGATCACGCTTGTTGTACTGAATGACCAGCGGAATATTTTCTGGATCGAGCTCGTTCGCGACCAGGTTCTCGCGAAGGTTCCTCATGGCATCCGCGTTGGCTTCGATCATCGCGTCCTGCGAGTCAGCCACGAACACCACGCAGTCGGCGCCCTTCAGGACCATTCGCCGGGTCGCGTTGTAGAAGACTTGTCCGGGGACGGTGTAGAGCTGGACGCGCGTCTTCATGCTGCGGATCGTGCCGAGTTCGATGGGCAGGAAGTCGAAGAACAGCGTGCGATCGGCTTCGGTCGCGAGCGAGAGCATCTTGCCCTTGTTCTTAATGGGCAGTTGCTCGTGGATCCACTGCAGGTTCGTCGTCTTCCCGCAAAGACCCGCGCCGTAGTAGACGACTTTCGCCGTGAGTTCTTTTGTGGAGTAGTTGAAGAGAACCATGTTTAGTGCTGACCAGCTAAGGATTCTATGCCCATGGGAGAGACCAGCCCCTTTCGCTAGACTTTAGCCTCAGACCCCATGCCAATCGAGGAGAATTTGAAAGATCCATGCTGATATCCACTGCCCTTGCCCTCATGCTGCTGATTCCGCAGGCTCCCGCAGCTCCTGCCCCCGCCCAAGTCCCCGCGCCGGAGGTGAATCCGACTCCCGATGGCCCGGTGATCGCGATTGACACGACCATGGGGACGATTCAGGTTGGCCTCTATGCCACCAAGGCGCCCGCGTCCACCCGCAACATCATGAGCTACGTGAAGAGCGGGTTCTACACGGGCACGACCTTCCATCGCGTCATCCCGGGATTCATGATTCAGGGCGGCGGCATGGACGTGAACTTAGTGGAGAAGCCGACGGGTCCCCCGGTTCGCAATGAGGCGAAAAACGGCCTCCTCAACCGCCGTGGCTCGCTTTCGCTGGCACGCACGAACGACCCGCAGAGCGCCACCTCGCAGTTCTTCATCAGTGTGAAAGACAACCCCGCACTTGACTTTGGTATTTCGCGCGACGGCTGGGGCTACGCCGTCTTCGGGGAGGTCCTGTCTGGCATGGAGGTGGTCGATGCGATCGTGAACGTCCCCACCACCAGCAGCGGTGTTTTTCAGAATGTGCCGGTGAAGCCCGTTGTCATCACCAAGGTGCGGATCATTTCCGAGCCGGCAGCGGTTGCGGCACCTCCAACGACGAGGACCGGAACAGGCGCGGCGGCAAAGCCCGCAGTTCGTCCAGCGGGCCCTGCTCGGAAGGTTGCGCCGAAGGTCACGCCCAAGGCGCCCCCGGCCACCTCCGCCAAGCCGACTCCCACCCCCTCGGTTTACTAGAGCTCCCCAAGCGGGACGAAACGTCTTTAGACTGGGAGGCCATGGTCGACTGATTTCTGCCGCCATGCGTTGTTCGTTCCGTCGTTCCGTCTGACGTCTTCGGACAGAGGTTTTGCATGCCCCACGAGTTCACCGGTTTCGGTCCGGCCCTGCGCTTCCTCAAAGCGCTGACGGAGAACAACGAGCGCGAGTGGTTCGAGGCGAACCGCCTTCGCTATGAAGAGGACGTGCGTGAGCCGGCCCGGGTCTTCGTGCGCGCGATGCAGCCCCTGCTTCGAAAGATCTCTCCCGCGTTCGTGGCTGATGACCGCAAAGTCGGCGGGTCGATCATGCGGGTCAACAAGGATGTCCGCTTCGCCAAGGACAAGACGCCCTACAAGACCAACCTCGGGATTCAGTTCCGTCATCGTACCGGCAAGGACGTCCACGCGCCGGGCATGTATGTCCACGTCGAGCCAGGAAATCTGTTTCTGGGGTCAGGCATGTGGCATCCCGAGCCGGATGCCCTCCATACGCTTCGTCATGCGATCGCTTCGTCTCTTCCCAAGTGGCGCGCGGCCCTAGGAGACCCGAAACTCACCGAGTTCTGGACACCCGGCGGCGAGTCGCTCAAGCGCGCCCCCAAAGACTTCGTGGCCGATCATCCGGCGATCGACGACATCAAGCGGACGGACTTCATCCTGGGGACGCCCTTGACGGTTGCTGAGGTCGAGAGCCCGAAGTTTGTCGAGCTCGCGGCGAGCCGCTTCATGGCGTCACGTCCGTACTTGAAGTTCCAGTGCGCCGCGCTCAAGCTCGACTGCTGAGCGACGCCGGCGACGTCGTTCGCCGCAAATAAAACGCCCCGAGAGAGAGCGCGCGGCCTGGGCCACGGAAACGCGCCTCGGAACGATGCGTCGCTGAGTCTTAATTGAAGAAGAACTTGATCCCGAGCTGAATCTCACGCGGCGCGCGCGTGCCGGTGATCTGACCAAACGTATCCGTGCCGAAGACCGCGCACGACGCACCGGCCGTCGCCGCGTTGCAGGTGTTCTGAATATTGCCGGGCGCGAACTGAACCGTATCAAAGGCATTGATGAAGTCGGCGCGGAACTGAAGACGCGTCTTGGACGACGGATACCAGTTCTTCGACACCGTCAGATCCCACTGCTTGCGGCCGGGCAGGCGGAAGATCGCGCGCTGGCTGGTGCCGTAGGTTCCATCCGCCGGCACCGAAAATGCCGCCGGATTGAACCAATAGATCGCACCCGCCGGATTATTGGTGGGGACGTTCGCCAGCGGATCGCTCACCAGGTTTGGGCGGATGCCACGACGGCCGCCGTTCGTATTGCCCGTCACCACGCGGGAGATCGGAGGACCGGAGGAGTAGGTCGCGATGCCGGAGACCTGCCATCCGCCGAGCGTCGCCTTCGAGATGCCCTTGGCTTTGCGGAAGAAGGGAAGCTCATAGACGAAGTTCGCGGTCAGGATATGCGTGCGGTCCGTGCGCGCGACGGCGTACTCTGCGTCGAGATCCAGCGGGTTCTGGGGAAGGTCCACGGCGTCACGGTCGTTGCTCGCGTCCGTCTTGTTGCGGGACAGCGTGTAGGACACGTTGAGAAGGCCGCTGCGACCACCCTCATGGCGGAAGTTGAAGAGCAGACCGTTGTAACGGCTGCGCGCGGTGGTCTGGCGCATGTTGATCGTGCCGAATCCCTTATAGGGCCGCGAACCATTGACCGTGCCGCCGGGTGCGTTCACGTCCGCGGGCTGAGGCTGGTTGATGTCGACGGGACGAATCAGATGATCGCCTCGCGAACCGACATAGCCCACATCCACCGCACCGCGCTTGTAGAGACGCTTTGAAATGCCAATGTTCCACTGCATTGTGCGCGGCGTTTCGAACGGATCGCTGGTCGCGATCAGGTTCTGAACGCCGCGGGTGGAGGGAGCCGTGCCCGCTTTGGGATCTGAGAACGTGGGGTTCTGGAACGACACCGTGTTCACGTACGGCGGATTCGTGAACGCGTTCTGCTCGAAGATGCCCACGAGCGCCTGATCGTAGTAGACGCCGAAACCGGCGCGCACCAGGCTCTCGCCGTCGCCCTTCGGATCCCAGGTCATACCGACGCGCGGCGCGATGTTGCCCTTATCGGTGGCGAACAGTCCGCGTCCATGACCGGTGCTGGTCCCCGCGACCACGATGCCGTTCAACGGGTCGCCTGTGCCGACGATGAGGGCCGTGTTCGCTGTGCTGGAGAACGTGGGGGCTTTGGCGGGGTTGTAGAGCGCTGGAACAAAGCTCGTCAGCATGTTGTTGACGTCCGTCGGCGAGGGATAGAGGGAGTAGCGCACGCCCAGGTCGAGGGTCACCCGCGGACGAATGTGCCATGAATCCTGAACGTAGGCCTCATAGCGGTTGAATCTCAGGTGATTGACGACGTCCGTTTCCGCTTCGCTGTAGGTGCAAGCAGCACCGCAGAGCCCGCCGCTGTTGCCGGTGAGGAAATTCTGGAAGGCGGTGCGTCCGCCGCCCGCGGTGAAGGAGAAGCTGCCCTGAGTCACGTTGTTCGCGTTCTCGTTCTTGCTTTCGAACGTGGCCACCACGCCGCCTTTCAAAGAATGATTCCCGCGGACCGCCGACAGGTTGTCAGCCAGGGTGAAGTTCTTGTATTCGATGTTGT
>JBDTQB010000299.1:0-5937 GCA_039932395.1 Vicinamibacteria bacterium | reverse complement strand
GCGCTCGTTTCCGCGACGCTCGCCGAGAGCTGGGCGGTCGCCGCCGCGATCTGGGCGATCGAGGTGGCGAGAATGTCGGTTCCCTCCTGGATTTTTCCACTCGTACCCCGAAGACGCTCGACCATCGTCTTGAACGATTGGGAGAGCACATCCTGGCTCGAACGCGGAATGATCTCCACGGCGAGATCGCCTCCACTGATCCTGTCCGCGGCGCTGGCAAGACCCCTGAGGTACTGAGTCATCTCGATGAACGCCGACGCCAGGACGCCGCTCTCGTCGGCGGTGTTTGAGCGAACATCAGCGAGCAGATCTCCGCGGGAGATGCGGGTTGCCGCATCGGTCATTCTCTTGAGCGGCGTCGTGATCACGCGGGCCATGAAGAGGCCGAGAAAGAGGGCGGCCACCGTACCGATCAACGCGGTGGCGATCGTCAGCTGGGTGCCGAGCGCCGCCGACCGAAGCGTCTCCTTGTGGGAGTTGTCGTTCTCGACGTTCACCAGGTCGTCCGTTCGTTCAAGGTCCATCGCCAGACGCTCGAAAGTGCTCTGGAAATCGGGCAGTGCGGCGAGTGCCCTTGGAACCCGGCCGCCGCGCACGTCGGCCGCGATCGCGTGCGCTTTCGAGAGATACGCATCGAGGTCGAGGCGCAACCTATCAAGGGCTTGGAGCGTTCCGGAGTTCAATGGCAGTTTGCGGACCTCGGCGAGGGAGGAATTGAGGTCCTTCTCAAACTTGTCAAGCTCGGTCAGGGCGGCGTCCTTTTCAGCTCCATCGTTCGTCTGCGCCGCGAGAAGCACGCGATAGATGAAAGCACGAATCGCATCGTGCTCCATGTCCGCCTGCATCAAATACCGTACCGCATCGACGTGCATGTTCGCGGCCTCACTGCGCGATCTGAGATCCGCGACGCTGCGATATCCGACCCAGGCGACGATCGACAGAGTGATGACCGAACTGGCGGTCAGCACCAGGAGCTTCCGACCGATGGACAGACGCGCGAGGAATGACATCTGGGTCCTCTTTCTGATCCTCAAGCGGAACGACTGTGCGTTGTCCCCCGGAAGGTGGCACACGGTTGCTCTTGACGTGAGCACTCCGGACACCTCCATGAGAACATGGCTTGAGAGTTTTTCGGGCCTCATTTTTGGTTTTTATTTCGACGGGTCAGGACGGCGTCTATGCCTGAAATTACGATCGGCGTTCCGGAGTGCGCGCGAATCAAGGTCTACGCGGATTTTCTGAGAAAGCGCGACTACGTCGTGTGCGCGCTGGAGGGGCCGGCCTCCCTGCTCCTCATCTGTGCCGATCACATTCGTGATCCCGCGGTGGTGAGAGTGGCCTCGGCGTTTAGCGGCCCGAAAGTCGTGCTTGGTTCCGAGGCGCCGGACTGGCCCAATACCCTGGCGATCAGGATGCCGGCGCTGCCGATCGATGTCGAAGGGCGGATCCGGCAGTTATTCACGAAGGGCTCCTCTTCCTCCGGGCACAAGGTCCTGATGGTGGAGGACGACGCAACCGCGGCCCTGTCCCTGAGCGCCGCACTCAAGGCTGAAGGCCTGGAGGTGACGGTGTGCGGCGGTTTCTCGGAGCTCGCGTCCGCCCTCGCCCTGCGCCCGGATTTCATCGTGATGGATCTGAATCTGCCGGGAATCACCGGGGACCAGCTCGGCGAAATGGTCCGGGCGCAGAATATTCCCATGGTGATTTTCTCCGCGGAAGGGAAGGAGCGCCTCGATGCCGCGCGCGTCGCCACCGGCGCTCTGGCGGTGTTTCCGAAGGACGCGCGGCTCAGCGAGATCGCCACTTTTATCCGGAGCCGTCTCTCTCGACCGTAACCGCCCGTGGTGAAAGTCAGCATGCCTTCGACTCGTGAGCGGATTCAAGCGCTTCAGAGCGAACTGAGCGGGCTCCGCAAGCGCTTGCTGGAAGACGGTGCGGACCGCACGGCGAGCCTGCCCGCGACCGTCTCACTGCTCCTCATCACGTGCGGGGAGATGGGAATCGCGATCGACGCCTTGAGTTTGGTCGAGGTTCTTCCGCGGGTCGCCCTCGAGTCTCAGGCCGAGCCTTTAAGCGGCTCGATCGGAGTGATGCGCTACCGCGGAACCCTGGTTCCAGTCATCGATCTCTTCGAGCGCCTCGGGAGCCCGAGCGCGCTGCCGCTGCTGGCTCAGCGGATCATTGTGGTGAATGGAGACGACGGCCTTCGTGGTCTGCTCGTCGACGAAACCCTGGACGTGGTCACGATGCGGCGGATCGATCTGATTTCGCTGGTTCTCGATTCGACGATTGGGCAGTTCGGACTCGCATCGGCTCAGGTGGGTGAGCGGGCTTTCACGGTTCTCAATCTCAAGGCTCTTCTCACCGAAGTGCCGGATGTGCGATGACCGCGAAGAACGAAGCCGGCGACGCGAGCGAGCTGCGAGTCAAACTCGAGAGCCAGTTCGGCATCCGCTGGGCGGAACAAAGGGAACGCGAAACCAAAGATCTCGAACAACGGCCGGCGACGGACGTCGACATCACGGACGTCCTCAATGGCGAGACGCATTTCTTCCGCTTCCCGTTCTACCTGGATGTTCTCAAGGCGCATTGGAATCGAAGGGAGGATCACTCGATCCCCTATCGAATCCACAGCGCGGCTTGTTCCACGGGCGAGGAAGTCTATTCAGTGGCCTACTGCTTGACCGGTCCCTCAGGTCAGGTCTTGAAGAATGTGGAGATCTCCGGATCGGACGCGCGGGGTTCAGCAATCGAAATCGCGAAGCAGGCGCTGTATGGAAGATGGTCGCTCCGGGGCGTGCCGGCCGCTGATCAGGAGGCTTTCCTTGCGGCGGAAGGGAGTCGCTTTCGTGTGCGGGAGCCTTACCGCGCCCCGGTGCGGTTCTTCGTGAAGAATCTGCTGGATCCGTACGAGGAGCGTTACGACGCTATTTTTCTCTGTAACGCCACCCTCTATATGACCGGGGAAGCGGCCCAGAAATCCTATCGGCAGGCGGCCGCCGCGTTGCGTCCGCATGGACTGCTTTTCGTGGCTCCAACCGATCCGACGCCCACCGTTCAAGAACTCGGACGACATCTCGTCTATCTCGGCTGGCCGATCTTCGGTCGGGCGAATGAAACCGCCGCCTCGAACCAAGCGTTGCGTGACGTCCACGCGCCCGTCGGCGGGCCGGCACCCACTCGATCAGCACCACCGCCTGCGTCATCCGCGCGGCGGGCAACGCCGTCACCGGCAACTGCGCGAACGAGGCAGTTAGCCGCGCCCCCCGTCGAACCATCGGGATCAAAAGCCGTATTGGATGCCTGGGCCAAAGGCGAACTCGCGTCGGTGGCCGCGGCACTTCACCGTCTCGTGTTTCTAGCCCCGGATCATGCCCTCTGGCGCTTCCTCAACGGATGCCTTCAATGGGAGCAAGGCTTGCTTCGGCGAGCCCGCAAGGAACTGGATGCGGCAAGCGTTCTCGCCTCGGCCCTCCCTGACAATCAGGAACTGGAAGGACTCTGCACGGCGGCAGATCTCCGGAAGATGATCGACTACCGGAAAGGTGAAGTCGCGTGAGCCGCCGGCCCGAGCCGATGGCCGAGACGATCAATGGAACGATCGATGAGATCCTGCGCAAGCGTGCCGCACGCTATTCGGAAGCGCCGATCAAGGCGGTCGTGAGCCGAAGCCTGGGCGACTTCGTGGGATGTCGCATCGCCGGCCAGTCCATCGGCCTGCCCATGAATGTGGTCGAAGAGTTCGCGCCCCTCCTGGTCTTCACGCCTTTGCCGGGCATTGAGGGTGTTCTGGGCGTGACGCAGCTCCGCGGCGAGTTCCTCAGTGTTCTGGACCTGGGGAAGCTCCTTCTCGGGAAGGCCATGACGGGAGCGGCGCTGATGGTGGTCCTCTCCACCCCCTCCGGACGGAGCGCTGCCCTTGTCGACGAGATCCTCGGGAAAAGACCGATCTTCGAGTCCGATCTGTTGCCGGAATCGCAGGTCGCGTTACCCGGGCCGGCCTTCGTCGCCATGACCCGCGAACTGTGGGCACTCGTCGATGCATCGCGGCTCGCCCGCCTGCTCGATCACGCCGCCCTGCCCGCTCATTCGGACACATGATGAAGGAAGGTCAGGTCTGATGAGCGACGACGATCTCCTTCTGCAAACGTTCGATGAGGAACTGCGGCGTAGTGTCAAGGAATCACAGGGACTTCTCTTGTCGCTCGACGAGAGTCCGTCGAAAGCGGCGGACGTCCACGAGGTCTATCGCCTGGCGCATTCCGTCAAGGGAGCCTCTCGCGTCGTGGGCCTTGGTCAGATCGAGAGCATCGCGCACCTCCTTGAAAGCCAGCTTCAGAGCCTGGTGCGGACCGAGAGTCTCCCTGAAGCCCCATTGATCGACCTCTTCGTGGAATCGCTCGACGGGATGGTTTCTGCGTTCGATGCATTCCTCACGGGCGATGTCTTTGACGAAGAACCGCTGGTCCACCGCCTCGAGGCGTACGCCGCGAAGACGCCGCCCGTGCCGTCTATCACCGACCGAAGGACGTCGGCTCCAACGGGAGACGAACTCGCCTCGCGAGCGCCTGATCGCCGCCATGCCCCCCCCGTGGCAGCACCTCCCAAGGAACTCCCATCCGCCACGCGTCGCGACGAGAGCGTGCGCGTGCCCACCACGGTGGTCGACGAGCTGTTCCGAAAGATCGAGGAAGCGTTCCTTCTGGAAAGCCGAATAGGAAGCGGGCTCAGTCATTGGGAGGAGACCCATCCCGGACTCTCCGACGCTCGGGGACTTCTGCGATCGGCCTCGCGCCTGCATCAGGTCCTCCTGCAGGCTCATGGCCTCGTCCGCGCATTCCGGATGGAGGCGTTCGACACCCTACGGATCCCGGTCCAGAAAGCGGTGCGCGAGCTCTCACTGAGCCTGGCGAAGCCGGTGCGGGTCGTCTTCTCAGGCCGGGCCGAACTGGTCGACGCGTCTTTGTTGGACGGTTTGCAGGAGCCTCTCCTCCACGTTGTTCGCAATGCCATGGATCACGGAATCGAGAATGCGAGCCAGCGCGCGCGCGCCCAGAAGAATCCGGAAGCGGTGATCGAAGTTCGCGGAGAAGTGTCGGGCGGATACTTTCTCCTGAGTGTGAGGGACGACGGTCGCGGTTTCTCGGTGGACCGCATCAAGGCGACCGCGATTGCGAAAGGCCTCGTCCTCGAATCCGAAGTCGCGTCCTGGAGCATGAGTCAATGGCTCGACCTTCCCTTCAGGTCAGGATTCACCACCGCGGAGGTGGTGACGGCGGTGTCGGGGCGAGGCCTTGGCCTCGACATCGTTCGCGACCGTGTGCGCCGGCTGGGAGGAGACGTGAGCCTCTCCACCGGCGAAGGCATGGGCACCACGGTGACGATGCGTGTGCCGGCAGGCGCCCTGACCATGCGCATGCTTCTGGTGCGCTGCGGCGAACGTCAGGCCGCGATCCCGATCGAGAACATCGAGCGAGTGACATCACCGAAGCTGACACCGCTTCGAAACGTCGAGGGGCAAACCATCGTTGAGATCGAAGGGGGCCCGGTCCCCGTCCGCTATCTCAACCGCATCCTCGGTTGGGAAGGCCGATCGGACGCTGGCGTGCTGGTCATTCTGCGCTTTGGGGAGGTGCGCCGCTGTTTCGCGGTGGACGAGGCGCTCTCCCAGGTCGAGCAGGCCGTTTTTCCGACGCCGTGGAGCCTGAGATCGCTCCCGCACCTCGGGGCGGTGATGCTCGCGTCGGACGGCCAGGTCATTCCCGTCATCGAGCCTTCGGAGGCCTTCAAGCGCGCGGAGGGCCAAATCGAGAATCTGGGAGCGCCGCCCACTCCCGACCACAGCAAGAGACGAGTGCTCGTAGTGGACGATTCATCGACTCTTCGGATGCTTCATCGCTCGATGCTCGTCAACGCGGGCTTCGATGTTCTCGGAGC
>JBDTQB010000298.1:0-5941 GCA_039932395.1 Vicinamibacteria bacterium | reverse complement strand
ATCCCTATCACCTCGATGGGCACCGCGGCCTCATCCGTCGCGTCGGTGGGGGCGAACTCGATTGTTCGGCCAACGGCGTCTCCGTCGGGCCACAGCGACTTCGCGAGCACTTCATCGACGATCGCAACTCTCTTCGAACCGGTCCGCTGCGCCTCCGCGTCCGTGAAAGCACGACCACGAGACAAGCGAAGGCCGAGCGTGTCGAAATAGGCCGCGCCCACCGCGTTCATGTCGGCACTGAACGCCTGGCCCTCAGCCAGGGAAAGTCGCCGATCGTCAAGACCGCTCGCGACACCCGCGCGACGGACGCGCTTTCCGACGCCTGAGATTCCAAACGGAACAGTGACGGCAACGCTCGCGGACTTCGTGCCCGGCAGTGATCGAAGGCGGTTCTCGATCGAGGCGTAGAGACCGAGGCCCTCCGCCTCGCGGTATCCGGCAAGCCCCGCGTCCACTTCGGCGAGAACCGTGTCGTCCGCATTGAAGGTCGTGTTTTCGAGGGAAGCCTGGCGCGCCATCTGAACAAAGAGTCCGGCGCAGATCAGGAGGCTGACGGAAAGGGCGATCTGAAGCGACACCAGGGGATGACGAGGCAGAAAACGCCTGCGGCGTTCGCTCCCTTCCCCGCCCTGCTGCTTCAGTTCGGCAATGACGTCTCCGCCCGTATGCCGCAACGCGGGGCCGAAGGCGAACATCAGCGTCGCCACCAGAGTGAAGAGCGCGGTCGGGCCCGCGATCAAGGCGGTCATCGATGTGTCGACCGCCAGGGTGATCGGCAAGCGCTCGAAAAGCGCCCCCATGATTGCGTCGATGCTCAACACGCCGAGGACGGCGCCGAGAACTCCCCCGATGGCCGAGAGCACGAGTCCTTCGGTCAGCAACTGCCTGACGATGCGGCCGCGTCCACCGCCTAAGGCAAGGCGAACCGCGAACTCGCGACGCCGGGCCTGTCCGCGTGCCAGGAACATCGACGCCAGATTGAGACAGACGATCAGAAGGACCGACCCGGTCATGCCCATGAGAGCTGCGGAAAAAGGAGTCAGCGCGCGCTCCTGTCCAGGATCCACGCTCGAGAAGAACCGCGGCAGAGGCCCCACGGACAACGCCTGACTACGATACTCAACAGGAAGCGCACGCTGCACCGAAGCACTTGTGAGCGCCAGCGCCTGGTTCGTGCTCTCGATGCTGGAATCCTTTCGGAGCCGGCCAACGAGGAACAGATCAAACGCGTCGGCTCGTTCGAGGCTGTTCACGGAAGCGCGCGAGAGCGAAGTGGCGACGGAATCGATCCATCCGAGAGGAAGAAAGACCTCCGGGCCGATCATCGTGCTCGTACCCGTGAAACCTCGGGGAGCGACTCCGATGACCGTGAAGGGGCGCTCGCTGACTCGTATCGTGCCGCCGACCAGAGCGGGATCCGCTCCAAGCTTGAGCCACAGTTTGTGACTCAGGATCGCGACTGGAATCGGACTCCCAGTACGCCCCTCCTCTTCAGTGAACGCGCGACCCTGAGCGAGTTTCACGCCCAGGACGCTGAAGTAGTTCGG
This sequence comes from Vicinamibacteria bacterium, assembly GCA_039932395.1. Classification (GTDB taxonomy): domain Bacteria; phylum Acidobacteriota; class Vicinamibacteria; order Fen-336; family JAGNNV01; genus JAGNNV01. The sequence continues at coordinate 4,394 of JBDTQB010000298.1, read as the reverse complement.
GCTCACGAAATCCGCGAGTGTCCGCCGGGACGCGCCTTCCTGGTTCGCCTCCCGCAGCCCCACCGGACGCGTGCGATGCGCCAGCACGCCGTCCAGGACGGCCGATTTCGAGATCTCCTGCCAGGCCGGATACGAGAAGGCGCGGTATGAGTCGGGTTCCGTGGAGTTGTGCGAAAAAAGCTGCACGATTTCCGCGGGACGCTCGAACGGCCTTTCGGCGAAGACCATGGTGTAGGTGAGTCCCAGCATCGCGGCGTTCAGGCCGATGCCAAGCGCCAGCACGGCCGACGAGGCGGCGGCGAAGCCCGGCGCCCTCGCCAGTTGGCGCAGGGCAAGTCTTATGTTCGAAATCAATTCCTGCATTCACGTCCCCCGTTCAACTGACAGACGAGATACGCGGTCCAGGTGTTCCGCGAACTCCTGGGGATTGCAGGGAGTTTTACGAAGCGCTCAGCGTGGGGAGTTCGGCGATCTCAGCGCCCGCGCGTTTCTCGCGCGATTACGGCGGGTGAGGACCGCCTAAACGCCCTCTGGAAACGAGCTTGGGACTACGTCGCGGCCTCGGTTGCCGCTAGTCCCGTACTGGGACTAAACTGCAAGTGGTGCGGATCATCGCGGTTTCGACGTTGAAGAGATACTGGAAGAGGAGTACCGCCCGCGCGGACGCAAGAGAGCCTGTTCTTGCCTGGTACCGCCAGACGCGCGCCGCCGACTGGTCAACGCCATCGATGGTGAAATCTGATTTCGGCAACGCGAGCATTCTCAAAGACGGCCGCGTGGTTTTCAACGTTGGTGAGAACAAGTACCGGCTCGTCGTGCGGATCAACTATCCCTATCGAGTCGTGTACATACGATTCATCGGCACACAGGCCCAGTATGACGCGATTGACGCGCAAACAATTTGAGGACAACGCCATGCAGATTAGGCCGATAAACACCGACGCGAGGTACAAGGCGGCGCTGACCGAAATCGAGTCCCTGATGGCAGCCAAGAAGGGCAGTCCGGAGGGAGAGCGGCTCGATGTCCTCGCGACGCTGGTTGAGTCGTATGAGGCGAAGCACTTCCCGCTCGGACTGCCGGACCCTATCGAGGCGATCAAGTTTCGGATGGAACAGCAGGGGCTTGGGCCCAAGGACCTTGAACCGATGATCGGTCGTCGAAACCGGGTTTACGAGGTCCTCAATCGAACCCGCCCCCTGACCCTGAAGATGATCTGGAGGCTCCATGTTGGGCTCGGCATCCCGGCAGAGAGCCTGATCAAACAGCCGGCCGACCCCCGCGCCGCGTAACACCGCGTAAGTACACTGAGCCAATGGGCTTGGGTCCCGTGCGCGCCAGCCCGCGCGCCACTCGAAGCACGAGAACGGGTTCGCAGACGCCGGCGGACTCAGGCCAGCGACGACTATGCAGCCAGACGGGTCACTCGCAGAACCTTGCGCCGCTTCTCGGCGTGCCAAAGGTCGTATTGCACCTGCTGATTGAGCCAACTCTCAGCCGATGTCTTGAACGCAATGGAAAGCCGAATAGCCATCTCCGGGCTGATGCCGGCACGGCCGTTGAGGATCGCGGAGAGTGTCTTCCGACTCACACCCAAGGCAGTCGCTGCGTCCGTCACCGACAAACTGAGCGGCTCAAGACAGAGACCCCGAAGGATCTCACCGGGATGGGGCGGATTGTGCATCTGCATAGGGAGACCTCAGTGGTAGTCCTCGTAGTCGACATCGATAGCGTTTTTCTCTGAGAAGGCAAAGGTGATCCGCCAGTTGCCGCTCACCGAAACCGCGAAACGACCTTTCGCGTCTCCCTTCAGTGCGTGCAACCGGAGTCCTGGCAGGTTCATGTCCTCCGGTAGCACTGCGGCCTGAAGCCGACCGAGAATCAGACGCAATCGCGCCTCATGCTCGGGACGGATGCCAGACTTCAGGCCCGTAGCGAAGAATCGCATGAGGCCCTTGTGCCGGAAGGTCCGAATCACTAGACATCGTAACCCATAAGGTTACACAGCACAAATTCCAACCGGAGGGTTCCAACCGGAGGGTGCAGGCCGACGGGGCCTGGCAGCACGGGAGAGAACTTGAGGGTGGGGGTCACAATTCAGACTTCAAATGGCGCCATGGGATCAGTCGTGCCGCAGCGCGACCAGCGGATCGACTCGCGACGCTCTCGACGCGGGAAACCAGCAAGCAACCAGTGCCGCAACGCCCAGAATAAGCATCGCCATTGCGTAGGCCTGCGGATCAGACAAGCGGACGCCGTAGAGCGAGACGCGCACAGCCGCCGCCAACAGCACCGCGATTGTCCCGCCGAACACGAGACTGATCGCGGCCAGGCGGAAGCCCTGCCGAAGGACGCGGTTTCGCAATGCGCCGGGCGTTTCGCCGAGAGCGAGCCGGATTCCGAGTTCTCGCGTGCGCAGAGCCACTGAATACGCAAGCGCCGCGTACATACCCAGTCCGGCGAGCGCCACCGAGATCAGGCCGAACATCGACATGGATTTTGTGGCGAGGAGCACGGGCGCCAGCGCGTTTTGCACGACGTCCGTCATCGGGCGCACATCTTGAACCGCGATATCCGGCGTCAGCTCCAGCAGAGCACGACGCACTTCGCCCTGAATTTCCTGCGGCGGCCTCGTCGTTCGAATGACGAAACTGAGCCAAACCCTCGAGTAGACGTCCGATTGATAGGCCTGCGGCCGGCCCGAAGCGCCGACACTCAGGAGCGCGATCGGATTCACGACGCCGATCACTTCAGCGAACGCGTTGGGACCGGCCGTGGGCTCAACCTGCAGCCTCTCTCCGATCGCGGATCTCCCCGGAAACGCCATCTTCGCGAGCGCGGTGTCGATCACGAGCTTTCGTGTCCCGCCTTGCTGCAGGTCGATGACGTCCGCGTCGACGAACTCACGGCCGGCCACGAGCGTGATGCCCATCGTCTTGAAGAGTCCGGGGCTGACGCGGCGGAAGTCAGCAGCGGCGGTCTCCCAATTGCGCGCCGTCTGTTCGTCATACGCGAACGCCAGCGTGGGGCCATCTCCCGTCAACGGCAGCAGCGAAATTCCCGAGACCGACACAACACCGGGCACTCGTTGCACGCGCGCTTCGGCCCGTCGCCAGAATTCCTGCGTAGCCGGCCGCGTCGCATACCCGCTCCGAGGCACGGCCACACGCAGTGTGAGCAGGCGTTCCGACTCGAAGCCGAGCGGAACGTCCATCAACGAACGAAAGCTCTGGATCATGAAAGAGGCCCCGATCACGACGACCACGGCAAGAGCCATCTGCGCCATCACCACGCGGTCCTGCAGCCGCAACGCTGGTCCCGCTCCGATCACTCGCGAGTTCGCGGACGCACCCGGAGTCAGAACCGCGCTCGACGCCCGCACGCCTGGAATGACCGCGGACAGAAGAATGGCCAGAAGGGCCGCGCCCAGAGCGAAGGCCGTCACCCGCAGATCAAGAGTGACGCTCGCGAGTCGTGGAATCGACGCGGCCTGCAGAGTGCGGATCACCAAGAGGCTCGCCTGCGCCACGCCCACACCGACCGCGGTACCGAAGGCCGCGATGATCACCCCCTCCGCGACGACCGTGCGCGCGAGGTCGGCGCGGCTGGCGCCAAGCGATGCGCGCAGGCGGAACTCGCCCTCACGGCTCAAACCGCGGGCGAGAAGGAGACGCGCCACGTTGGCGCTCGCAATCAACAGCACGAAGGCCACCGCACCCATCAAGGCCCACAGGCCGTCCCGCACGTTCTTCACAACGTCCTGCTTCAGGGGAATCAGGCTCGCCCGCAGATCGGCGGCGTCGAGTTCGCGCACTTCACGCCGCAATCCGGCGGCGATCGTTTCGATCTCCCGCGCGGCCGCGCCAAATGGAACGCCCGTTTTCACTCGCGCCAGCACGGTTTCCCCGGTGTTGTTACGCGCAGGCTGGTTGGCCCAATCGATACGCGACGGTCGAAAGATCTGCGGGCGTCCCACCAGGAACGTCTCCGCGGGAAGATGAAGCTCGAAGTCGCGAGGCAGAACGCCCACCACTTCGGCGGGAGCGCCTTCGAGCTCGACGGTCTTGCCGATGGCCGTTGGACTGCCGCCGAAGTGACGCTGCCACAGATCGTGGTCGATCCACACCACGCGCGCGGCACCCGGCACGTCCTCGGAATCGCGGAACTGCCGGCCGAGAGCCGGTTCGACGCCAAGGAACGGAAAGAAGTTCGCCGCCACGGTCCCCACGCGGACGAGTTCCGCATTGGAATTCGCCTGCATCACGGTTTCGAAGCCGCTGATGTGCGTGAAGTCTTCGAAGAGCTTGCCGCGTTCTTTGTAGTCGCGATAGTCGAGCGCGTTCACTGCGGGAAGCGACTGGCCGAGACCGAACGTGTGCCACACCACGGCCAGGCG
>JBDTQB010000297.1:0-5946 GCA_039932395.1 Vicinamibacteria bacterium | reverse complement strand
GAACTCCGGTCCAGCCGGATCGCGAAGCGGGTGGTGACGATTCCGACCGTTCCGCTCGTCCGTGTGGTCGATGCGGGCGGCAGGAGGACGGGCTACATCGTCTTTAAGAACTTCGTCGAGCCCTCGTACGCAGCCCTCGATGCGGCTTTTGCTCAACTGCGGGACGCGGGCGCTACGGAACTGGTTCTCGACCTGCGCTACAACGGCGGCGGGCTGATCGCGGTGGCGCAGTATCTCGGCGGACTCATCGGCGGTGATCGGACATCGGGCGAGGTCTTCGCTCAGTACGTCCACAACGACAAGCAGACAGCGCGCAACAACTCCATCCGCTTCACCCGGCCAGCGGCGGCGTTCCCATTAAGCCGTCTCGTAGTGATTACCACGCGCTCGTCCGCGTCCGCGAGCGAACTCATCATCAACGCGCTGAAGCCCTATATGCCGGTCACCGTGGTGGGCGACAACTCATACGGGAAGCCAGTGGGGCAGTACGGCTTCCGCATCTGCGACAAGATGCTGTGGCCGGTGAGCTTTAGTGTTCAGAACTCGCGCGGCCAAGGCGACTACTACGACGGCTTCGTTCCAGACTGTCGGGCCGCCGACGATCTGGGCCACGCCCTGGGTGATGCAAAGGAAGCGTCTCTGGCCACTGCCCTCAACTTCATCGCGACGGGATCCTGTCCCGTCGGCGCCGTATCGGGAGTCCGTTCCGCTTCAGTCGACGGGAAGGCCGGACCGCTCGCTCGAGCTCACGTCGAGGATGGCTGGCAGGCTCTCCGCGTCGCCTACTGATGAACCACTGACGCGCCAGCCAAGGGACCGCACTCATACGCGCGAACCTCGCTGATGGCCCACGCATCCTTGCGAGCACCTCTCTGCTCGATACGAATGGAAGTCGATTCCTGCGGATCGAAAACGAGGGCCGCGCCGCGCGGTCGTCCAAACTTAATCTGATCATCCCGACTGGGACGCGCGTTCGCGGCGTGAACCTCGCGCAACTCCGAACCATCGCGGTCGCCCAGCTTCAATGCCAGTTCCGGCTCATGATCTGTGGACGGCAAAGGCGTCTCCAGATCCACACGGCAGAGACGATGAGGCCGGTCGAAGCGCAGCTCAATCCACTCCGTCCCGTTCATCGGCGCTTGCGTTGACCACACCGTGGAGAGCCGGCCGTCGGTGAGAGCCCCCGCATCGGCTCCCGGCGAAGCAATCACCTTCGCAGGCATCACCACGATCGGCCGAGCGCGATCGGATGGAATCAGGAGAGAGAGGACGCGCAAACCACGTCCGCCCCGCGCGTCGTACGCGAGCGAGTAGCCGGAGAAGAGAGATCCCGCCGTGGAGCGGTCCGCGTCCACGATCACCAGATCCGCGTGGGGCATGAGCAGCTTTAACTCGGACCGCGAGGGATCTTCAGGAGTCAGGAACTCGAAACGCGACCGATCGACGCCTAGGGTCGCTCCGGCACGCGCGCCGGCCGCCGCGTCCCGCCGAGTTTCAAGAATCACCGCGCCATCCTTCATGTGGGCATCAATCCATTCCAGCGCACGATCCGGAGCGGAGGGAATCATCTGGATACGTGTCGCGTCCAAAGACGTCCGGAGTGGAGACAAGAGGGCGAGAGCCACCACACTCATTGCGGTGACACGTGAGCTCCCGGCCAGACGCGCGATGCCAATCCCAAAGAACACGCAGAGCCCGCCGGTCACTTGCAACATGTGACGTGGAAAGGCGATGGACGCGAGAGAGAAGATGCTCAAGGTCATAGCGAAGTGAACGAGCCACGGCATCACAAGAGTCATGAAGCGCGCCCGGCCGATCGAGACGAAACCCACCACGACCGCACCAACACCGATGGGGCCTCCAAACGCGAACACCGCTCCACCGTAGGTGAGAACGTTGCGCCAGAGGCCCGCGAACGTGAACCCCTGGAAGTACACATCGAGTTCAGATCGTCCTCCGAAATACGCGTCGGTGTGAACGAGCGCATAAGGAGTCGCCACGATGACCACCAACCCCGTCAACACGGTGGCGCCAACGAGCCACGCGAGGCGCCCCCTTCGGACGACCGCCGAAACAAGAGTCCCACTCAGGAACAGCAGCCCGGAGAACTTGATCGCGGTCGCGAAACCCGCCAGCAAGCCCGACTGAGCGAACTCGCGACCGGTCCATCGGTCCCTCGAATACAGAAGGAGGCTCAGGAGACCCAGCATTTCAAGGCAAAGGTCCGGCCGGACTTCATGAGCGACCGCGGTGCTGAGAGGAAAGACCGCGAGCGCCAAAGCCGCCGTACCCGCGGCCCACGGGCCCGCGAGCGAGCGCGCCACCAGCCCCGCGATCCAAACGTTGAGACTGGCGATGGCGGCCACCAGAACGCGGCAGGCGAGATAGGCCTCCGGGCCGTGACGTCTCGATTCGCCCAGAAGATCGACCACCGGCGCCAGCAGATAGAAGAACAATCCCGGGTAGTAGTAGTAACGATGGTCGAGATCGCCCGCGTCGAGCATGGCGTTGACGCTCTCAACGTACGCCTGCTCATCAGCGTGGGGCGTGTGCTGCAACCCCCAGCCGATGCCGAAAAAACGAAGGGATGCGCCCAGCGCGACTGCGAGGAAGACCACTGTCGAGCCTTTTGGCAGGCCTGGCCGCAAGTCCTTCATCGCTCGCGACAAGATATCGCATCCCCGGAGAGCCGTCCCTACGATGGGCGCGGCGGCCCTCTCAGCCAGTCTTGTCTTCAGGCGTAGGCCGCAAGCGTAGCGTCGACCATCGCGTCGCTGGTCAGATGGCGCAGGAAGCGAGCGCGCCCGACGAGGCCATACCGCCGCTTCAACGCATCGGACGCGAGTGTTTCGAGCAGGGCATCGGCGAGCGCCTGATGATCGCGGGGTGCCACCAGACGTCCCGTCTGCCCGTCGAGAACGGCGTCAGGAATGCCACCGGCGCGGGTCGCCACGACCGGTCTCGAAAAGCACATCGCGTCCAGGACGGACGTGCCCAGGCCTTCGAGATGGGAGGACAGGCAGAAGATGTCGAAGGCCGGGATCAAGGCGTCGAGATCGGGGCGAAATCCCGCGAAGAGGATCTGCTCTCCGATGCCCAATGAGCCCGCGAGGCCCATCAAAGAGGCTTTGAGCGGCCCGTCCCCACAAATGACGAATCGACAGTCCGGCAGCACCTTCAGGACCTGTGCTGCCGCGCGAATGAGCGTCGCATGATCCTTGTGATCCACGAGCTGCGCCACGTTGCCCACGACGGGCGCGCCTTCAGGCACGCCCAGAGCGGCGAGCAGCTTGCGACCGCCTGGAACCGGCGGACGATCGTTGACGCCTTCGTGAACCAGCAGTACCTTCTCCGCAGGCAGACCGCCGTGAATCAGCACATCGCACACCGCGTTGCTGACCGCCAGGACTTTGTCCATGCGTCCGTACTTAAAACGCGACATGGCCTTGAGTGGGAAATCGACGCGACGGCTCGCGATCATTCGAGGTCGCGGCTCCATGCCGCGCACCGCGAGAAGCGCGGCCATCAGTCCATGCGATTCGTGGATGTGCAGAACGTCGGGAGCGAATGAACGCACGGCTCCACGGACACTGCCAAGCGTCTTCAAGGAAAAGTCGCCGCGCCCGACCGATCGCTCGGGCACGGACAGACCGGCCGCACGACCTCGAACGGCGAGCGGTCCATCGGGGTTCGCGAAGACTTCCACCTGATGTCCACGCGCCCTCTGGCCGACGGCGGTCAACACGATCTGGTTCTGTCCCCCGCGCCATTCGGTGGCGGTATCAATATGAAGGATCTTCATTCCGGGTGCGCGGATTGCAGCGCCTTCAACTTTGCGTACTTCTGTCTGACATAGAACGCGTTCAGCCTGGAGATCTTGTAGCCCACATCGCCAAGCGTGAAGCCACGCTTGAAGATGTAGTTGCGAACGAACGCGAACACCGACGCGACCTCGCCCACGCCGGGAATGACGGTCTTCCCTTTGCGGTGCGCGGCCTGCGCCCACAGCGTCGTATAGCGCTCGATGCGTCGGCGGTGATCGTCTTCGTCGCGATAGGGACGATGAACGAGTTCGCCGGAGAACCGCCCGATCTCTCCGTCGATGCGCACGGATTCATGGACCAGGTCGCCAACGAAGCGACCGCGACGGCGGTCGAAGAGACGAAGCTGCCAGTCTGGATACCAATCCGTGACCCGGATTTCATGTCCTAGATAGTGGGTGACGCGGCGCATACGGTAGCCAGCCTTGAGGTCGGCGGTCGCGGTGGTGTCCTGAATTTCCTTGCGCAACGCGTGGCTCACTTCCTCGTCGGCATCAAGAGAAAGCACCAGATCGTTCTTCGCCTGATCCACGGCGAAGTTCTTCTGCGCCACGAAGCCATCGAAAGGGCGCTGGAGAAGGCGGGCTCCCGAGCTTCGAACCCGATCCGCGGTGGCGTCGGTCGACCCCCCATCAACCACGATGATCTCGTCGCAAAACGCCAGACTCCGGATGGCGTTTTCGATCCGATCCTCTTCGTTCTGGGCGATGAGGACGGCGGAAACCTTCGGCACAACTTGATGATATCGGGCCGAGGTCGGATCGCCCGCTTTCTACATTCGACAGCGTGGGGGCGGGGGCACGCGGACAAGAGTGCCCTCATAACTCTTTCTGAATGAGAGAACTCGGCCGATGGCCCGTGCCTTGCTTCATCAGTGTCCTGGATAGCGCCGTGTGCGCGTAACAACGATTTGTAGGGAGAAACAAAAATGAAGAAGACACTCATGTACTCACCGATCCTGGCGCTTGGACTGATGGGGCTCGCGGCAGAGGCGGCCCAGGCTCAGCCTGATCCTCCGCGCCCCTACAATCAGCAGTACGACCGTCGTGAAGGTCGTCGTTCGCAACGAGCCGACCTGCTGGCGCTTCAGGACGACCTCGTACTGATCGACGATGGCCTCGCCACTCTGCCTCAGCGCAATCGTCGCTATGCCGAGTTTCAGAGTCGAGCGGAGGGCATCCGGGCCGAAGTGACCGACCTGGTCAACCAGATTAATCGTCGTGCTCCCGACCGGCCCGCCGCAGGCCAGGTCGAGATCGCATCCCTCCGTCTGAAAATCGCGACGCTACGGGACGACATCGAAAACGCTCAGCAGCGTCGTGCGCGCGCCGCCTCGTATCGGATTCCCGCCGGCACCGAAATGGAAGTGGCGCTGAACACCGACGTTTCCTCCCGGGTTTCAAATCCAGGCGACCGTCTTGAAGCACAGACCATCTCCGCAGTTCGCATGAACGGACGAACGATCATTCCCGCGGGCGCCACCATTCGCGGAAGTGTCCGGGAAGTGCGTTCGCGCAACCGCGGTCAGCAGGATGGCTATCTGCAGATGGATTTCGACACGTTGATTCCGCAAGGGGGCCAGGCGACGCCGATCCGCGCTCATGTTGTCTCCATCTCAGAAAACTATGAACAAGGTCACGACCACCAGCTCCGCAACGGCGGCCTGGGCGCGTTGCTTGGCGGTGTCATCGGCGGCATCATTGACGGCAAGAAGGGCGCGCTGATCGGCGCCGCCGTGGGCGCGGGCGGCGGTGTTCTCGCGAGCAAGGGCGATGACGTGGAACTTCCCGAAGGAACCATCGTGACCATCCGTCTCGATGGACCCGTGATGGCTCGTCGATAAGCCTGATATCCATGCGTTCCAGCGCGTCTGGAGTAGTGGAAACGGCGTGAGAGTTTCCTCTCACGCCGTTTCCATGCGCGCGGTCCGCCGGCGCGACTATTCGTACCGCAGCGCTTCAATCGGGTTCAGAGCTGCTGCCTTCTTGGCCGGGTAATAGCCGAAGAACACACCGACCGCGCCGGAGAAGCCGACCGCGATAATCATGATGGCAGGCGAGATCACCGTCTCCCAGCCCGTGAAGTGCGCGATCAACTGAGAGCTGGTAATTCCAAGCGCCAGCCC
>JBDTQB010000296.1:0-5984 GCA_039932395.1 Vicinamibacteria bacterium | reverse complement strand
TCCGCGACGTGCCTCGAACTCGGACGTCGAGGGACAAGCCAGAGAGGCCATTGCCAAGGGACTGTCGGGAGGACCGTTGCGCCTCCGCTTGTCGACCTTGCCCTATCGCGATACCTCGGGAAAGCAAAGCGTCAACGCGGTTCTGCAGATCGGCGGCGACGCGCTGGCTCAGGCGGCGCAGGGGAAAGAAATGGCGGTGCAGGTTTACGGGTACGCCATGGCCTCGGGGCATGTGCTCGATGGCATCGCCCTCAAGACCTCGATTGACCTTGCGAAGGTCGGGGCTGCCGTTCGCGATTCGGGTCTGAGCCTTGTCACGGCCTTTCCGGCCTCCACCGGGAATGTGGACCTGCGCTTCTTCGTGCGCGCCGGAACATCGGAGATCACAGGGTCCATACAGCGCAACGTCGCGGTGCCCGTCTTCGACGCGGGTGAAAGCGTTCTGTCGGCGCCCCTGTTCATGCTCCCGACGGCTGGACAGGTCGTCGTTCCGTTCCAGCCGAAAGGCCGACCCCAGATCAGGATTCCCTTCTACGTCGGAGACGATCGCTTTGTCCCAGACCCCGCCGTGACTCTGACCCCGGGTCGACCGCGCGACGTGTGCGTGTTCGTGTGGCGTGATCGCACAGGTCCGACGGCCCCTTACGCCGTGACTGCTGAGTTAGTTCGTTCCGGCCAGGCGCACCTGCCGGTTCGTATCGATGGCGTCCCGCGCATCGTGCCTGATGCCGATGGATTCGATCGCTATGTGTTCAGCATCGTGCCGCCTGCGGTACCGGCGGGTGATTACACCTTGCGGCTGAACTTTGTCGAATCTGGAACCGGCCGGTCCTCACGAACCGAGGCCATCGTAGAAATCGAGAGATAAATCGCCTCCGTCTCCGCGAGAGAACCCGAACGCCTTCCAGATCCTCTTCAAGCAGGCGGGCAGGAAAAAGCGGCAAGACCTCAGGCACCTGTGCTGCGTGCCCTCCGGGCTTCAAGGGAGGGAGCGCTAGAATTCCAACTGCCGGGTTCTCGCCGGAGATATGGCCACAAACCAACTCACACTCGCGCTCACTCCCGAAACCCGCTACGACACCATCGACGTCGCCGGCCGCGTCGCGGCCCGTTTCGGTGACGTTCTCTCCCACTACAGCCGGGCGCTCTACTGTTCCCTTCACACCACGGCGGGCTATCTCGAAGAGAGTCTCGCGACTCGCCTCCTCCGTCGGGACGGCCACTTTTCCGGCTACTTCGAGCCGTTCAGCGCGATGTTCCCCGAGGGAGCGGAATATCGTCACGATCAACTCCATCTGCGGGCGGAACTGAGCGAGGAGCAGAGAGCGGTTGAGCCGCGGAACGCCGACTCTCATTTGAAGTTCATCGGCGCGGGGATGCGGAATTGCGCAACCTATACGACGCGCGGAGCGACTCCCGTCTACTTCATCGACCTCGACGGCACCTGGCAGGGCGCTCGCCGCTCACGCAGCACCACCATTCTGGCGTACGACCACGAGGAGTTCGTCGAGCGTGTGACCATCCAGGTTCCCGTTTCGCGCCACCCCGTGGACTCGATCAACCTGAATGATCCGCGCGGCGAGTTCAGCGGACAAGTCGCTGAGCTTCTGAGAAAACATGGCATCGAACGCGGTCGCGTCGACATCGGCCTCGATCCCGCCGAACGGAATGCGGGTCTCACGGTCAACGAATACGAGACGATGCTGATGCGCCACGACCTCGCCGAGGTCCTGCGCAATCCACTCCGTTTCGCGGCGATCAAGAGCGCTCACATGCTCGAAAATCCGCGCGCGATTCCGGGCAAGACGATGAACTACGCGAAGTACGACCTCGTGCTTCTCTTCAACCAGCTCATGGAAACGTTGCACGTCCAGGGGTCGGTGCTCGAGCGGCTCCTGTCGAAGTTCATCGCCTTACCGGCCGATCGTTTCCTGCGCATGAAACGGGGCATCAGTTTCGGAGTCTCGGACTCGGGTGGCGCGCCGAGCATCATCCGGGGCCAGTATCAGAGCCCGATTTTGGTGCAGTGGCGCCGAGCCGAGCGCGAGCACCGGCGGATGGAAGTCACTCTTCGCCGCTTTCTCTGAGCCGTACTGAAGGCGGGGTCGTTCCGAAACGATGGGCTGCCTGTGTGGTGACGAACGCCGCGCCAAAAATGGCGAACGCCTCGAAGTAGGCGAGAAGCAGGAAGCTGATCGACACGTGGTACGGCCCCTGACTTTCGGGGAGTGCTAAGTAAGGCAGGCTCCATACGAACAAGGCTTGTACAGCTGCGAGGGCCACCGTTCCGAGCACGGCTGCCGGCAGCGCCCAGACGCTCGATACCGGCCCGTTGGGGAGAAACCTATAGAGCAGGAACAGCGCCGCGGACACGTAGATGAGAGCGATCGCGGGGAGGACCTGCGGCCATCGTTCCATCGCCGCCAGGCCCCACACGGCAGGAAGGGCAAGGCCGCATCCGGCCAGAACCAGGAGGAAGCCAACCAACTGGTTCCTCCAGTAGGGCCGGTGCGCCTCGAAGCCCCACAGTCCGTTCAGCGCCGTCTCGAGAGGGATGAACACCCCGGCCGCTCCGAGAAGAACCCAAACGCCGGCCTGAACCGTCACGGCCTCGCCGAACTGCCACGACGACGCCTCGAGGTTGCGCAAGAGAAACTCCTGGGACGTCGGGTAGAGCGCCCGGATCAGCTCCTGGACAGCGGTGTGAGCGGACTCGGACATGAAGGCGTATTTCGAAACAGAGATGAAGAGCAGGCTCAAGGGGTAGAAGGCCACCATCGCGAAGAAGGCGAGGCTCGCGCAGTACGCGTGGACCTCCGTCTTCAGGACGAGGTACCGGATCAGGGCCACCGGGCGCAGGAGCTCGGAGGCCACAGCTTTGAAGGAGGCGCCAAGCATGTGAACGACTCTACCGGTTTCATCCAAGGGCACGTCGTCACGCCCGGCACTCACTGCTAACCGGCTGGCCTAAGATCGGCGCTTGCCTCCATCCGTGCCGCAAAGAATCGGAAAATTCGAAATCCTCGGCCGCCTCGGTCAGGGAGGGATGGGTACGGTCTACAAGGCGCGCGATCCCGGCCTCGACCGGCTCGTGGCCCTGAAGACCATCGTCAGAGACGCCGTCGACAGCGATGAGGCGAAGGAGCGCTTCTTCCGTGAAGCGCGAGCCGCGGCGAGGCTCCAGCACGACAATATCGTCACTGTTTACGAGGCGGGAGATTTCGAGGGCACGCTCTTCATCGCCATGGAACTGCTTGACGGGCACGACCTGTCGAGCGCGATCCAAACGCCTCGCAGCGTCGCGGACAAAGTAAGAATCGTGGTCGAGATCTGCCGCGGCCTCGACTACGCGCACAAGCGGGGCGTCATTCACCGTGACATCAAGCCCGCCAACATCCGGCTCCTGCCCGACGAGCGCCTGAAGATTCTCGACTTCGGCATCGCGCGACTCGGCGACGCTCACATGACCCAGACCGGCCTCGTCCTGGGCACCCCCAGCTACGTGGCCCCCGAAGCCCTGACGGATACCCGCGTCGATCATCGCGCCGACCAATGGGCGGTCGGCATCGTGCTGTACGAACTTCTGGCCGGACGAAGGCCCTACGCCTCTCCTACCTTCACCGCCCTCGCTTACCAGATCGTCCACGAGCCGCTGCCTGCGCTTGATCCTCTGCCCTTGGCCTGCCCGGCGGGTTGTGGGAGATTGTGAAGAGGGCCCTCTCGAAGTCTCCCGGCGATCGTTTCCCGGACCTTGCTCACATGGCCGCGGACCTGCGAAGTGCTTCAGGCCTGCGCGTTCCTGTCGACTCTCTGCTCTCCGAGGAGTCGCGTCGACGGGTGTACGAGGAGAATGTCCAGGAAGCGAAACGCCGACTTGAGACGAACGATCTCGAACGCGCGCTCGAAGCCGCGCGTCGCGCCCAGGCGGTGGAGCCCTCCGGGCGCGAGGTAGTGAAACTCATCGAGGGGATCGAAGCCCGATTCGACCCAACGGAAATCACTCCGCGCCCGACTGAGCGGACGCCTCGGCCCACGCCGAGTTCGGTTGTCACGAGGATCCGCGCGCTGGGGGCCGCCGTCTATCGCGACCTCGGGACCTTCGGGGAACCGCCGCCCACTCAGACCATGGCCTTCTCGCCGGCGCGCGAGGTGCTGGCTCTGGCCGGCACCGACGGCGCGGTGCGGCTGTGGGACCTTGCCGCGCGACGGCGGCTCGTGGTTCTGAGCACCGAGATGCACAAGCGCACCGGGCACGATGCGCGCGCCGTCTGCCTCACCTTTTCTCCCGACGGCAAGATCCTGGCCGTCGGCCACATCGACGGCGCCATCCATCTCTTCGATGTCACCCGCGGCGTAGAGTTCAAAGTCAAGCTCCGGCACGAAGAGATGGTCACGAGCCTCGCGTTCACGCCGAATGGAATGACCCTGGCCTCGGGTGGCACCGACACCAACCTCAAGCTCTGGGATGTGACGGATTGCCGCAACGGCGAGGCGCGCCGTGAGCTCTATCGTCAGCCCTCGGCGATGACTTCTCTCGCCTACGCGGGTCGGCTGATTGTTACCGCCCACACCAATCGCACGCTGCGAGTGCTCGACGGCTTGAGTCTGCGCCTCACCGCCACGCTTCGCGGGCCTGACGCTCCGGTGAACCTGATGCGGGTCGATCCGGCGGGCAGGCAGCTTATGACGGGAAGTCAGGACCGGATGCTGCGCGTCTTTAACCTGCAGACGAACGCTGCTCCTTTGAGCCTGGGGCCGTTCCGAAAGGCGCTTTCATCGGCATGCTTCTTCGCGGACGGGCGGCATCTGGTCACGGTCAATCTCGAAAATGTGGTGCAGATCTGGGACCTCGAGTCCCGGGAAGTGGTGGCGAGCCTTTACGGTTCTGCCGAGGACGCCTTTGTCGGGGTTGCCTTGTGCGGGTCAAGCGAACAGCTTGTGGTGTCCATGGCCGACGGCCGCATTCGCCTCTTCGGGCCGGCGTAGGCCATTCGATCTCAGTGGCCTTGCGGGTCTTTGTGCACCGCCTCGGCGACCTGCATCGCCAACTCGCGGGTTAGACGGCTCGGGCCTTGGGGGCCCGCCTATCGGCGAGCGCGGCATGATGATGGCGGGCGGAATCCATCCCGAGTGCGTACGGCCGGGCTGTGCCTGCTTGGTGCGACTGCGGGTTGATCTTCAACCCAGCGTCGAGGATTCTCATGGCACACTTGTGACCTCAATTGTTCGCCGATCACCTGATCGGCCGGTCGGTGCAACCGTCGATGTTAGCGGAATCGAGTTCACGCCCTCTTGCCAGGTTTCCCATTCGTTAAGCTCATCTCCTATTCATGAGGAGACATCGCTTGAACAAGATCGTCATTCTGTCGATGGTTCTGCTGATGACGGCCTGTGAGAATCCTCCGGTATCTCAATCGACCGCGGCGGCTGATCGCGACAAGTTCGTTGGCGCATGGCACTCAAAGATCTCGTTTCGGAGTGGTCCGCTCTCTGAGATGAAGGGTCTCGAGTTCTTCTGCGTGTACAACACGGGCGGAACGATGACCGAATCGTCCAACTACGACGAAGCGGCGAATTCTTCGCCACCCGCCTACGGCGTCTGGAAGGCCATCGATGCGCGAACGTTCGAAACCAAGTACCTGTTCTTCACGACCGACGCACCACGCACAGGCGAGGGCACGCCGAACGCTCATGACTGGTGGCCGGCTGGCCACGGCGTCATCACCGAAACTGTGACGCTCTCAGTGGATGGACGGTCCTACACGTCCGCGATCAGGCTAGCCACCTTCGACAAGACCGGCGCGCCGGTTGCGAACGGCGGCGGTGAAGGCACGACGGTGGCCACACGAATCGCGTTCTAAAGGCTTCGACGTGTCACCCTTCGTCCCCGCTGCGCTGAACTTCGGCGCGGGGCCGCGGTCATGGTGCGACGCGGGACGCTCGGGCCGAATAGTGAGGACGGGATCTCTTCCGCCTCGACACCG
>JBDTQB010000295.1:0-6002 GCA_039932395.1 Vicinamibacteria bacterium | reverse complement strand
ATCACCTTTTCAGGACTCTATACTCCCGGCCACTTCAAATGATCAACACTCTCATGCGTGCGGCTGTTGTCAGTTTGGCGACGTTCTCCTTCGCGTCATCGGCGTTCTCCGCCGACCCGCCTGTCCTCAAAGAGGAAAGGTTTGATGTCCGCGAAAACGCAGAGGTCATCGCCACCCTCACTGCGAGCTGCGAAGGATGCGATTGGGGCCGCGCTGGATACGAAGCAGCAGCGCTTCGGCTCTCGATCGACGGGCGCTACGCGCAGCACCTTTTCCTGACCCGCGGCTCCGCGAAGGCCGAATACAGCGTTCTTCTTGGATCGTTCCAAAAAGGCACGCACACGCTCTCGGTGAGCCTCGATCCGGTCGCGTCGTCACCGAAGACTCAGGCCGCGAGTGTGTCGAAGCTTCATTTTAAGAACGTCACGGCAACGCAACCGGACTATGCCGCCGTGTCGCTCGCGCCGATCATCTTCGCGCGTCCCAACACCGTCGGTCATTTCACGGATACGCCGCTCTTCATGTGGTACGAGACCGACAAAACCGATCGGGGCTCGCGGATTCGGTACTCGGTCATCTTCAGCAATGAAGATGGCGGCACCCCCGCCGATCGTCTGCTCGCGACCTGGGGTCGCCTGACCGACATCGAATACGTCTACGGCATCGAGTTCGATCAGAACGGCAAGGTCCTCGAAGAAACCTTCCAGGGCAAGGATCACGAGATCGTGAACTTCTCGGGAAAGCGCGAAGGCAGGCATCCGCTTCTCTACGTGGTGACCGACAACAACATGGTGCGCGACTCGGGAACCACGTCGCAGCGCTATGCCCCCGCTCCGGTGGGATTCGATCTGACCAATGTGTCGCGCGAAGAAGTGATGGACAAGAACCCCTGGATGTATGCCGTCACCGCGAAGGAAGCGCGCCGCGAAGGACGGGTGAATCCAAATGCGACTCCCGGATCCAAGACCATCGTCGATCCGACGCGCTACGCCGTCGCCGAAATCTGCACCGCGGCCGACGACACCACCTTCGCCACCTTCACCTTCTCGATTGGCGTCTCGCAGGATCACGTGGTTCGCTACTACGACTCGACGGGCGGCGTTCCCGAGTACCGCATCTCCCGCTCCCCCGACAATTTTCCCAACAGTTGCTTCCGCGGAGCCGTCGCCCTGCCCAAGGGGACGAGAAGCAGCGACGTGGCGTCGGTCCGGGTCAGCGCGCACGCTCGGATGGCGCGCAAGGGCGAACCTGCCCCTCCAAAGGATGCGGGACCGGCACGCCTCCGTCGCATCAACAAGGTCTTCCTGATGTCTTCGGCGGACCTGCCGGAAGCCAGCGTCTTCTCCTGGACGGGAGAGACGCTGCTGCCGCTCGACGGCGCGCCCGCGACGCTTGAGGTCACGTCGACGTCAAAGAAGTAGCAAACTGAAATGAGGCGAACATGTTGACGGGAACAGCGCGCGAAGCGCTCGCAGAGTTTTTCGGAACCTTCATTCTCATCGTCTTCGGATCGGCGGCGGTGGCGCAGGTCGTGCTCTCCGGCAACGCGAATGGGACCTACATCTCGATCAACATCGCTTGGGGCATGGCGGTCACGATGGCGATCTACTGCTCCGCCGGCGTTTCAGGCGCGCACTTGAATCCTGCGGTGACAGTGGCCCTCGCGGCCCATCGGGGGTTTGCCTGGTCGAAGGTTGTCCCCTATTGCCTGGCCCAGCTCGCGGGCGCTTTCGCGGGCGCCGCGGTCACGTACCTCACGTATCGCGAAGCGTTCGATCGTTTTGATGGCGGAACCCGGATGGTCACGGGCGCCAAGGCAACCGCGGGCATCTTCGCCACGTACCCACAAGACTTCCTGAGCAACGTGCCGGGCGGGCTGATTGATCAGATCGTGGGCACGGCCCTCCTCATCATCCTGGTGCTGGCCATCGGCGATAACAAGAACTTCGCGGCCGAGGGGCGCCTTCAGCCGATTCTTGTGGGGGCCGCGGTGGTGCTCATCGGAATGAGCTTCGGCTACAACGCGGGCTATGCGATCAATCCCGCGCGTGACCTCGGCCCCCGCCTCTTCACCGCCATGGCCGGCTGGGGCGGCGGCGTCTTCACCGCTGGAAACGGCTGGTGGTGGGTTCCCATCGTGGGGCCTCTGATTGGCGGCGTGCTCGGCGGCTTCGTGTACGACCTCTGCATCACACGCCACCAGAAATAGGCGGAACGGACGCAGACCGTCGCCTGTGTCCTTACTCGAGCTCGAGGGTCACGATCTTGCGCGGACCCACGGTCAAAGCGACAACGCCATGCTGAATCGGCAAGGGCACGAGGCGTTGCTCGCGCAGATTCGTGGCGTGCGCGGACCTTAAGTCGAGCGCAGCATTCATCCGAAGCTGGACCGGAGCGTCGCTTGGATTAAAGAGCCGAATCACCAAAGCATCTCGGTCGTCCGCCTTCTTCAAAGCACTGACCACCGCGTCTCCCAGGGACACACCGTTCGTTTGGAGGAAGGAATGACGCCGCGGCAGTGGCGCTGAACCCGTCTTGATGCGGGTTCCCTGCACGAACGCTGGTGGAGCGAGAAACGCTCGCCCTTGCGCGCAGAGCTGGGCCTCGGTGGGGGGCACGAGGCGAGGGGCGAAGGCGAAACGAAAACTTGAGGTCCCGAGACACTGCGCCCCCGGCGTCTCCAAACTCGGCCCGGCATTGCCACGCCGAGTCGCGAGGTCTTCGCGAGACAACCAGCCCACCGAGCGGATGAGGGTCAGAGCGAGGGCCGCGTGACGACCGGGCTCGCCTCCGACGACCTCGAATTCCATGAGACCTTCGCTGAACACAGTCATGCCCGCGGAGGCGTCGCCCGCGTCCGCGAAGGACTGCATCGGATAGGAACTCACGGGCAGCTCGGCGATCGGAACCGGTGCCTGCGTGCGTTTCGCAGCCCGGGTCAAGACGCCGAACGCTGTGTCGGCTCGCGATTCGGTCACCACATCAGCGCCCGTGGGAAAGAGAAGACGAAGACGGTGGTCCGAAGCGCGGTTCTCGATAGTCACTGAACACGACACGACGGGAGAGCCCTGGTTCAACGCAATCTCAATCTCAACGTCCGTCATCACCAACTCGTGGCGACGTCCCTGCCGATCGTGACTGGCCGACGAAGGCACAGAGATGGACGTGTCGATGCGAACAGCCTGTCGGAGCTCGCCCCTTGAAATCACGGAGACGAGTGCTTGAGCTCCATCGCGACTGGAGACGAGACGATCTTTCGCGGGCGGCGAGTAGTTGTACTCGTCTCCAACATCACCGACGTCTTCCAGCTCCAGCACATGCGTGACGACGTTGCCGGATCGCTTGTCGAGGACATTCAACGTCCCGTCCGGGTTGACATCGATGCGGAGCACGTCGTTCTCGATTGCGTGTTCGGAGAGATGAGGCGTCTCGTGAACCTTGGGGGCCGCCCCGGCTGCGACGTGGGCGTCGAACGCAACGAAGCCCGCGGCAGGAAGATCCACGCGCATCGCGAGATGAACCCGCTCGAGATGAAGGGCAAGTGGCACTTCCACCCGGCTCGTGAGTTGCTCGATCCGGGTCTCGCGACGGATCTCCTGGAAAACGACCGAACGGCCCTCCGGATCGTGGATCGATGTGATGTGCGCGTTGCGTGGATAGAAGTCGAGCGGCGCATCGAAGAGTTCGGATTCGAGGATGCGGCCCGCCTCGGCGCTCTCCACGGGAAAGTCCAGTGCGACATCGATCACGCCTGAGAAGGGATGCGCATCCGTGTTCACGATGAGAAAACGGAGGTCGCCTTTGCCGGCCGGCTCGACGCGGCGTGCGAGCGCGCGAAGCGAGCGCTTCACCTGCCCGTCCGTCACCTGCAACACGCGGGCGAAACGCGTGTCGTTCTCGTCGTGAACTTCGTCGATGCTGCAGCCGCAGATGCTGTCGTGCGGGTGATTCTCGATCAGTGTCTTCCATGCGTAGGCGAGGACGCCGGTGGGGTGAGGCTCACCCGCGAGCCACGCGAAGAGCGCGAGCGGCTCGGCCAGTTTCTCGAGCATCGCTTGTGCGCGGACGTTGCTCTTCTTGAGGTAGGTGCGGGCGGAGATCACGCCGGGGAGAAGATTGGAATACTCCTCGCCCGAACGGAGTTCTCCTCGGACAACGTCAAGGACCAGTTCGTTCTTCGCCACCGCATCGCGCACGCTTGCGACGTAGGCAGGCAGGGTCGACAACGAAGCAGTCACACCTTCCGCGGCGCCTATCTCATTGATGAGGGTGAGCAGCTTTGGATGCGGTTCGGTGTGATCCACGCCGGCCATCATCAAGACCGAACCCACGGAGGACCTTGCAACTTCCGCGTCGATCACCGCCGAGGCGGCACTTCCACGCAAGGCATCGGAAAGAAGGGGCAGGCGGAAGGCGTTGCAGTAGCCCTCGCGCGGCAGATGCATCAACAACGTGCGCGTGCCGTCGAGGCCTTCCCAGATGTACTCAGCGCGCGGGCCGCCGAAGCCGCGCCAGAGGACGGCATTGTCGAGGCCGAAGCCAGCGAGGATCTGCGGCATTTGCGCGACGTGGCCGAAAGGATCCGGCGTGTAGCCAGCGCGCATCACCTTTCCGAACGACTCGGCGATGCGGTGGCCGATGGACAGATTTCGAACCAGCGCCTCTCCGCTGACGAGGAACATGTCCGGCATCACGTACCAGGGACCGACCAGCAGACGTCCCTCCGAGATCCGTCGCGACAGGCGCTCTTTCTGATCCGGTCGCACTTCGAGATAGTCCTCGAGCACGATGGTCTGGCCATCGAGATGGAAGTACGTGAACTCCGGCTCGCGGTCCATGCGGTCGAGCACGCCGTCGACCAGATCGATCAGGCGAAGGCGATAGTCCTCGCGGGTCAAGTACCACTCCCGATCCCAGTGCGTGTGGGAGATGACATGAACCTGGATGGGAAGCGCCTTGGTCATCGTTAAGAGAACCTCATCCTTTCGTCGCACCGGCGGTGAGGCCCGCGACAAAGAAGCGTTGGAGCACGATGAATGCGATCAGGACGGGAAGAAGGCCGATGAAGCTCGCGGCCGCCACCAAGTGCCACTCCGTCTCATAGCCGCTCTGGAAACTGAACAGACCGATCGGAATGGTGAAACGGGACTGCGAGTCGAGAAGAACCAAGGCGAGACAGAACTCCGACCAATAGGCCGCCAGATTAAAGATGGCGACCGACGCAAGACCAGGGCCCAGCAGAGGCAGCGCCACCAGTCGAAAAACGCCAAACCGCGAACATCCATCCATGCGCGCGGCCTCGAACAACGAGGTCGGCAAACCATCGAAGAAACTTTTGAGGACGACGACGGTGAACGGGATCTGGATCGCCGCATAGACGAGGATCAAGCCGGCGTGCGTGTCGAGAAGGTGAAGTTTCGCGACCATTCCGTAGATGGGAACCAGCAGGATCAGAGGCGACACCATCTGCGCCGCGAGGAAGATGAAGACGAGCGAGTCACGCTGCTTGAAGCGTTCCCGCGAGAGAACGTAGGCGGCGGGGACACCGAGCAGGAGCGTGAACGCCGTCGCAAGCAGGGCCACGCGCGCGCTGTTCCAAAGGTAGAACGGGATCTGCGTCTTCTCGATGATGGTCGCGTAGTTCCGCAGCGAGGCACCGTCGGAGATCAGGTGCGGCGGATACTCGTAGACCTGCGCCTTGGTCTTCAGTGAAAGAGAGAAGAGCCAGAGCTGCGGCAGCAGGAACGCCGCAGCGGCGAGTGCCAGCAGCAACTGGATGCCTCGATCGTTCTTCTTCTTCATGAGGCAGCCTGTCGACGCATGACGCGGACGGCGATCAAGGCAAGGGCAAGATTGACCGCCAGCATCACGGTCGCAATCGCCGCGGACCTTCCGGCTTCCAGAGAGAAGAACGCGGCGCGGTACATGTAGAGCGCGATCACTTCCGTCTGCCGCGCCGGTCCACCGCCGGTGAGAGGCAGGATCAGGTCGAAGGTGTTGAG
>JBDTQB010000294.1:0-6041 GCA_039932395.1 Vicinamibacteria bacterium | reverse complement strand
GTCGTTCGCGGCCGCAGATGCAGCGCTTCGTGAGGATCCGCTCCATCTCAGGTCAGTTAACAGGGCAACGTTCCGTAGAGTGAAAAGTGCACCGCAGAGCTTCGATCCCACGATCACCCGCGCTGGGGAGATCGCTCATGGAGCGCGAAAGAGCGCGAGAACTCTAAACGCGGAGGGCGTCGGGCCTCGGCCGAACGCAGTGGGCCGACCGGTTCCTTTCTGAACGCAGGGTGGGGCCCCTGCGTCCGATCCTGCAAGACGCTTGGAGGCCCACGGAGATGAGGCCGAGGAAAGGCCCGTCGTCCGCAGCCGCCATCAACATCACGCGAAGCTCCGCGGTGATGAACGAAGAAGGTGAGGCAGCGGAAGAAGGTCAGGCAACGAAGGCGCGACAGTCCGCAACAGGACGCGAAAGGGGTGACTGACTTCGAAGGCTGATCCCTTGCTGCCTCGGATATCCCTACGTTCCCGGAACCGCTCCGCCGTCGACCGAGAGGCAATGCCCGGTGATGAAGCTTCCCTGGTCGCTCGCCAGGAAGACGTAGGCATTCGCGATGTCTTCCACTTTGCCCATGCGGGCGAGCGGCGTGTGCTGAACCATCGACTCGAGCGCCTTGGGCGGCATCTGGCGGACCATCTCTGTCTCGATGAAACCGGGGGCGATCGCGTTCACGCGGATGCCGTGCTTCCCCAGCTCGCGCGCCCACACCTTGGTCATACCGATCACGCCCGCCTTGGTCGCCACGTAGTTGGTCTGGCCGAAATTGCCGTAGAGCCCAACCACTGAGGACGCGGAGATGATGACGCCGGACTTCTGAGCGATCATGTGAGGCACCACCGCACGCGTGCAGACAAAGACGCCTCGGAGATTCACGTCGATGACGAGATCGAACTGCTCGTCGGACATCACGGAAACCTGGCCGTCCTTCACCTTGGCCAACATGCCGTCGCGCAGCACGCCCGCATTGTTGATCAGGACATCAACCTCGCCAAAGGTCTCAATCACCCGCGTCGTCGCAGCGTGGACCGCGGCTGCATCCGCCGTGGACAGTTGAATGAACATGGCTTCAGCGGCACCCGCTGCCTTCAACTCGCCGACGATCCCGGGTTCATCACCCTTCACGTCCCAAACCGCCACCTTGCAGCCCTCGGCCGCGAAGGCGAGTGCCGTGCCTTTGCCAATGCCGCCGGCGCCGCCGGTCACGACCACTGATTTGTTGTTGAGTCCGGTATCAATCATGAGGCTACATTTTTACCACTGCCGGGCGATCAGCAGGCGAGCCGAACCAGGCCAGAATAAAGTGCTACATTCGGACCTATGAAAGCGGCCAACGTCCGTCCGATCACCGACCTCAAGAATCACACCAAAGAACTGGTGCAGGAGATCATCGATGGCAGCGGCCCGCTCCTGATCACTCAGAACGGAAAACCCCGCATCGTGGTGATGGATGCGGCCGAGCATGATCGCCTCTCTGAAACCATGGCCATGCTCAAACTGCTCGCGCACAGCCAGTCGACTCTCAACCGAACGGGGAGGCTTCATTCAAGCGCGACGGTGCGGACGCGGGCGCTGGCCGCTCTGGCTAAGGCCGCGAAAGCGTGACCGGGGTCCGCTACACGGTCGCATGGACCGATGTGGCGAGCGACGACATGGAGCGGATCGCGACTTATCTGGCCCACGATTCGCCCACGCGGGCCGCACATATTGTGGACCGCATTGTCAGACGTGGTGAGTCTTTGAGCTTTGCGCCGATGCGTGGCAGGGCTCTTCCTGAGCTCCGTGGCGTGTCCGACCAGACCTGGCGCGAGGTTCAGGAACCGCCCTGGAGGATCGTGTATCGCGTCGAGGCGGACAGGCGCGTCGAGATCCATGGCGTTCTCGACTCAAGACGCAGCCTCCAGGATCTGCTGCTCGAACGCCTGCTCAAGACCTACTGAACCCGGCCTTCGCTTCGACGCAGGTCGATGACGTTCAGTCCGAGGGGCGGAAGGAGCGTCTCCAGACCATCCGGCGCGCCGGGTTCGAGAATCACATTGGTGACTCCCCAGGACAGAAGCGTGCTGGCGAATTTTTCGGGCTGATGGTCGAGCAAATCTCCCAGACCATTGATGTGATTCGCGACCGCTTCGGATCTGCGTGACACGAGTCCGGTCACGATCTTGCGTCGATGCTGGGTTTGCAGGAGCACAGCGAAGCCGTCGAGGGTTGTCAGCGGGATGTTGCAGACGTCGCCCGGGACCAGTCGCGCCAGATCGAGCGGCGAGCGGAAAGGCTTCGCAAGCGGACGCGGAGACCACATTTCCAGACCGGCAAACACCGCGACCAATCCGACAGTCGCGGCGCCACGCACACCCTTCCGTTCGATCTGGGAAAGAAAACGTACCGCCGGAACGGTCAGGAAGAACAGGGCGAACAGCACACAACGGACCGGCGTGCGTCCCATGGAGAAGGGTGGGACGGACATCAGGAACGAGTACGGCATCGCGATGCCGGTTTCCGTCCCGAAAATCTTCAAGGTCGGACCGAGGCTCAAGATCAGGAACCCGAGCGCGAACACGCCGCACAGACGTGTCCAGAAATCGCGAACGCGTACGAGACCGACGAGCGCCGACCCCAGAAGGACAAATCCGAGAAACGCCTCATGACCGCCCACGCCCTTGCCGATCTGACGATGCAGAGGCGCCATGAACGAGAGCCAGGGCTGATTCGACGGATTGGGAACCACGAAGCCCGCGAGGTTGGCCGACCAGAAGCTCGCCTGCCGGACATTCATGGGCTGCGCGCCTCCACTGATCCACGCAAACGCGAAAGGTGAGACCAGCAGCACCGCGAGCAGGAAAGCTGCCGCGATCCGCACCGCGCCCAGACCCGATAGACGCAACATGACCTGCGCGCGCGTGTCCGAGCGAACCAACATCACGGCGCCCAATGCGAGGAACGTCACCCACACGAAGACGATCAACTCACCGAAATACGGCCCGCCACCGAAGAGCAGAGCGACCGCGATCACCGGAAGCAGTCGGGGCTTCTCCCAGATGCTCACCAGACACCATGCCGAAAGCGGAAGAATCGCCGCGGTAGACAAATGATTCAGATGCGGCGCATGGAGCTGATTGAAAGCCGAAAACGCGTAGCCGATCGTGACCGCGAGCGATGCAAGCCGCGAAGCGCCGATCCTGCGCAGGAAAGCGTAGGCCGCGAATGCGATGACGACGTAGCAAAGACCGATCGCCAGCTTGTACGCGACCATCGGATACAGGAGATCCTCGGGGCCGTCGAAGTTTCCCGTGGCCCGACGCCACAGCTTCACCACCGCCGTCACCGGAGCGAAGCCCGGGGTCAGAACGTGTGCCGCGAGCGACGTCCCAATCGGATCGAACACGATGTCCGAATGAAGCGGCGACTGGCCCGACGAGATGGCGCGATCGACACTCCACATGTTCCAGACGAGCTGGCCGTAGTCGGTCCCAAGCACCGGAATTCCGTTGAGCGGGAAGACCTGGGTCCAGGTGAACAGGAGGGCAAGCGGCACCGACAGTACCGCCGCGATCACTAACTCCCTGCGCGAGGGAGCGGGCGTCACGACTTGGCGTCGCGCTTGATCGGCTCGAGGGTCAAGGGCACCGCGCGGAGCTTGTCGGCGCGATTCTTCGCGTCTTCATACAGGCGCATCTGAACTCGTGACGGGTCTTCGCCCTTGCCGGGCTTACGGCGGCGATACGTACCGTCGGGTTCGAGGATCCGGGCTTTGGTGTTGTCTTCGAAGAACCAGTCGAGGATGCAGTTGATCCGCTCCACGGCGTCCTTCGAGGTGACGCGCGTCATCAGCTCGATGCGACGATCGAGGTTGCGCGGCATCCAGTCGGCGCTTGAGATGTAGTGCTCTTCGTCGCCGCCGTTCCAGAAATTGTAGATGCGCGAATGCTCGAGATAGCGATCAATGATCGACACGACTTCGATGTGCTCGGAGACGCCCTTCAGGCCGGGGCGCAGACAGCAGATGCCGCGGACGTTGAGCTGGATCTTCACGCCCGCGCTCGATGCGGCGTAGAGCGCGCGAATGATGTCTTCGTCGACCAGCGCGTTCATCTTGGCGCGAATCCGTCCTGGCTGCCCCTGCTCGGCGCGACGCCGTTCACGTTCGATCATCGCGAGAATCTTGGTCCGCAACGCGACGGGCGCCATGGTAAGCCGTTCCATGTTCGGCGGATCGGAGAAGCCGGTGATGGCGTTGAAGAAGGCCGACAGGTCGCGGCCGATCGCCTCATCCGACGAGAGCAGGCCGATGTCCGTGTACAGACGCGACGTCTTCTCGTTGTAGTTGCCGGTGGAGAGATGCACGTAGCGACGGATGCCTTGCGGTTCGCGACGGACCACCAACGTCGCCTTGGCGTGCGTCTTCAGGCCACGGATGCCGTAGATCACGTGCGCGCCCGCGTCTTCCAGACGACGCGCCCAACGGATGTTCGAAGCCTCATCAAAGCGCGCGGTGAGTTCGACGACGACCGTGACCTGCTTGCCCGCCTCGGCCGCGGCGACCAGCGCCTTGACCACGTCCGAATCAGAGGCGGGCCGATACAACGTCTGTTTGATCGCGAGCACCTGGGGATCGGCGGTGGCCTGCTTGACGAAATCGATGACCAGATCGAACGACTCGTAGGGATGGTGCAACAGCACATCGCGCCTTGAGAGCACGGTGAACAAATCCGCCGACTCGGCGGGCAGCAAGACCGCCTGAGCGCGCTGCGGAGGATCGCGGAAAGCGTCGAGTGCCGGCAGATCGAGAACCTGGAAGAAGAGGCGAAGATCGAGCGGCCCCTGGATGCGATACACGAGCGGCTCCGCGCCCGGGAAGCGCGACACCAGCTCCGTCACCAGACTCTCAGAAACGCGCGCGTCGATGTCGAGGCGCACCACCTGAGAACGACGTCGCCCCCGGACTTCGTCCTCAACCTGAGAAAGGAAGTCGTCGCCGCCGCCTTCGTCGTCGATGTCGAGTTCGGCGTCTCGCAACACGCGAAAAGCGGAAACGTCGCGAATGACTTGCCCGGGAAAGAGCGCTCCCAGTTGAGACAGGACGACCGTCTCGAGACGAACGTAGGTGGATTCAGCGCCAGGGACGCGCACAAGGCGTGGAAGGGCGGCGGGCACGGGCACCACACCAAGGCGCGGATCGCCATCCACCTTCTCGGGCTCGAACAAGACCGCCAGATTCATCGACAGCGACGGCAGCATGGGGAACGGACGCGCCGCATCGATCCCTAACGGGGTGATCACCGGCTGGACTTCGTCTTTGAAGAACCGCACCACTCCGGCGCGCAGGGGCGCGTCCAGATCCGCGAAATCGATGATCCTTATTCCGATGGCCTGCAGCGCGGGCAGCACTTCGCGTTCGGAAATCTCATGCAGCCGCTTCAATTGCAGCGCCGCCATCTCCTTCACCACGGCGAGCTGCTGCGCGGGCGAGAGGCCGGCGGAATCCGGCGTCGCGTCGCCCAGGGCGATCGAGTTCTTCAGCGAAGCCACGCGCACCATGAAAAACTCATCAAGGTTGTTCGTGACGATCGCCATGAACTTGGCGCGCTCGGCGAGCGGGGTGCCTTGATCTTCGACTTCTTCCAGCACGCGGGCGTTGAACGACAGCCACGACAACTCGCGGTTGAAGAAGATCTCCGGATCTTGAGCTTTTCGTCTCAGCTTGGACTTCATGTCCCCTCGGGTTTGGTCACTTCGCGGAACACCACACGGCGCCCGAAGGCATCTTGAAAGAAGTCGCTACGAGCGAGCAAGGCCAGCCGCTCCATGGTTAGATCGCCCGCGCCTTCGACTTCAAAGGCGATGACGCCGTCCTGTGGCTTCACCCGGACGTTCTTGATCTTCTGCTGATGATCGGCATCGAGTGCGTTCGCCATGCGCAGAATGGAGCCGAGCTTGTTGACCACGATTTTCGCGTCGCGATCGAGCGCCATGTAAGGGGGATGGGACCGCTGGGGCAGGCCGCGGCGGTGATAGCGCGCGATATTCGAAACCACCAGAAGGT
>JBDTQB010000293.1:0-6049 GCA_039932395.1 Vicinamibacteria bacterium | reverse complement strand
CTCCAGGTACTTGATCGCGACCTCGGCCTTGAGCACCTCGTGCGCGTGGGCTGGGGTGACGCGCCGATCGGTCAACGCAATCGAGACTGGCAGGATGGTTCCATCGGTACTGCTCGCACTCAAGATCGCGCGAGCGCTCGGCGTCTCCATCGAAAGGATTTTCAGTCTGGAGGGCTCGACGAAACCCAGAGAGTAGCCGCGTTAGTTCTCGGTCTGGCCGATTGTGTGGCGACGCTCTTCAACGTTGCCTTCGAGTCGATGCTGGCCACGACTCAGCGGCACTCGATCAGTCGCCGCGAGTCGTCCGATCGATGCGCACGATGAACCGATAGAGCCCGAAGGCCGAGGCGAATAGAAGGCCGGACACGATGGCGCCGGGAAGGGCGGCCTCGTTGTGACCCGCCAGAAACGCTTCAAGTGTCGCCGACAAGAGCCACATCTGAACGACGAGCAGAATCGCCACCAGGGAAATCGTTCCTTCAAGTGCGGTGAGACCGCGCGCGAGTCCCCGGCCTCCGTCTTTTATCTCCAAGGCTTCATCATTTTCCGGCTTCATGATTTCGTCGGCAGGCTGACATTGGCATCGGACCCGAGGTCGACGCTGACCGCCCAGAGCTCATTTCCAACACGATCGAGAACGATCCGGGGCAAGGGCCTTGGCGGCGGCCCTTGCAGGACCCGGCCGTCCTCGATCGAAAAGAAGCCGTGATGGCAGGGGCACTCAATCCGACGGCCGTCTTCAGCGGGAATCACCGCGCAGGAGAGGTGGGTACATTTCTGTGAATACGCGACAAAAAGGTCAGCGTGGGTGTGAAAGAGGAGGCAGGGATCGGCCTCGCTCGGGTAGTTGAAGAGTTTCACGCCGCCTTTCGGAACATCGTCCGTCCGCGCGATCAGCGTCCGAGGAAACACCTCATCTTTCCTCAGATAGGACTTGAGGAGGATCCACAGGTTGCCAGCGAACATGCCGAAGCTCGTGAGGACCAGGAATTTTCCGAACTGACGCCGCGCCACGTAACGCTCATGGCCGGCTTCGATCGAAAACTCATCGCGCCACAGCTTCATGACCCTGCCTCCCACATGTAGTCGACGACATCCACGGACACCGCCTGCGCAAACTCGGGGATCATCATCTGTACCTTGGTCGTGACCTTCTGCTTTCCGAAATAGAAGACGTTCGTCGGTTTCTCTCGTCGCGTCCGTGTGATCTCCTCCAAGGAGACATACGAGAGCGCCTGCGAGGGACACACCGTCGCGCACATGGGCTTCTTCCCGATCGATGTGCGGTCGTAACACATGTCGCACTTCATCATCTGCTCCTGGCGCACCATCACCTTGGGAACACCGAACGGACAGGCGAGCACGCAGTTCGAGCAGGCGATGCAGCGCGGTTTCAACGACGACTGGACCACGCCGTCCTCTGTCTTCTTGATGGCGTCCGCGGGGCACACCTGGGCGCAGGTGGGGTCGTCGCAGTGCATGCAGACCATGGGAACGGTGGCGGTGGTCTGCCGACGGTCGATGAAGTCGAGATGGATCATCGATTCACCGCGATGGTTGTCGCACTCGGCGCACGCATTCACGCAGGACTCGCAGCCGATGCAGCGGGAAGGATCGATGAAAAATTGGCGGCCGAACATTATTGAATCACTCTCAGTTGGCGTCGCGGAGCAACCTGCGAGCGTCCAGGCGGGGGCGACGCCTTCGATCCCGACGGAAACGCCGGTGACGCCGCTTTTTCCATTCGACACGCTGACACCTTGAACTCCGGGATCTTGCTGCGCGGATCCAGTGTTCGATGAGTCAGCTGGTTGGCGCTCTTTCCGCCTCCCCAGTGGTAAGGAATGAAGACGGTGTCAGGACGGATCGTCTTCACGACCAGAGCCTGAACCACCATGGTCGCACGACGCGTGGTGACCTTCACCCAATCCTCGTTTTGGATTCCATGCGCCTCCGCGAGTCGTGGATGGATCTCCACCCGCGGCTCGGGGTACTGATCGACGAGTGCGCCGATGCGTCGTGTCTGGGTGCCCGAGAGATAGTGCGAAACCACCCGGCCCGTTGTGAGAAAGACCGGGTATTCCTCGCCAACCGGGTCGCCGCTCGGCCGGTAGTCCGCGACGATGAACTTCGCCTTGCCGTCCTTGTGGAAGAACTGACCCCCTTCGAAGAGGCGGGGTGTCCCCGGATGGTCCAGCGTGGGGCAGGGCCAGAAGACGCCCATCTCACGATCGATTTTTTCGTAGGTGATGCCGTAGTAGTCGGCGGGACCGCCACGCGACGCTTCACGAAGTTCGTCGAAGATCTCGCGCGGAGCCTTGTAGGGAAAGAATGATTCCTTGCCGAGTCGCTTCGCAAGGTCGCAGTAAATGGCCCAGTCGTTCCGGGCGCCTTCAGGGGGCGTCACCGCCTGCTGGATGTGGACGACTCTTCCCTCGGTGGTACAGACGATGCCTTCCTCTTCTTCTTGAAGGCTGCCCGCGAGGACCACATCCGCGTGCTGCGCGGTCTCGGACAGGAAGAAATCCACCACGCCGAAAAATTCGAGCTTCTCGAGAGCCTCCCGGATGTAGTTCGAGTCCGGCAGGGAAACCAGCGGATTGAAGCAGATGGACAGCAGGCCCTTGATCTCGCCCCGGTGGATCGCCTCCATGATCTCCATGGCGGTGAGACCGGCCTGCGGCATCTCTTCGGGCGTGATGCCCCAGACCTTCGCGACGTGTTCTCTGGCCGCCGGATCGTTGATCGAACGCTGGCCGGGCAACTGGTCGCACTTCTGCCCGTGTTCGCGCCCGCCCTGACCGTTCCCCTGGCCGGTGATCATCATGCAGCCCGCACCTTCGCGGCCGATGTTGCCGGTGGCGAGACACAGGTTGATCAACGACAGGACATTCTCAACGCCCTTCGATTGATGCTCGATCCCGCGCGCGTGGAGTGCGATCGCCCGGTCGGCGCCGCCGAAGAGCCGGGCCGCCTTCTCGATGGCGTCGGGCGGAACGCCGGTCAGCTCTGCCGTCTGCTGAGGATTCCACGGCCGGACCGAGGCCTCGACCTCCTCGAAGCCTGACGTGTGATCCGCTATGAACTGAGGATCCACGAGGCCGTCCCTGACGACGACGTGAAGAAGTCCCATCATCAGCGCGACGTCTGTCCCGGGTCTCACCGGAAGATAAAGGTCGGCGTTGCGGCTGATGGGGGTCATGCGCGGATCGATGATGATCAGCTTGCCGCCGTTGTCGCGCATTCGCCAGAGATAGTCGGTGGTGATGGGCGCGCACTCGGCGACGTTGGCGCCGGTAACCAGCACAACGTGCGCCTTGGGAATGTCGCTCCACGGATTGGGCGAGCGGTCGACTCCAAAAGCCAGCTTGTAGGCCGTGCCCGCGGACACCATGCAGAGACGTCCGTTGTAGTCGATGTGACGCGTGCCGAGCGCCACCCGCGCGAACTTTCCAACCAGGTAGCTCTTCTCGCTGGTGAGCGACGCGCCGCCATAGACCGCGACCGCGTCCTTCCCGTGTTTCTCCTGAATCGCCTTCAGCCGCGCAGCCGTGAAGTCGAGCGCTTCGTCCCATGAGGTCTCTCGGAACGATTTCGTGTCGGCGGTGCGCATCAAGGGAGCGGTCAACCGATCCGGATGGTTGTTCTGCATGTAGCGCTTGACGCCCTTGGGACACAGCTTCCCCTCATTGAAAGGAAACTCCTCCCAGGGCTCGAAACCCACAACCGTGTTGTCGCGCACCTTCAACTGAATGCCGCACTGTTGGCCGCAGAAGCAGCAATGAGTCTTGACGAGTCGATCGGGCGGAGAGTCGAGCGCCTTCTGCCAGCCGCCCGCAGGGACATAGTTCGGGTTGGGGCCGTAGCGGGCAGTGAGTGCCGCGAGGTCGTCTGGCGCTTTAGCCATGGGTGGCCTCCGATTGCAGGCGCATCTGGGCGCGAGCGATCGTCTTTCTTTTGCAGGGGGGACAGATTTCCTGCCACGTGCGCGCGGACCCTGGCATCTCGTAGTTGAAACCTAGTTCTGGGAGCACCCGATTGAGGTCGTCGATCTGCATACGCGAAGCGAACCTTTCGCCGCACGACGCGCACATCGCCCCCTCACCCGCCTCGCCCGCATCCTGGTAAAGCTTGACCCCGAGCTGCGCGGGCCGCTGGAAAATGTGGAAAAACTTTCCAAACGGAAGGTAGAGAAGTGCGGTGATGACGGTGATGGCGTGGAGGATCGACAGGAATCCGTAGAACTGTCCACGCAGCCACAGCGTCGACACCGTGAGAGCGAGCCCGGTGACCGAGATCGCGAAGAGAAGAATCAGAGGAAAGAAGTCCATCGTGAACGATTGCGCGCTCAGGGCGCTTTTGTCGCGAAGTCTCCGGCTCAGGGCCAACGAGATTCCGATGAGCACCATGACCGCCGCGAAGTCGAGGCCGTGAAAGAGCATCCAGGCGAAGGCTGTCCGCACGGCGAAGGACCCGGTCGGGAAGCCGAAGATGTAGGTGACGTAGGTGAACGGATCGTCGGGCAATGTTCCGAAGTGAATCCATCCGAACACCAGAGGGAACGTGATGGCGGCGGCGAGGAGACACCCCCAGAACAGAAACTGGTGCATCCACCAGCGTCTGGCAGAGCGGTGATGGATGAAGGTCTGGCCGAGCAGATGGGTGGCACCCACCGCAGTGAGGCGTTTCACGCTCGAGATGAGCCCTCGCTCTTTCACGAGTTTGAAACTGCGCATGAAGAAGAGGCGGGTCGGAGGCTTCTGCAGCCAGACCGCGTAGTGATAGACGACACCCCACAACGCGAAGACCGAGGCGAATGTGTAGATGACGAGCGCTGCGTCGAAATGCTGAAGATTCCTCGACCCGACGACGATCGACGCCACCAGCAGGGCCGCGGCCATGGTGGCCCACGCGCCCGCGCGCAACTGATCGGCGAGAAATCGCTGCCGAGGCGTGACGTGAAGTTCGAGCGCTTCCTGCTTCGGCAGCAGGACGCGACGGTTGAGAAGGAAGAGGCCGAAGGACGTGGCTGCGAGCAATGTGAAACCGGGCCACACCGCCCCGGTTTGATCCCGGAAGAAGCCGAGAAGGAGCGGGGGGAAGAAACCGCCGAGGCCGCCCATCGCTCCAACCAGACCCGTCACAGCACCCGTTTCGTTCGGGAAATATTGCGGCACGAGTTTGAACACGGCGCCGTTTCCCAGACCCAGCAGGGCGGCGCAGCCGAGTGCTCCCACGGTGAAGGGAATCATGTTGTTCCAGCCCATGAGCAACGCGAAGGGAATCACGGCCAGGAACACGCCATTGAGAACGCGGGCGCCTCCGATCTTGTCGGCGAGGGCGCCGCCCATCGGCCGCAGCAACGTGGCGAGAACCACAAAGCCCGCGGTTCTCAAGCCGGCGTCGGCCGCGGTGAGACCAAAATCATCCCGGAGAAGTGTGGGCAGGTAGATCGCAAACGCCACGAATCCGCCGAACGTGAGGAAGTAGAAGGCCGAGAGAACCCAAGCAAGGCGTTCGCTGGCGAGCAGCGAGAGCATCGCGCCAAAGCCCTTGGGCGCGCTTTTGGCGGGTGCGTCGCGCGCCAGGGCCAGGAACACGATCCCCCAAATGAAGAGCAGGGCCGCGAGTCCGAAGAAGATTCGCTCCCATCCAAAGAGAGTAGCGAGCAACGGACCAAGGAAGACGACCGCCGACTGGCCAATGTTCCCCATGCCGTAGATGCCGAGGACGCTCCCCTGTGTTGCCGGCGGACTCCAGCGAGAGACGTAGCTGACGCCGATCGAAAAGGACGACCCTGCGAGCCCAAGGAAGAAACCGGTCACAAGCAGCATCCGGTAACTCCCGGCGTAGGGAACCAGGAACACGGGGACGGCCACCACCATCATCAGGATGGCAAACACTTTTCGCCCGCCGAATCGATCGGCCAGGATTCCCATGGGAAGGCGAGCCAGCGATCCGAGAAGAACGGGCACCGCGACGAGCAGCGCGGTTTGTGTGCCGGAGAGCCCGAAGGTCTGGCGGAACTGGACCGCGAACGCGCTGATCA
>JBDTQB010000292.1:0-6062 GCA_039932395.1 Vicinamibacteria bacterium | reverse complement strand
CGTCAGCCCAGCGCCAGTTGTCGATGAGCAGCTTCATGGCG
Source organism: Vicinamibacteria bacterium (assembly GCA_039932395.1). Lineage (GTDB taxonomy): Bacteria > Acidobacteriota > Vicinamibacteria > Fen-336 > JAGNNV01 > JAGNNV01. The sequence goes on along the minus strand of JBDTQB010000292.1, from coordinate 6,021 downwards.
ACGTAGGTTTCAGTGTTTGACTTCGGATCCACGTGCGTCTCACTGCGATAGGCCTGGGCGGACTCGCCCTTGCTGACGCCTTCTCCATACTGGCCGCGGACCGTCCGCACCAGGACGTCCTCGGCGCTCATCGGCTGAATCGCGCGCAGCACCTTCGTTTTTTCGTCGCGCACCGACTCGGCTTCAAACGACGACGGAGGCTCCATCGCGGTCAGGGCGAGGAGTTGCAGCAGATGGTTCGGAATCATGTCGCGCAGGGCGCCCGCCTGCTCGTAGTAGCGGCCGCGCTGCTCGACCCCCACGGTCTCCGCGACCGTGATCTGAACGTGATCGATGTACCTCCGGTTCCAGATCGGCTCGAAGATACCGTTGGCGAAACGGAAGACCAGCAGATTCTGGACGGTCTCCTTGCCGAGGTAGTGGTCGATTCGGTAGATCTGCGGCTCGGCCAGCGTCTTGAGCAGGTTCGCGTTCAGTTCGCGCGCCGACTCGTAGCTGTTGCCGAAAGGCTTCTCGATGATGACCCGTCGGAAGCTGTCCTTCGTTTCCGCGGTGAGGCCGGCGGTCCCCAGGTGACCCACGATCTCTCCGAAGAAATCGGGCGGCGTCGCGAGGTAGTGGAGAAGGTTGCCGCGCGTGCCGTGCTTCTTCTCGATCTCCGCGAGCTGGGCGGCAAGTTTGGTGTAGAGCTCGGGCGAGCGGAAGTTGCCGGGAAGATAGTAGATGCGCTCGGAGAGCCATTTCCACAGGTCGGAAGCGGCATCTTCGGGTGCGAAAGACTTGAGGTCGTCCGAGAGGCGCGCGCGAAATGCTTCGCTGGTCATCTCCGAGGTGGCGAGACCAATCACCGCGAACTCATCTCGGAGCAGTCCGCTGCGGCGCAGGTTCAACAGGGCCGGGAACAGCTTCCGCTTCGCGAGGTCGCCCGACGCGCCGAAAATCACCATGGTGCAGGGCGCGCCCGGTTGTCCCTTTTTGCCATTGCTCTTGGCCGTGCTCATGTCTCATTCACCTCCGCGCGACTCTCTCACACGGATGAAAGTCTAGAGAAGTGCTTTGCGCACGACCCAGGTGGTCATGCAGCGCTGGTCTTGAACGATGGTCGTTTTGAGCGGATCGATCAGCGTTCCATTCATCCGCGCGGTCCAATCCATCAGCAGCGCTTCATCGACAAGGTAGCGCTCCGATCCGTCGGGCAGAAGATAGCGTCGGCCCTGACGCTGAACCACGCGCGTCTCCATTCCGATGTTTGAAGCGAGCCGACAGAAGAACATTCCGCCCGGCTTCAGGACACGGCCGATGCCCTCCAACATCGCTTCGAACTGCTCGTCATGGCGCGCGAAGTGAAGCACAGCGATACTGAGCACGACGTCGAAGGATTGATCAGCGAACGACATCGCCTCCACCGGCTCACGGCGAAAGTTCGTGGGCGGAAGCATCGGGTTGAGCTCCCCCGCCATCCGCATCACCTCACTGACCGCGTTGGGGTCGGCGTCAATCGCGGAGACGTCGTAGCCCGCATCCAGAAGGTACTGAATGTTGCGGCCTGCGCCGCACCCGGCATCGAGGATCCGCGCCTCGCGGGGAATGCGCCCACGCAGGAGCTGATCGAAGAGATAGATGTCAATCGAACCGAACGTTTCATGCAGATTGGTGGGGGCGATCACTGGAAATCCTTTGCTTCAGCGCTTCGCGGGCGGCTCGACCGCGGTCAACGGCACATCCCAGTGCGCATCGAGAATCTCGAAGCGACGCGCCTCTTCCTTCTTGTATTTTTCCTGGTCGGCATACAGGCGCTTGATGATGACGTCATCATGGCTCGGTGCGACCGACGCTTCGGCGCTGATGTAGGTCATCACGACAAGGAAGGTCCAGTCGGCGCGACCGTCACCGTGGTAGGTGGGACGGTAGATGTCCACCGCCTTCACTCGCTTCCCGTCCTTGATCTGCGCCTCCAGAACCGGGTAATAGTTCTTGAAGAAGAGAGCCTCGAACTCAGCCTGATAGCCCCATTTCACCTTGTAGTAGAAGGCGGACTTAACGGACCCGCCTTCGTCTGCGCGAGCGGGAACAGGGGTCAGGGCGGAAAGAACGATCAGGATGACGGCAGCAATTCGTTTCAAGGTTTCTCCTCAGGCGGATCCGAGAGGCGTCGATTCTAGTCAGTCCGTGGATGACCTGCGGGAGTACGATTCCGGCGTGATGATGTTTTCCACCTTGACGTTGCTTGTGGCCCTCGCGCTTGAAACCAGAACGGGCCTCATTGAGGTGCCGCATGGACGTATCGCCTACGAGGAAGCGGGCTCCGGTCCTCCGCTCATCCTTCTCCATGACGGCCTCCTTCCCGGGGCGACCTGGGACGCGCAAATGGAGCCTTTGGCGAAGCACTTCCGGGTGATCCGCTACGATCGTCGGCGCTACGGCAAGTCGACCAGCGAAAGCGACGCCTTCAGCGATGTCGATGATCTCGAAGCCTTGTTCGTTGCACTGAAGATCGAGCGGGCGGCACTCGTCGGCTGCTCCAGCGGAGGAGGCCTTGCCATCGACTTCACCCTTGCGCACAAGGAGCGCGTGGATGCGCTGGTTCTCGAAGGCGCGGTGGTCACAGGCTTTGGGTACTCGCAGCAGTTCAACGAGCGTGGCTTTCGCAACAGCGCGCCTCTCTTCCTCAAGAATGACAAGGACGCGGCCGTCGCCAACTGGTCTCGTGATCGTTACCTCACGGACGAGCGGAATACCACGGCGCGCGCGCGTCTCGCGGAGCTTCTGAAGCTCTATCCGCTGGTGGCCGCCGGTGGAAGCTCGGGCGCGCGTCCGGAGCGACCGGCCCTGGGCCGCCTCAATGAGATCAAGGTTCCCACTCTCGTGATGATCGGCGAATCGGATGCTCCCGACGTCCACGCGCACGCGGGGGCCATCACGGCGGCGGTTTCGGGGTCAGAGCGACAGGTCATTCCGATGGCCGGCCATCTCACCCACCTCGAGCGGCCGGAAGACTTCAATCGGCGCTTGCTCGACTTCCTTGCGCCGCCCACCTACGTTGAGGAGGTTCGCAAACGATTCGGCGATAGCGCGCCGGATCTCGCCGCCTTCGCCTATGACACCGCGGCGCCGCTCGAAGTTGGCATCGGGCCCGAAGAACAACGAGGCACCACCCGCATCATCGACATCAGCTACGCGAGTCCACGGGGCGGCCGCGTTCCTGCCTATCTGGTGTTGCCCGAGGCAAGCGCCGTGAAGGCTCCGGGCTTGCTTTTTCTCCATCACGGTCAAGGCGATCGGAAGACGTTTCTCGACGAGGCGGTGGCGCTTGCGGAGAAGGGCTACGTCTCGCTCCTGATTGACGCGCCCGAGAACCGGAAGGAGAACGAGGCGCGCACGGACATCCTCTACGACGTCGCCAACGATCGGCGTTTCATCGAGCAGGACGTGATCGACCTGCGACGGGGTCTCGACGTGCTCGCATCACGGGCGGAGGTTGACGCGAACAGGCTTGGCTACGTCGGCTACAGCCTCGGCGCGACCATGGGTGCGCGTTTACTCGGCGTCGAACCGCGCATTCGTGCGTCCATTCAGATCGTGGGATTTCCAGCGCTGACCTTCGCCTTCGGCGAGGAGCTTCGTCAGGCTGGGACGTTCTTCCGCACCATCGTGAGCGATGAGGCGAAGCGGGCAGCGTACCTCTCCGGAATAGCGCCTCTTGATGGACTCCGTTTCCTCGCGCGACGGACACCGACTCCCATGCTGATCCAGGAAGCGCGGAACGATCAGTTCCTCACCCCGCTCGATGGCGCGCTGTTCCTCGCGGCGGCCGGGAAGACCGCGACCCTCTCAACCTTCCCAGGTGGGCACTTCGCGCTCGGCGATGGCGCACCGCGAGAGGAACGCCTGGCCTTCCTGCTCAAGACCCTGCCCTCCACCGCGAAGTAAGCAGCAACCTTGCTGGCCGCAAGCCCGCGTTACTTCTTGCAGCTCAACTCGACCCGCCGGTTGCGGGCCCGATTCGCATCGGAACTGTTCTCGACCACCGGCTGGGTCTTGCCATAGCCGCGCGAGGTGAGCCGTGTCGCGACGATGCCGGCCTGGGTCAACCAGATGCGCACCGCGTCGGCGCGCTGGCCGGAGAGCCGAAGATTGTAGGCATCCTCACCCACGTCGTCTGTGTGGCCCTGAACTTCGACCGCGAGCGCTGGATTTCCAGACAGGGCGGCGACAGCCTTTTTTAGCACCTCGGCCGACTCCGGTTTCAGCGTGGCCTTGTCGAAGTCGAAGGTCACGCCGTAGAGCGGAAGGCGGCACTGCGCCTTGAGTGCGCTCGTCCAGTCCTCTGCGCCCACGTCGGCAATTGCGATGCTCATGCCCGTGTCGCTGTCGTCATTCGCGCGACCGAGCACCGCCCAGATGTCGCGTCCGTTGGCGGCGTAGTGCGCGCGCACCGGAGCATCGCCCGCGGGAGCGCCGCCGTTTGGAAGCACGGTCCAGCCGGCTCGCTTCAACGCCTCCGTGTAGGCCAGCTCGAACTCAATCTTCGATAGCGACGCGGGTGGGGTGTAAGTCTTGAGCGCGTAAGACCGGCCAACCAGGTGGGGTTCACGGTCCACTCCCCCAATCGTCACATCAAGAGGCTCATCGACCGTCGCGGTGCCTTCCAACTTTCCGCCGGCCGGGGCTTTGAGATACGGCCACTCCTGCGCCTTCGTCACTTTTTCCACCACCGCGGCGGGCGCCATCAGATCGATCCTGCGCGGCGTAGCCGACGTCTGGACCATCGTGAGCCTGGGATCCTGGAACTCGGACAGGTTGATGTTGAGCCACGTCTCGGCGGCTCCTTCCACCTTGTGCAGGGTGTAACCATCGCCGTCATGCCCCTTCACCACGAAGCCCTTGGCCAAAAGCGCTGGTGCCCACTTCTTCCACGCCACATCCGACGGCTCATGGAATCCTTCGGGCACGCGGGTCAGATAGCTGGAGACGTATTTGCCGCGCTTCTTCTGCTCGGCCGTGCCCACGACGAAGCTGCCCTCATCGAAGTCGTGCTTGATCAGGGTCGCGTCGTTCGGCGCGAAGCCAGCCGGGAGAGTGATCGCGTTGGCCCAAAGTCCCTGAGACTGGGCCGGGGCGGCGAAAAGGAGAAAGGCCAAAGAAAAAATGCGCTTCATAGGTGAAGCGCATTTTAGACGGCCCGAAACAGCGGTGTCCTCCCGCCTAGTTTGGTTTGTAGACGCCTTTCAGGAAGCGTTCCTTCTCATCTTCGCGGTCGATGTACGGAACGCCCTTCTCCATCCACTCCGGCGTCGCGGCGCCCTTGAGGAAGTGATCGAAGAACTGCTGCATGCGCACGGTGTAGTCCTTCTGGTTGTGTCGTTTGCGCAGGCCGTGGAACTCGCCGTTGTAGTTAAAGAGGTAGGCCTCCTTGTCGTTACGGCGCAGGGCGAGGAAGAACTCGATGCCTTGATACCAGGGCACCGCGTCGTCGTTGTCGTTCGCGATGATCAGGACCGGTGTGGTGACGCGCTTGATCTGGAAGATCGGCGAGTTCGCCACGTATTTCAACGGCGCATCGTAGAGCGAAGGACCGATGCGACTCTGGGTCTGCTCATACTGGAACTGACGCGGCATGCCAGTGCCCCAGCGGATGCCGGAGTAGGCGGACGTCATGTTGCCGACCGGCGCGCCCGCCTCAGCCGCCTTGAAGCGACCGGTCTGGGTGAGCATGTAGGCGATCTGATAACCGCCCCAGGAATGTCCCTGAATTCCGATGTTGGCTTCGTCGACGTAGCCCTTGTCCACGACGGCTTGGATGGCGGGCAGAACAGACTTCAGCGCATCCTGACCGGGCTGGCCCAGGGTGTAGACAATGTCGGGCGTGAGGATCATGTAGCCGTTGCTCGCGTAGTACGCGAAGTTGATGCTGGTGCCCGGCGCCGGTGCCACGAAGTTGTGGATGTTCTCCGAGAGCGTCTCGTAGATGTAGACGATCATCGGGTACTTCTTCTTCGGATCGAAGTTGTCGGGCTTGAT
>JBDTQB010000291.1:0-6079 GCA_039932395.1 Vicinamibacteria bacterium | reverse complement strand
GACGAAGTATGTGGTCACCCCGCTCGATGGCATCAAGGAAATCCTGGGCGACAAGGCTCAGGTGAGTTATTCCCTGGGTGTTGCGATGGCCGGCGACGAGGGGCCGGCTGACGCGCAAAGTCTGCTCAGCGAGGCGGTGGCTCAGGCGAAGAAAGCGGAGGTAGCGGTCGTCGTAGTCGGGTATTCACCAAAGCTCGAGTCGGAAGGCTTCGATCGTGCCTCCATGGATCTTCCCGCCGGCCAGGATGCGCTGATCAAGGCGGTAGCCGCCGTCAACAAGAACACGGTGGTGGTCGTAGCGGCCGGTTCGCCGGTCACCATGACGGGGTGGATCAAGGGCGTGCGTGGTACGGAGGCCAGGAAGCAGGGCACGCGATCGCTGATCTCCTCTTCGGCGTCGCGACGCCTTCGGGAAAACTGCCGGTGACGTTTCCAGCGCGCATCGAAGACTCGACCGCCTACGGCCACTATCCCGGCAGCAATCTTCACGTCAATTACGCTGAGGGGATTTACGTTGGCTACCGCGGCTTCGACAAGGGCAAGACCGAGCCTCTCTTTCCCTTCGGCTTCGGACTCTCCTTCACGACTTTCGAGTACAGCAACCTCAAAACGTCCAAGGCTTCGATGAAGCGAGGCGACAAACTCGAGGTCAGCCTGCAGGTGCGGAACACAGGGACCCGCGACGCGGATGAAGTTGTTCAGCTCTACCTGCGGGACGTGAAATCGAGTCTGGATCGGCCGGAGAAGGAGTTGAAAGGATTTCGCCGGGTCGCTCTGAAAGCAGGTCAGGCCACGACCGTTTCGTTCACGATTGACGAGCCAGCCCTTTCCTTTTTTGATCCGACCGCCAAGAAGTGGGTCTCCGAAGCCGGCGACTTCGAGGTGCAAATCGGCGCTTCGTCGCGCGATATTCGCCTTCGCGGACCTTTCAAGTTAGTCGACTAACGAACATCGTTGACCCGAACCGTGAATGACTCAAAGCCAGGAGACCCAACCATGAAGCCGAATCGGCGTCGTTTCTTTGGAGCCGTAGGCGCGGGTGCCGCAGGTGTAGCACTCGGCGGCGCGGACACATCATCCGCTGCTCCCCAGGCCGTCAAAACAACGGGCGCTTCTCGCGAAGATGGCCCGATTCTGCTTGTGGGCGACAACATCGCACGGGCTGCCACGCAGTACGGTGACGTTCGGGGCTACATCCTCCGAGGGGTTCACTACTTCCTCGGTGTGCCCTACGGTGCCGACACGTCGGGTCCGAACCGCTTCATGCCGCCCCAAAAGCCGAAGCCCTGGACGGACGTGCGGTCAGCCATGTGGTGGGGAAACACCGCTCCGCAGAACATGGACAATCGCTACGCGGCTCAGCTGCCTTCGTTCCGCGATCATTGGAACTATGACGATGTCAGTGAGGACTGCCTAAAGCTGAACGTGTTCACTAAGGCGTTGAAGGACGGCAAGAAGCGTCCTGTTCTGTTCTGGATCCACGGCGGCGGCTTCACCAACGGCAACGCCATCGAGCAGGACAGCTACAACGGCGAGAACTTCGCGCGGCTGGGCGATGTCGTGTTCGTTTCCATTAATCACCGCCTCGGTCCGCTCGGCTACTGCGATCTCGCGGGTGTCGGCGGAGCGAAGTTCGCGGCGTCGGGCAACGTCGGCATGCTGGACATCGTAGCGGCGCTCGAATGGGTGCGCGACAATATCGCGAACTTCGGCGGCGACGCGGGCAACGTGACGATCATGGGACAGTCAGGCGGTGGCGCGAAGGTGTGCACCTTGACCGCGATGCCGTCCGCGAAGGGCTTGTTCCACAAAGCCGTCGTCGAGAGTGGCGCCGCACTGAGGATGGGCGAGAAGGCGAGCGCGGAGAAACTCGGAGCGTATGTGGTGAGCGAGGCGGGGCTGACGGCCTCCGATCTCGACAAGCTCCAGACCATGCCTTGGAAGGACTACATCGCGTTGGCAACCAAGGCCGCCCAGAAACTGAGTCAGGAGATGGGTGCGGGCGGAGGTCCAAGACGCGGTTTCAATCCCGTGGTGGATGGCACGATCCTTCCTCAGGATCCTTACTCGCCCGAGCCCGCGCCGACCGCCGCCGCGGTACCCATGCTCATCTGCTCGATGGTTGACGAACAATCACCAAGCTGGATGGACTCGAAGTTTGAGAACGTCACCATGGAGGAGGTGGTCGAGAAGCTGAGGGCGCGCGCTGGCTTCGGCGCAGGATTTGGCGACAAGAGCAAAGAGGTTGTCGCCGCGTACGCGAAGGCCTTCCCCGGCAAAAAGCCGGTGGAGATATGGTCGCTCGCGAGCGGCAATCGGCAAGCGACCGTCGCCCTCGCCGATGCCAAGGCAAAGCAACCGGCACCGGTGTACATGAGCTGGTTCGCCTGGCTGCCGCCGCTCTTCGACAACCGGCTGCGCGCCTTTCACTGTCTCGACATCTGCTTCTGGTTCCACAACACGGATGAGATGTACACGCACACGGGCGGCGGGGCGCGTCCACGCAAGCTGGCCGCGAAGATGGCCGGGGCCCTGCTGCAGTTCATGAGAACGGGCGATCCGAATGGAGGAGGTCTGCCTGTCTGGCCTAAGTACACTACGGCCAAGGGCGAGACGATGGTTCTCGACGACGTCTCGGTCGTCAAGAATGATCCGGACCGGGAGGCCCGCGCCGCGTTGCCGCCGCTGTGAGGAGGCCGGTTCGCAAGGTAGCCCTCGTCACTGGCGCCGGCTCGGGAATCGGCAAGAGCGTCGCGCGCGCCCTTATAGGTGACGGTTACAGCGTGGTCTTCGCCGGACGCCGCGCGGAGACTCTGGCGAAGGCCGCCGCGGGCGCGCCCAAGGCAAGAACGCTCCTCGTGCCCACCGACGTCCAGGATCCGCTTTCGGTGCGCGCGTTGTTCGCAAAGGCGCACGCGAGGTTCGGCCGGCTCGACCTTCTCTTCAACAACGCCGGCGTGGGCGCCCCTGCGGTTCTGTTGGAAGACCTATCGTTCGAGCAATGGAGAAATGTGGTCGACTCGAACCTCACCGGCGCCTTTCTCTGCACTCAGGAAGCCTTCAAACTGATGAAGAGTCAAAAGCCGGGCGGCGGTCGCATCATCAACAACGGTTCCATCTCGGCGTATGCGCCGAGGCCCGACTCCGCTCCCTACACGGCGACGAAGCATGCGATCTCCGGACTGACCAAGGCCGCGGCCCTCGACGGGCGCAAGTACAACATCGCGTGTGGGCAGATCGACATAGGCAACGCCGCCACTGAGATGACCGCGCGCATGGCCAAGGGTGTTCGCCAGGCCGACGGACGCATGGCCATCGAGCCTCGCATGGATGTCCAGTGTGTGGCCGATGCCGTTCTCATGATGGCCCGTCTCCCGCTTGACGCGAACGTTCAATCGATGACGATTCTGGCCACGAAAATGCCCTTCGTAGGCCGCGGATGACCGCGGCCAGAAGGCGGAAATGACACATGAATAGAGATCCTCGTCACCGCGGCGTTCTGGTCTCCGCCCTCCTCCTTCGGACGACAAGCGGGACCGCACGCGCGCAGGATGGCTGGAGGCCCCTTTTTCAACGGCAAGGACCTCTCCCGACTGGACGCAGATGAACGGTACCGGTCCTTACCCTGCTGAGGCGGGAACCATCGTCGGCACCACGGTGATGAACTCGCCGAACAGCTTCCTCGGTACAACCGAAGAATTCGGCGATTTCAAGCTGCAGGACCACGGAAATCGCGTGTCTTTCCGCTCGATCAAGATCCGCGAATTGAAGTAACAGAGGGAAAGAGGCATTCGATGAAGCATCCTGATTCCAAGACCGGCCCCACTCGGCGCATTTTTCTCTCCAGGTCCGTGATGGGCACGGCCGCCAGTTTCGCGGCGCCACTTTTCGTCCCAAGGACCTATCTGTTCGGCTCGCAGGTCCCTCCCAGCCGGAAGATTCAGGTGGCGCAAATCGGCTGCGGTCGCATGGGTATGTCTGACCTTCGTGACACCATGAAGCACGATCTTTGTCGAATCGTGGCGGTCTGCGATCTCGACTCGAAGCGTCTGGAGGCGGCTCGCGGTGAGGTCGAGCAGAACTACAAGGGCCTTGGCGAAAGTCGGGTCGACGTCAACACGTACTCCGACTACCGCGAGCTGCTGGCGCGACCCGAAATAGACGCGGTGATTGTTTCGCCGCCGGATCACTGGCATGCACTAGTGGCGGTCGAAGCCATTCTCGCGGGCAAGGACGTCTTCGTTCAGAAGCCGATGACCTATGACATCGCGGAAGCGATCGCGTTGCGCACTGCGGTGCGGGCGAGGAACCGCGTCCTCCAGACCGGGAGCCAGCAACGCTCTTCGAAACCCTGGAACACTTTTCGCGTTGCAAGCGAAGCGGCACGTAACGGACGTATCGGAAAAATCCACACCATCCGGGTAGGCATTGGACAGGACCAACCCATGGGAAAGCCGCCCATGGCTCAACCGGTGCCTTCCAATCTGAACTACGAGAAGTGGCTGGGCCCGGCTCCCGAACAGCCCTACATGGAAGCGCGGGTGCATCCGCAAACCGGTTACGGACGCCCGGGCTGGATCACCACCGAGGACTTCGGTCTCGGCATGATCACCAACTGGGGCGCGCACCATATGGATATCGCACAGTGGGGCATGAGTCAGGAGCTTTCAGGTCCTTCCCGCATCCAGGCGAGCGCCTCATTCATGACCGGCGATGTCTGGACGGTGCATCACACGTATCACGTTGAAATGATGTACGACAACGGAGTCCGTTTGGTCATCGACGACGGCTATCCCAACGGCGTTCGTTTTGAAGGCGCAGACGGCTGGGTGTTTTGCGCGCGCACCGCCGAGCGAGTGACCAGCAGCGACCCGATAGCGGCCGCGGCCCAGGATCGTAGGTCACTTGACGCGAGCCATCCCTCCGTGCTGACCGACGTGCGGCCCGGCGACGTCCGATGGGCGCCAAGCGAGGAACATCACCGCGATTGGCTCGAAAGCATCCTGAGCCGTAAAGATCCGATCGCCCCTGTGGATCAGGCCGCGCGCAGTCTCGAAGCGTGTGCTACGGCGTGGATCGGCATGAAGCTCGGAAGAACCCTCAACTGGGATCCGCTGACCGAGCGCTTCAAGAACGATGCCGAAGCTAACGCCATGAGATCTCGCAAGGCCCGCTCCGCAGCTTTCGACCTCTCCGCGGTGATGGCACGGGCAGGGCTCGTCGCCAGCGACTCAACCTATTCCAAGGCCGCGCCCGCCGCAGGGGCCCTTGGGTAGCTCTCAACGAACAGCGCGGAGGGTCACCGACTTGCCCTCATAACGGACCGACTCCGCGCCCGCCGGTGATTCGGAATGACCCACCGCTTTCCGTGGAGACACGAACACGACGCGAAACTCCCGCGACGCGAGCATCCCGGGAAAACGTCCGATCCGATCGCCGATGGTGAGCGTCGCGGTCGCTTCGTTCCAGTGAAGCGGAATGGTGGCCGAAGCTCCTTTTTCATAGCCGTACGTGACGCCGTCGTCTTCATAGAGATCAAATGTCGTATCCGCGCCGGTGTAAATCCAGAGCGTGATCGGATCCGCCGGCTTCTCGTCCGCGTATTGCAGCTCCGGACCCATCGGCAGGATCGACCCTGCGCGCACGTACAGGGGCATCGATTCAAACGGAGCCGCCGCCTCAATCCGTCGCCCGCCTTGCTGATGGCGGCCCGTCCAGAAGTCGTACCAGCCGGCGCGGGGCAGATAGACCGAACGATGCGTGGCCTTCGCCACATACACCGGGCTGACCAACATGGACGGCCCAAACAGATACTCATCCCCCACGTTCAAGACTTCCGGGTCGTCTCGAAAATCCATGACCAGAGGGCGCATGACCGAGCCATTCTGGTGCGTGACCCCGGCCGCTACGGAGTACGTGTACGGAAGCATCCGATAGCGCAGTCGGTCGAAAGCGAGCTGGGTCTTGTAGGCACGATGCCCCTCGTCGGCGCCGAAGTACCACATCTCTCGAAAGGGAGGCTTGCCGTGCACCCGCAACAACGGACAGAACGTCGAGAACTGGAACCATCGCGTGACGA
>JBDTQB010000290.1:0-6101 GCA_039932395.1 Vicinamibacteria bacterium | reverse complement strand
ACTTCAACGACGACCGAGCCGGAAAGCATCACGAAGCCATCGACATCCTGGCGCCTCGTGGCACCCCGATTCTCGCCACCGACGACGGCAAGATCGAAAAGCTTTTCACGAGCAAACCGGGTGGACTCACGGTGTATCAGTTCGATGCGCAGGGCGAATACTGCTACTACTACGCGCACCTGGACGGCTACGCGCCGGGAATCGAGGCCGGCAAGACGGTGAAGAAAGGCGACGTGCTCGGCTACGTGGGAACCACCGGCAACGCGCCGCCCAACACGCCGCATCTGCACTTTTCCATTTTCCGCCTCGGCCCTCAGAAGAAATGGTGGGAGGGCACGGCGATCAACGCCTATCCCCTGTGGGGAGCGACTCCGCGTAAGTAGTCGAGGCGACTACTCCATCGCGACGTGAATTTCGTCGGCGCCGGGCTGCGGCTTCCCCGCCTTCTTCAAGAGGAAGACCAGCGGAATCGCGGACAGGGTGATGAACATCATCAGACGGAAGTCCTGGAGGTAGGCAAGAGTCGCGGCTTGCCGGGTGACTTCCCCGTTGATCGCCATCAGCCCTTGAGGTGTCGAGAGGTTGTAGACGCCCGCATCAACTCCGGCCTTCAACGCCATGTTGAACGGGTTGATGTAGGCCGCGAACGCCGCGTGATTCGCCTGCGTTCTCTGCGACAAATAAGTGATCACGACAGAGATGCCGATGCTGCTGCCGATGTTGCGCGAGAGACTGAACAGCGCCGTGCCTTCGTTCCGGTAGCGGGGCGCCAGGGTCGCGAAGGTGATGGTCGAAAGGGGAACGAAGATGAAGCCGAGGCCAAGGCCCTGGATCACGCCCGTGCGGACGATGTCCCAGCCTGAAATATCCGTGGTGAAGCCGGTCATCTGCCAGAGCGACAGGCTGGTGAGGGTCAGCCCGGTGAAAATCATGTAGCGGACGTCCAGCTTCCCCGACAGCTTCCCCACCGCCATCATGGCAATCATGGTTCCGACGCCGCGGGGCACCAGCAGGAAGCCCACGTCGATGACGGGAAAGTTCATCAGGTTCTGCAGAAATGGGGGCAGGAGCGCCATGGTGGCGAGAAGCACGACACCCACGATGAAAATGAAGACCAGGCCCACGCTGAAGTTCCGGTCCTTGAAAAGGCTCGGTTCGATGAAAGGATGCTCGGACGTGAAGATGTGGGCGATGAAGAGATAGATCGCAAGCGCCGCGAGGATCGCTTCGATGGTCACTTCGCGGCTTGCGAACCAGTCGAGCGATTCGCCGCGATCCAGCATCATCTGGAAGGCGCCGATACCCAGACTCAACAAGGCGAAGCCCAACATGTCGAACTTCCTCTCGCGATCGAGGGGCGTCTCTTCGACGAACGCTGCGAGACCGGACCATGCGAGTAGTCCAAATGGCAGGTTGATGTAGAACACCCAGCGCCAGTTGTAGTACTCGGTGAGCCATCCGCCCAGCGAGGGGCCGAGGATGGGACCAACCATGACGCCCACGCCCCACATCGCCATCGCGGATCCGTGGCGCTCCTTGGGATACGTGTCGAGCATGACCGCCTGAGACAGTGGAACCAGGCTGGCGCCGAAGACGCCCTGAAGTAAACGGAACAGAACGATCTGGCCGAGGCTTTGCGCCGCGCCGCACATCATTGAAGCCACGGTGAAGCCGACCACCGACCACATGAAAATGCGCTTGCGGCCGAAACGCGACGTCATGAATCCGGTGAGCGGCATGAAGATCGCCGCGGCCACGATGTACGACGTGAGCACCCACGAGATCTGGTCCTGGGTCGCGCCGAGCGCGCCCTGCATATGCGGCAACGCCACGTTGGCGATGGTGGTGTCGAGCGCCTGCATGATGGTCGCGAGCATCACCGACACGGTGATCAAGCGGCGGCGTGTCTCGATCGCCGCCTCGGAGGCGGCCGCATCCAGGACGTGAGGCACAACCGCGGTCATGACGAAGCGATCAGAGCGTGAAGCCCAGAACCCGTCGGCGATGGCCGGTGTCGATCTCCACCGAAGTGCTCAGACCCGCACGCAGGTCGGGCGCTCCCGGTGTGGGCTCGATGGTGATGCGTACGGGCACCCGCTGGGCGATCTTCACCCAGTTTCCAGTCGCGTTCTGCGCGGGGATCACGGAAAATTCCGCGCCCGTCGCCGGACTCAGACTCTCGACCACACCCTTCCAGACGGCGTCGGGATAGGTGTCGACGTGAATGCTCACGGTCTGCCCCGGGTGCACGTAGGTCAACTCGGTCTCCGTGAAATTGGCTTCGATCCAGAGATGGCCGCTGACCACCACCGCCATGACCGCAACACCCGCAGAGATGTGCTGACCGGGACGGGGCGGCTTGCTCACGACCCCGGACATCGAAGCCTTGACCTCGACGCGCGACAGGTCGAGCTTCGCCTGGTCGAGTTCCGCGGTGGCGGCAAGGTAGGAGGGGTGAGCCTCAATTCTTGAATCGATGCTTCCGCCGAGCGTCTCGGCAATCCGCTTCAAGTCCTGATCGAGCGCGGTGATCTGCTGTTGCGCCAGATCGGTGTTGAGCTTCGCGTCGTCAAAGGCGGAAGCGGAGATCAGCTTCTCCGCCATCAGATTCCCCTGACGGACCTGCTCCTTCTGAACGAAGGCCTGCTTCGTGTGCGCGAGGGCAATTTCCGCCTGCTTCTCTCGGTACGAAGCCTTGAGCGCAGCGAGATCCGTGCGAACCTGCAGCACCTTCGCCTCGGCACGCGCGATGGCGACTTGAAAGGGGGCCGGGTCGAGTGAGAAGAGGGTTTGACCGGCTACCACCTTCTGGTTCTCCTCGACCAGCACCGCCACGATCGGGCCGGAGACCTCCGCGCTCACCGGGACCTTCTCGGCCTTCACGTACGCGTTTTCCGTCTCGACGTATCGGCCGCCTCTGAGATACAGGAAACCGCCCAGAGTCAGGACGATGACGGGAACCACGCCCAGCAGAATGAAGCGCAGAGAGCTGCGCTTTGGGCTCACCACCGCAGGCGGAGTAGGAACCTCTGTGCTCTGGGGCTTGTCGGTCATCGTGTCGGAACTCCGAAGGGGTTGTTGAACGAGAGCGTTCATCGTGAGCTCAAGTTCTCGCGCATGGCGCGGAGGGCAGCCATCACCGAAGCGGCCTGAGCCTTGGAAAGGGTACGAAGCGCGTCCGCCTGGAGAGCGTCCGCCACGTGGTGGATCGCGGCGAGATGGGGCGCCGCCGCGTCGGTCAGGAAAATTCGATAGGCGCGTCGGTCGGCGGGGTCGGCACGCCGTTCCACCGTGCCCGCGGCGACCAGGTTATCGAGGAGGCGGGCCAGGGTGATGGGCTGAACTTCCATCATCTCGGCAAGGTCCACCTGCCGAATACCCTCGTTGCGCGAGACATGGATGAGCGCCTTGGCCTGCGACGGGGTCAGGGAACTTCCCTCGATCTGCGCGCGGAATTTTTGCCGCATGAGGCGAGAGATATCGCCGAGGAGAAATCCGAGACTGTCAGGAAGCTGCTTCATAAGAGTTCAGCCATATTATAAGCATTGCTTACTATAAGCTGCAACCTGGATCCTGTGGCCGGCCGGTCGCCTCGTCAGCGCCGCCCGTCGTTTCTACAAACGAATTTCGCGAATCGTCTTCACCAGCGAGACGTGGCGAGTCCACCAAGCGCGAACCAGAGAAATCCCATGTTCGGCGCGAGTTCCCCACTCACGAGCATCTTGTCGATCGCTGCCGGTGTGAAAAACCTCAAGTCCGCCAGTTCTTCCTGCTGCGGCGCGAAAGCCGAGAGGGGCAGCAGGGTTCGGCCGAGGTACATCGCCGCGTGATAGGTCACGTTGATCAGCGGCCGACCTTCGGAGCTTGCGTAACGAATGTCGCGCAGGCCGAGTTCAACCCGCACCTTTCGCGCGATCACAGGATGGCGTTCCAACCGTCCTTCAGCGAGTTCGTCGACCAGGGTCACTTTGTTTGCGGTCGCAGACCCGAAGAGCTCTTCGTTCGCTTCGCGCCTCAGGGCGTCGTCGAAGGACTCCCCCGCCTGCACATGCCCGCCGACGCTCTTGTCCCAGAAACCGCCGTTTTCCTTGTCTTCTCGGCGCCTTTGCAAAAGCACCTCGCCCCGCGCGTTGACGAGCAGCAGTTGAACGGCGCCCGCGGCGAATCCCTGAGCCTTCGCGTCGCCACGCGCCATCGATCCTACGACGCGTCCCGCCGCATCGTAGACATTGAGAAGCTCGTGAATTTGATCGGTCATGACGATGTGGGGAGCGACCGGCGCGACTACGCTTGGATCGCGACCGTGTCCTGCTGCGTTCGCTCTGCGCGCAATCTGGCGAGCAGCCATCGCGCCTGCAAGAGCACCCACACGAGGCACGTCGCACCCGCCAGATAGAACACGTTTCGATACGCGGAGATTGGATCAAGCTGCCGCTTCCCAATCGCCACGAGAATGCCGCCGATCATCGGTCCGAGCAGCATGCCCGCGGCTCCCGCGGTGTTGACCAATGCCATCATCCGTCCGCGCGACTCAGCAGGCACGAGGGTGGCGGCGTAACAGAGCACGGTCCCATACATGAAGGACGACGCGATTCCGGCGACGATCATGGACAGCGGCAGCAGACCTTTCGGGACGAGCGCGAGCGATGCGATGGAGAGGCCGTACGCGAGAGTGCCCCCTCCCAGAAGAGCAGCGCGCGGGATCCGATCCCCCATGCGGCTCGCGGGATACATCAACAACGCGAACGGCAGCATCAGCATCGAATAGAGAAGGCCCACGCTGCGGTCCGACAGCCCGTGCGTCTTCGTCGCGAAGAGGGCGAAGGTCACGATGATCAGTCCGACCGTGAATCGCTCGATGAACGCCGCCGACAGCGGTCCGAAAACATCCGGGTCGCGCCAGGAGAGCCTGCGGAGCGTCGACGTTTCTGCGTGCTCGACCGGAAGAGTCGATGAATACAGGTACGGCGCGGCCAAAGCGACCACGGCTGCGAATGCGGCTCCCACCAGGAATGGGAGACGAGGACTTTCCGCCACCAGAAGTCCGCCGAGGCCGCTTCCAAAGGCGATAGCGAGCATCACCGCTCCACCCGCCATGCCCATGGCGCGCCCCGCTCCCACCAGTGGCTTGTACGCCGCCGCGCGAGAGAGAAGGAGTGTCGCCGCCCCCAGATGAGCGGCCCCTTCAAACGTTCGGAGCAAGAGGACCAGGGAAGTGGCGAGAGGAAGCGACACCACAACGAGCAGAATCGCATCAAGGCCGGCGAGCGCCATCAGCCAGCGTCCGGACCGGCGAGCATTGCCCGAAGAGACCAGTCGGGCGATCAGCGGCGTGGTCAGAATCGCGCCGAGCATGTTGAGAGACATGAAGGCGTGCATCGGGCTTTCGGCTCCGCCGTGGAACTGCGCGAACAAAGGTCGAATCGCAGGGGCCAGCAGAGTGGCCGGCAGCATCTGCAGAAAAACCGCCGCGATGAGCCAATGAAGGGACGCGTGCTTGGCGTCCATTTCTGACAACTCTGCGGGCGGCGCCGATTTCACGCGGGGATTTTGTCATGCCTCGACGGTCGGCCCCGACGACCGAATTCGAGAACGCACGGTCCGGGCATGACGTCCGTCAGTAGCGCAGCCGCGCGCGTGCAGGTAAAAGGTTGTTCATGAAGTTGGATGCCCGTCGGGCCGTGATGCTGGTTCTCCTTGTCGCCTCCGTGGTCTATCACGGCGCGCGGCTGTACGTGTCCGTGACCACACTGGCGAATCCATCGGGAACTGCTTATTGGCCGTTCAGTCTCCAGAGGTATTCCACCGTGGTCGCCGAACCGCGCCCGGAAGCAGCCGAGGCGGGCCTTCAGCCGGGAGACATGATCCAACGAGTCGGAGATCGACGCTTGAATGGCTTCGGCGACGTCGCCCTGGAAGTCGGCCGGCTCACGGGGTCCGGATTCCTCCGCGTCGAGATCGTACGCAACGGCGCGACTCAGGTCCTGGACCTGCCCCTCACCCGCCCACCCGCGCGGCGGACTCCCATCTCGGAGGTCGCAGGCGCAGCCATGCTCGACTTCCTGCTGCCTCTCTTCTTCCTCGGACTTGGGTTCACCGTG
>JBDTQB010000289.1:0-6104 GCA_039932395.1 Vicinamibacteria bacterium | reverse complement strand
GCTCCCGCAGTTCAGCCCTGGGGGCTTCGAGTCGCATACCTCATCGATCCTTGCGGGGTGTTGTGGCATGTGGCCGAACGGCGCCCTGGCGCAGTTCAAGACTGAGGGTTCTCATGGCGCAGTACTTGTGTGGGCGGCCTAGCAAAGAATTGGAACGGACGAGGTCCACCCAAACGGACCGGGGCTCTCGCCGCTCAAATCGGTGTTCGACGGATCTTTAGAGGAGGCGACATGGACGTCGAGAGACTTGTGATGACCCTGCCGCTTCTAGTCCTGGCCGCTGGTGGCCTCTACCAACTGGTCCGATACCGAACGCTACGAGGGGCGAATCTGGGAGCCCGCATTCTTCAGACCGTCGGCGAAGTGGAGTTTGGTCAGGGCGGAATGGCTGGAGGCAAGATTCGGGTCCTCCGAGTGGCGGGGACTGAAGGAGCGGATCCAACCGTAGGAGTCGATAGTGTCGTGCCCTTCTTGGCACCCTATCAATTGACGCCGTTTAGGTTGACTCGCGAGCAGGCAAGGCAACTGGGAGCGTTGCTCTCGGAGGCGGCGAACGGATGAGAGGCCCAATCACCAGACCGTCGAACAACGGCTTGCACCAGGCAGGGGCGCGGAGGTGTGGCCTTCGCATTTCGTCGGAGGCCAGTCGTTGAGGGCGTCCTTCGCAGGTGAAACCGGGTGTTCGACGGGCCGCGGTGGCTTTCGCCAGAGGCTGCTCCCTACCATGTTGTTCGCGGTATTCGTCGCGGCCTGCGATGGTGGCACCCAGGTGAAGGGGCACATCCAGTCCCTGGCAGGAGATCCATTGGCGGGCGCGTCGGTCCGGTTGGTTCATGACCGGCGACAGAGTGCAGGCCAGGCAGCGCAAGACGGCTCGTTCCGAGTCGGAATGCTTCACCCCCCAGGTTCGCGGATCCCGCTCCGACTCGAAGTCTCACAACCCCAATACCGGCCCGTCTCGATTGATCTATTTGGAACCGCACAGTACGAATGCACCGTGAAACTGACCGAGACAAGCGACGCCGCCGCGATTCCTCTCACACTGCGTCGTCAAGATGTCTGTCGAAAGATCGACCGATGAAAGCCCCCAAACAGCTGGCCGTCGAACAACGGCTTGCACCAGGCAGGGGCGTGGAGGTGTGGCCTTCGCATTTCGTCGGAGGCCAGTCGTTGAGGGCGTCCTTTGCAGGTGAAGCCCGGTGTCCGGGCCGAAGCAACATGTGAGCCGCGCAGGGCGTGGCTAGGAGAAACGGAGCCGAATGGGAGCAGACGAGGTTGCAGCAATCCGACCAGTGATCGCCGAGTTGGAGGTGGCGGCGCTGGAACAGCCGGGAGAACCGGCCCAGTTTTATGGGTCGTTCTCTGTCGCGGCGCCCGATGGTCCTTGGGTCGAGGTGTACCTTGAGCAGGAGACCATGGTGAACCTTTGGTATCCATTTCAGGAAGAGCCCCTGCACTACTTGGCGATGCTCGGGGTGCAGCCCCTTCCGGGTGCCAGGGTAGTGGAGCCTGCGCCTCCCTCGTGTCTTTTGGCGTTCGACCGAGTACCAAGCCACGTGCTGGCGAAGTTCATCGATAGCCTCTTCACATCGATGTACGGCTGCGGCGAAGGGTATGAAATAGACGTTGAGGTCAAGACCTTTGCGTGAGCGGCCGGACAACAAGGCCTTGCACCAGACAGGTGAAGCCAAGTGTTATCGCTTCGCCATAACCGCCCGGCGACTGCTGCACGCTTCGGTCGTCGTTGTAGCGACGCTCTCGTTAGGATCCTGCGGTTCCGCCGATCCTTGTGGGAACAAGATCACTTCCTGGGTTCCTTCACCTGACGGCTCGAAAGTACTAGTTGTGTTCGTTCGGGGCTGCGGCGCTACCACGCGCCTCTCCACGCAAGCCTCAGTGTTGTCGAAAGACGAGGAGTTCCTTTTGAATCCCACGACGTGGGCATCAACCAAAGGCGGCAATGCCCTCGTTGTGGACGATGGCGACTGGCGTTCGCCAAGCCCAGTGGAGGCGCGCTGGACCAGTGCGCGTGAGCTAGTTCTCATTCACCAGGCGGGGGCCAAAGTCATCCTTCAGGACTCATCGGTCTTAGGAGTGTCGATTGAGCATCGAGGTGCCAGCCAACCGTGAAAGCGCGGATAATGAGTTGGAACGCTACAAGGGCGCGGATGACACCTGAAATTGCGTTCGGCGATCTGCTTGACCAGAAGGTGGACGTCATCGTCAATGCCTGGAATCGAAACGTCATTCCGTGGTGGCTCTTGCTGCCGCAAGGGGTGTCGGGTGCGATCAAGCGGCGCGCGGGATTGGCGCCGTTTCGTGAGGTGGGACGTTTCGGCCCGATCCCTCTAGGCCAGGCGGTGTTGACGGGCCCCGGAAAGCTTCCTTATCGTGGAATCATTCACGTCGCGGGAATCAACATGCTTTGGCGAGCCTCTCGCGAGTCGATCAGTGGATCGGTGGAGTCGGCCATGGCGATTGTTGAACGAGAGGGGTTTGCTTCGGTCGCTTTCCCGGTCATCGGTGCGGGCTCGGGTTCCTTCAAGCAGGAAGCGGCCCTGGAGATCATGATGGAAACGTTCGGCAGGATCACTTCGAGGAGTAGAGCTGTCGTCGTGAGGTACCAACCCAAACGGATCGGATAGATTCCGCCCATGCTCCGACCTACTCTCGCTGCCGTTGCCATCGCGCTCGTTGGCGCCGTTTCCATCGCCTCCGCGCAAACTCCGGCGAGCCGGGTGAAGCTCACCGGGACGGTCGTGGTGGTGAACCAACAGTCCGACTCCGTCACCCTGATCGATCTGAAGACCATGGAGGCGTACCGGCATGTGGCCGTGGTGGGGGGACCTCATGAGGCGGCGGCGTCGCCGGACGGGCGGTCGGTGCTGGTTACGAACTACAACAAGCAGGGGGTGGGGCAGCAGAAAACGCTGAGTCTTATTGCCTTGCCGAGTGGCGACACGATCAAGACCATTGATCTGGGCGAGTATCGCGCGCCGCACGATGTCCGTTGGGTCGATCCGACGCACGTCGTGGTCACGGCGGAGGGAAGTCAGGCTCTGTTGCTGGTCAACGTGGAGTCCGGCGCGATCGAACGGGTGTTCAAAACCAACCTGGCGGTCTCGCACATGCTCGCGCTCACCACCGATCGAAGCCGTCTCTATTGCTCGAACATGCGCGATGGCAGCGTGAGCGTCTTTGACTTCAAGACCGGCGAGAAAATCAAGGACGTCAAGACGGGCAAGGAAAGTGAGGGAGTGGGCGTGACGCGGGACGGACGCTGGGTCTGGACCGGCAATCGCGCCGAGGACACCATCTCCATCATCGATACGAAGACTCTCGAAGTCACCAAGCAGATTCCATCGAAGGGTTTTCCCTATCGCGTCCAGTTCACGCCGGATGGGAAATTCGCGCTCGTACCCCACGCCAAGGCGTCCGCCCTGGTGGTCGCTGATGTCGCCACGCAGAGTCTCGTCAAGGCCATCAAGCTCGGGATGACGAAGGTGGCCGAGCCGGAGACAGCCGGCGTGTTTCCGCATCCTGATAACCGACATGCTTTCGTGACCGTCCGAAACGACAACTCGATGCTGGTCCTTGATCTGAAGACCGGCGAGACCCTTGGCCGCGTCGAAGTGCAGAACAGTCCCGACGGCGTGACCTATTCGCCGGTTCAGCGATAGCCGATCCTGGTTCCCAGCGGGTCGTGATCGCACTAAGATCTGCGGTCATGAAGAATCCTTTTTTCCCGACGCTGCGGGCCCTGGCCTGCACAGCAGTGTTTTCGATGCTGGCCGTGAGCGCTTTGGCCCAACCCTCGCAGCCGTTCGTTCGCGACCCGAAGATCGCGGTGGACGAGGAGTACGGGAAGAAGATCAAGGAGTACACCACGCAGCCGGTGTTTGCTTCGCCTCTGGTCGACTATCTCCCGGCGTCGAAGAATGTGCCGACGCCGAAGTCGGTGCTTGGCGACATCGCGGGCGCGCCGGGCAAGCTGCCTTACGCCGAAGAGGTCTATCAGTACATGCGCATGCTGGAGAAGGCGAGCCCGCGCGTGAAGGTTTTCTCGATCGGAAAAACGGAAGAAGGCCGCGAGATGATCGCGGTGGCGATCGCGTCGGAAGCGATCATGGCCAAACTTCAGGACAACGGCGCCAAGCTCGCCATGCTGGCCGACCCGCGAACCCTCAATATGGATGACGCGAAGGCGGAGCCGCTGATCAATAGCGCCACCCCGATCTACTACATCACCGGGACCATCCACTCGCCGGAAACCGGTTCGCCGACGGCGCTGATGGAACTGGCCTACCGGCTGACCGTTGATGAGCACGAATACATCAAGTCGATCCGCAACAACCTCATCACCCTGATCACGCCCGTGGTCGAAGTCGATGGCCGCGACAAGATGGTCGATGTCTACAAGTGGCATCTCGCGCATCCCGGGCAGAACTACCCCGGCCTCGTTTATTGGGGCAAGTACGTCGCCCACGACAATAACCGTGATGCGATGGGCGTGACGCTGAAGCTCACCGAGAACATCATCAACACCTATACGAAGTGGCATCCGCAGGTTCTTCATGACCTGCATGAGTCGGTTCCGTATCTCTACGACAACACGATCGGTGACGGCCCGTACAACGCCTGGATCGATCCGATTCTTGCTGACGAGTGGCAGATGATCGGCTGGAACAACGTCTCGGAGATGACCAAGTTCGGCATGCCGGGCGTGTTCGCGCACGGCAACTTCGACACCTGGTCGCCGGGCTACTTGATGTTCATCGCGGCGCTTCACAACGGCATCAGTCGTCTGTACGAGACCTTCGGCAATGGGGGAGCCGACACGGTGGAGCGCACCCTTCAGCCCAATGACTACGCCCGCACCTGGTACAAGCAGAATCCTCCGCTTCCCAAGGCTCTCTGGTCGCAGCGCAACAACAACAACTATCAGCAGACGGGCTTGCTGACCTCGCTTCACTACTTCGCCGCGAACAACCGGCTGTTCCTTCGCAACTTCTATACGAAGAGCAAGCGGGCGATTCTGAAGGCGAAGACGGAAGGTCCTGCTGCTTATGTCTTGACCGCAGACGATCCCCGGCCCGGCGCGCAAGCAGACTTGCTTCGTACCCTTCAGAAACAGGGCGTGGAGATTTCTCGCGCCACCTCTGAGTTCACCGTGAATGTGCTCGCGAAGAAGACACCGCCTCGTCCTGGCGCGGGTGCCACGGGTGAAGCGGGTGCTGCTGGCGATTCGAGCGAACGTCCGAAGCCGACGCCAACGCCGAAGCCAACCCCCACCCCCCGGAAATTCCCGGCCGGCACCTACATCGTGCGCATGGATCAGCCGTATAGCCGCATCGCCGACGCGCTGCTCGACTATCAGTACTGGAGCCCGAACGATCCGCAGAAGACTCCCTACGATGACACCGGCTGGACCTTCCCGGAGCTGTACAACGTTCAGGCCTCGCGCGTGCTCGACGCCAAAGTTCTCGACGTCCCGGTCGAAAAAGTGAGCGGCGAAGTTCGCGCCAAGGGTGGAGTGACGGACGTGGGCTCGGTCTTCCTGGTCAATCACAATGCCGACGTCGCGCTCGCGACCCTTCGCTACAAGTTCAAGGACGCTTCATTCGAGGCCGCCGAAGAACCGTTCGAGGTCGCAGGCAAGAAGTTCAACCGTGGGTCGTTCATCATCAAGAATGTGGCTGCTGCCGATCTTCAGAAGGCGGCGACGGACCTCGGCCTGCAAGTCAGCGCACTCGCGACCGCTCCCTCGGTGAAGACGCACCCCTTGCGCGCGCCCCGGGTGGCTTTGCTTCACACCTGGCTTTCGACCCAGACCGAAGGCTGGTGGCGTCAGGCCTTCGACATCGCGCAGATTCCTTTCACCTACATCAGCACGCAGCAGGTCGCGGCGGATGCGAATCTGAATGCGAAGTACGACGTCATCCTCTTCCCTCCCGTGGGACGCGGCACGGAAGGCATCGTGAACGGCATGCCCATGTGGGGCAACGCTCTCCCTTGGAAGAAAACCGCGGAGACGCCGAACCTCGGCTCTGAAGATTCGACGGATGACATGCGTCCGGGTCTTGGCTGGATGGGCGTTCAGCATT
>JBDTQB010000288.1:0-6144 GCA_039932395.1 Vicinamibacteria bacterium | reverse complement strand
CGTCGCGGGTACTCGATGCCCGCCGAGTGGACGCCGCACGAAGCCACCTGGATCGCCTGGCCGCACGAATCCAGCGACTGGCCTGGGCGCTTCGCGCCCATCCCCTGGGCCTACGGGGAACTGGTTCGTCTTCTATCGCGCAACGAACGCGTCCGAATCCTGGTCGGCGATGCCGCCCTCGAAAAGAAGGCGCGGGGGGTTCTTGCCAAGGTGGGTGTGGACCTGTCGAAGATCGATTTCCATCGGGTTCCCACCGACCGCGTGTGGACGCGTGACTCCGGTGCGATCTTCGTGACGAATCGGCGCGGCGAACGTATCGCCACGAACTGGAAGTTCAACGGCTGGGCGAAGTACCCGAACCACAAGCGCGACGACGCGGTCGCGGGGAAGATCGCCAAGGCGCTCAAGGTGGAAGAGCACCGGGTGCTCGTGGGCGAACGCCAGATCGTTCTGGAAGGCGGCGCGATCGAAGTCGATGGAGCGGGCCTCCTGATGGCCACGGAAGAGTGTCTGCTCTCTGATGTGCAGGCGCGCAACCCTGGCCTTGGCCGCGCGGGCACGGAGAAGGTTCTCGCGGATACGCTTGGCATCAAACGGGTGATCTGGCTGGATCGCGGCATCGTCGGGGACGACACGCATGGCCATATCGATGATCTTGCGCGTTTTGTGGCACCCGGCCGCGTGCTTCTTTGTCAGGAGAAAAACGAGGCCGACGAAAACTACGGCCTGCTCCGCGACAACCTCGAACGGTTGAAGAGCGAGAAGGTCGAAGTTATTCCTCTGCCGATGCCTTCAGCCACGTACTTCGCAGGTCAGCGGCTGCCCGCGAGCTACGCGAACTTCTACATCGCCAACGGTGCCGTGATCGTGCCGACGTTCAACGATCCGATGGACCGTGTCGCGCTGGGCATCCTTGCGGATTGTTTTCCAGATCGCGAGGTCGTCGGCTTTCACGCCGTCGACTTCGTGTGGGGACTTGGAACCGTTCATTGCGCGACGCAGCAGGAACCCAAGAAGCGCGACTAGTCGTCGTCCCCGTCGTCCGAGTAGACGGTGAAACCCTCCGTCCAATTGGGGGGAAGGTGAGGCCGGGGCAACGGCTCGCCGGTGAAGGGCGGCCCCGAGAGCATGGGGGTCGTGCTCGTTTCCGATAGATCGGGAGCACCCGCGAACTGACCGCCGTAACGCGCCTTCCAACGCTTCAGAGCGCGGCTCTCGCCCACGGCGTCGATGGACTCCACCCACGCATCGCGCAGGTTCGGGCGGGGCTTTTGCAACTCCGCCACGATGAAGCGTCTCGCGGCGCCGAACTCAAGATCCGCTTCCGTCGATCGGCGCACGCCCGCGAGCAGCCCCGCGCTGTGGCCGGCGCTCAACAATGCAAGCCCAAGCGCCGCGAAGCCGCTCAACGGTTTGTTGGGGGAAAGAGCGATGGCCGCGCCGATCACTCCAAGCAACACAACGGGAAGCATGAGAGCAAGAGTCCCGCGCCGATGGGTTGACGAACCCACGGGCCAGAGCTGGACAAGGAAGTAGCCGGGCAGGAGGCCCGCGAAGAGTGGAAACGGGTCGGAAAGCTTCTGCTCCGTCAAGCTCTTCACCATGGCCGCGATGCCTGCCGCCATCATCGCGAGATGAAGCACCGCCCACATCCGCCGCCGCTTTGTCACCCGCACCGGCATCAGTTTCTCGAAGGCTTCGCTCAGCGTCCGGTGCGGATCAAATGACTTGCCGCGGTACCGATCCTGAATGGTCTCCGTCGAGATCGTGTTGGACGAGCCGAAGATCTTGTCGATGACTTCACGTTCGATCGGATGCAGCTTGTCGCGCGTGGTGGTCAGACGCATGCTGATCTTGGCATCGTCGTCATCGGTCTCGGCCTGATCGACGGTGATCGACAGCTTCTTTTCCGCGGCCATCCGGCTGAGGAAATCGCCCAGAGCCGGCGCTCCCATCGACCATCCGGATTCCGCCGCCACCAGTTCGCTCGGCACGCTTGCGATCCGTCGCTCGAACAGCGCCCGGTCTGGGCTGGGCTCGCGCGCGAACAGCCGGTTGGAAAGGACGAAGAAGAGGAGGAGGGCCAGTCCAAGGACCAGGGGCACGATCACGGCACCCACCCTCAAAACGGCGTTCTGAACGTTCACCGCCGCCGGGCGCCCGGCTGGGAGATATTGCAGAACCTGGGTCACGCGGTAGTCGACCCCGGGTGTCGCGCCTATCTCTCGCTCCTTGTGCAGAAGCACCCAGGCATCGTCGTATTCCAGGCGATAGTTCACCTCGCCGACCGGACCCGCGTTGCTGGTTGCGGGAAAGACCACGTCGTGATCGAGACGGTAGTTGCGTGCAAGCCCGGGCGACGCATCCTTCCATGCTGCGATCACTTCGCCCGCACGGGTCAAGGGATTTCGAAAGGTCGTCTCCGCATCGAGAGGACGAGGGCCTGCGGCAAGATCCCACGCAGGCGTCAGGCCACCGACGAGCCCGTACTCGATGATGAGCTTCCGCGGCGTGCCATCCGGCAAGGGTGAATCGTTTTCGCCGCGCAGATAGATCTGGAGACCCCAGAAATAGGCTTGATAGCAGTCGGCGCACTTGTCCGCGGTGTCCCTCATGGGAATCCGCGAGCCGTCCTCGGCCACGCGGAAGACACCGTGCACGGCTGCGGTCTGGTCCGGCCCGAAGTTGAGACTGCGCTGGATGTACGAGTACGACCCGCCGGCTGTGAACTCGTGCGTCTCCGAAACCTCGACGCTGCCATCGTTGCTTATATGGGTGACGATGTTGAGGCGGCTCCACCGGAGCTCGTCTTCCGCGCGAGCATCCGCCGCGAGCAGCAGGCCTATCAGGAGAAGAGTTGCTTTTTTCATGCCTACGGCCGGAAGGTCAGGGTGAAGATGTAGCCGAGATTGTGTTCCGAGCGGATGCCGTACGTGGGCGCGATCCGCGAAGCGCCTGGGGGCAGGGCAGTCGAGGATGAACCGATCACCACGGAGTGGGATTCGTCGCGCAACTGGCTGATCACGGACCCAAGTCCGATGCGGGTCAGGAAGGCGTTGCGATCGGCCAGTGAGGAGTGGCTCAAGTCGATCTGTCCCGCGAGGGGATTGGCGCGCAGCTCTCCGGAGGGCAGGGGGCGAAAGTGATTCAGCAGCGAAGCGGCGAGCTCGAATCGGCCGAAGTGCTTGTGCACGCCGATCATCACATCGAGAGGAGACACGGCGTCGATGCGCTGATCACCGACGAACTCTTTGGTCATGCGTGCTTCCGCCGCAAGAGCCAGGCTATGGGTGACGGGCCGAACGTAGGCGAGTCCCAGGTCGAGACGATTACCGATGGGAAGTCTGGTTTCGACCGTGGTCACGGTGCCGCCTGAAACAGAGAACGATCGATCAGGCAGAGAGCCGTTGCCGGCCAGCGTGAAGCCGACGCGCCCGTGAGCTGTTCCACCCAGAAGCTCGCGCGAGACGAGACCCGCCACCACGAAGTCCAGGCTTCCCGAACTGCTTCCCGATCGCAGCGCGTTCACGCTGCGGGCCATCGGAATGACCACGGCCCCCGACACGCCGAGGGCGATGCCCTCCGTCCGAAGCGTCCGCGTGGCTCCGACGGTAGCAGTGCCGGGGATGAAGGCATCGAAACGCGCCTTGGCGCGTTTGTCGACATAGGGATGCTGGCCGTTGAACGCGTTTGGAATCGGCTGGATCGAACCGATGAAGATCAGATCCCTTGGCGACGACGGAATGGCGGGCGATTCCGGAAGTGCTACGACGCGATCCGCCACGATGTCGGTGAAGAGTTCGGTCTTCTCCCCGAGTTGGAATCGGAAGCGGAATCCCACGTCAAAGACGTCGATTCCCTGAGGGTCGCGGTCACGGTCGTCGACATAGAAATCGGCGCTGAACGCGCGCGTCTTTGCCGGGGTCAGAGTCTGGAAGGACACCGGTCGAAAGACGTTGTCCGACTGAGCGGACGCGGCCCTGGCATCTGCGAGCAGGCACGCGGCCATGAGGAGGAGAGAGGCGCCACGGAGAAACTGGATCAAATCAAAAGTCCTTTCGCGCCGTCCGCGATGTACTGCACCGCGAGAGCCGCGAGCAGCACCCCGAGGATGCGGGTGACGACATTGACGCCGGTGTGGCCGAGCAGCTTGAACAGCCACTCGGCGAGGATGAGCGAAATGTACGCGATGATCGAGACGAGCGCGATGCTGCCGTACACCGCACCTTGCGCCGTCGGATCGTGATTGCCGGCGAGAATCATGACGCCGGCAAGGGCCCCCGGCCCGGCAAGAAGAGGAATCGCAAGAGGGAAGACGCTGATTTCGGGCCGCACGCGCGCTTCGGCCGCTTCCTCCTCGGTCTCCCTTTCGAGCTGCGCGAACACCATGTCGCTGGCGATTTTCAGGAGCAACAATCCGCCCGCGACCCGGAAGGCGTTGAGGGTGATGCCGAGATGATTCAGGATGGCCGAGCCAAAGAGAGCGAAAGAGAACAAGACACACGCCGCCACCAGCACCGCTTTACGGGCAATGGCCCGCCGCTCGTCCTTCGAGCGCGAACCGGCCAGTCCCAGAAAGATGATGGCAACCCCTAGGGGATCGACCATGACGAAGAGCGTGAGGAAGCTCTGAAGGATCGAGTCGGGAAACATGGCGCCGCGATTATCGCCTCGCAAGGCCCGATTCCAACTCGCGTCGCGATCCCCGTCTTCCGTGAGATAACTAGACGAATGAATCTGCGCACACTGGTCACGGGCGCGAACGGACGAGTGGGCCGCGTCCTTCGCAAGCGACTGGCGGGCTCTGGTTTGACCTTCGCCAGCCATGCGGAACTTGACGTAGAGGATCCGCAAAGCCTTCGCGCGGCGCTGATTGGTCACCAGCAGATCGTCCATCTGGCGACACCCATTCGCGCGAACGTCGGAACGCGTGAAGTGTTTCGTAAGTCCGTCGACATGGTCGGTCGCATTCTGGAAGCGGCGCGCGACGGCGGGCTTCAGCGAGTCATCATCCCCTCCTCAATCAGCGCTCTGGCCCCCGACCAGTTGCGGGGAAGCGCACCGGTCACCCTGGCGGAATCGCGTCCCTCTGATACCGAGTACGGACGCACGCGGATCGAAGTGGAAGGCATGTGCCGGGAGGCTGCGTCTTTCGGGCTCGACGTGATCTGTATCCGCCTCGGCATGCTGCGTCACCCCGACGCTCCCTCGCGCGATGCGATGTTTCGGTCGCACTGGCTCTCTCACGAGGACGCCGCGTCCCTCTTCGCCACGTGTGTGACCGCTCCGGTGGTTCCCGGTCGGTTCTCTTTGTTCTACGCGGTGTCCGATCTGCCCGAGAGGATTCTCGACACGTCCAATCCCTTGGGCTGGACGCCGCAAACCAAGGCGGTGGGACTCAGGCGGCAGGTGGTTGCCGGCTTGCACCGCGTGAATACCGGCGTGCGTGGACGTCTTCGACTGCGCACGCGGCTGAAGTCGCTGATGGCGCCGCGCAAAGATCCCTCCTCGACATAAGCGCGAGATAACCTTGGCCGCCCTTCTCATGATCGAGCCGACCCTTCGACCCATCAAGTCTGTCCTCATCGCCAACCGCGGTGAGATCGCGGTTCGCATCATCAAGACCTGCCGGGCGATGGGGATTGAGACCATCGCGGTGTACTCCGAGGCGGACGCCTCGGCACTTCACGTGCGCGAGGCCGATCGCTCGGTGCTGATTGGCAAGGCGCCTTCGTCTGAGTCGTATCTGCGCATCGACCGCATTCTGGACGCCGCCCGTCAGACGGGCGCGCAGGCGATCCACCCGGGCTACGGCTTTCTGTCGCAAAACGGCGACTTTGCCGACGCGTGCGAGGCGGCGGGCGTCGTCTTCATCGGCCCGAAAGGTGATGTTCATCGATTGATGGGGGACAAGAAGGCGGCGCGTCAGCAGGTCCAGCGCTTCAACGTTCCCGTGGTCCCGGGCTACGACGGAGACGATCAGCAGGACGCGCGCCTCAGCGTGGAAGCCAGTCGCATCGGCTTCCCCTTGATGATCAAGCCCTCACGAGGCGGCGGCGGCAAGGGGATGCACGTCACGAACAGCTCGGCCGAGTTTGAAGCCATCCTTCCGCGCGCGCGTCGTGAGTCGCAGTCGAGTTTCGG
>JBDTQB010000287.1:0-6145 GCA_039932395.1 Vicinamibacteria bacterium | reverse complement strand
CACGGTAGCCGAGGCCGGAGAGCAAAGCCTTCAAGCGACGCTCGGTGAGTTGAGCGGGGGTCAGGCCGGCGGCGCGTCGCGAGGGCGGAACGCTGCGGGCAATCTTCATCAGGCCGTGATGACGGCCGACTTCTTCGATGAGATCGACTTCGCGGGTGACGTCGCTACGCCAGGTCGGAACGAGGACGGAGAGTTCCTGGTCGCTGTTGGGACCTTTGGGCGCGACTTGGAAGCCGAGCTTCGTCAGCGTGCTCATCGACTGCTCGCCGGAGATGTCCGCGCCGAGACGCGCATCAACATTTCCAAGGCTGAGAGTGAGACGGCGCGCGGGGATCTCCACGGCGCGCGCCTGAACCAGAACCGGCCGCGCCGTCGCAAACCCGCCTTTGGCGGCAAGGCTCGCGAAGCGCGAGATGGACGTTGGACCGGCCTCCGGATCGGCCCCGCGTTCGAACCGATGAGACGCGTCGGTATGCATGCCGAGCGCCTTGGCCGCGCGCCGCGTCAACAGGGGATTCCAGTACGCCGCTTCTAGAGCTACCGTCTTCGTGCCGTCGGAGATCTCGGACGAAGCGCCGCCCATGATGCCGGCTACCGCGAGAGCGCCTTCCGCGTCGGCCACCACACCCATCGTCGCAGCCAGCTTGCGCTCGACGTCGTCGAGCGTCTTCACCACTTCGCCGGCCGCCGCCATGCGTGCCTTCAGCACGCCGCCGCGGATCTTCGTCAGATCGAACGCATGCGTGGGCTGGCCCATTTCGAGCATGACGTAGTTCGAAAGGTCGACGATGTTGTTGATCGACCGATGTCCCGCGAGTTCAAGACGATCCTTAAGCCAGGCGGGTGAAGCGCCGATGCGCACATCAAAGACACGCGCGGAGAAAACGGGGCAGAGTTCGGGCGATTCGATCTCGACGCGCAGGACGTCACTCGACGGAGCGCCGGTTTCGGAAAAGTCGACGGGTAGAGGCTTGAGCGGGAGACCGTAGATGGTCGCCGCCTCGCGCGCCACGCCGTACATATTCATTGCATCGACGCGGTTCGTCGTGATGTCGAGATCGAGCACCGCTTCGTTGCCGAACATCTCGATGCCGTCGCACGCGAGACCGACGCTGGTGAGATCATCGGCGAGCTGCTGCGCGCCAACCTTGATGTCGACGAAGTCTTTGACCCAGGAAACGGGAATCTTCATTTAGGCGGCCCTTCGACTCCGCATGCCAAACGATGAGCTGCGCTCAGGGGTCGGTCGTGGGCGATCATGCGAACTGCTCGAGAAAGCGGACGTCGCTCTCATAGAAGAGGCGGATGTCGGAGATGCCGTACTTGATCATCGCCACGCGCTCGATGCCCGTGCCGAAGGCGAACCCGCTGACCTTCGCCGGGTCATAGACCACCTTGCCAAGGCGCTTGTTGACGGCTTCGAACACGGCGGGATGAACCATGCCGGAGCCGAGAATCTCAACCCAGCCGGTTTGCTTGCAGACGCGGCAGCCGGTACGACGGCCTTTGCAAGTGCTGCAGCCCATGTCGACTTCCACGGAAGGCTCGGTGTAGGGGAAGTAAGACGGCCGGAAACGAACCGGATATTCCTTCCCGAAGAGACGATGGATGAAGGTCTCGAGCGTGCCCATCAGGTCGCTGAGCGAGATGCCCTGATCCACAACCAGTCCCTCGAATTGATGGAACATCGGCGAGTGCGTGATGTCGTCGTCGCGGCGGAAGACGCGGCCGGGGCAAAGGACGCGTACGCCCGGCGGATTCTCATTTGCGAGCATCGAGCGGATCTGACCGGTGGAGGTGTGGGTGCGAAGCAGGCGCGGCGGAGCGCCTTCGAGATAGAAGGTGTCCTGCATGTCGCGCGCCGGGTGATCGGCGGGCATGTTGAGCGCTTCGAAACAGTGGAAGTCGTCGTCAACTTCGGGGCCGTCGAAGATATCGAAGCCCAGACCGATGAAGACGTCCTCGACCTCTTCGCGTACGAGAGTGAGCGGGTGCTTGCTGCCCATCGCGCGCGCGCGGCCGGGTAGGGAGACGTCGATGCGTTCAGAGGAGAGGCGCGACTCGCGAAGCTTCCGTTCGAAGCGGGCTTCCGCTTCGCCGATCTTCGTCTCGCTGTATTCCTTCAGCGCGTTGAGGGCTTCGCCCGCATCCTTGCGAGCGTCGGCGGCCATCTTGCCGAGATCCTTGAACAGCGCCGTGACTTCGCCGGCCTTGCGACCGAGGAAACGATCGCGAACCGACTGAAGTGATGTGGAGTCGGTGGCGGACGTGAGCTGACCTTCGAGCTTGTCCCGAAGCTCGTGCGCCCGCTTCTTCAGATCGTCAAGGGAGGTCAAGGGAGGTATCCGGTGGTGCGTCCTCTAGAGGAATAAGAAAGCCGGCGCTCATGAGGAGCGCCGGCTTGTACGAATCCGCCGCAACTACTCCTTGGCGGCTGCTTCGGCCTTGGGAGCCTTGGCGGCTTTTTCCTTGGCGGGGGCAGCGGCGGGCTTGGCGGCAGGCTTCGGCTGAGCCGGGATGTGCGGCTTGACCAACTCCACCACTTTGGCGAAACCGGCGGCGTCACGCACGGCCATGTCGGCGAGCACCTTGCGGTCGAGGTTCAGTCCTGAAACCTTGAGGCCGGAGATGAACTTCGAGTAGCTGACGTCGGCCAGGCGGCAGGCGGCGTTGATGCGGACGATCCAGAGCGAACGGAAATCCCGCTTCTTCTGCTTGCGACCCTCAAAGGCGTTCTGTCCGGCGCGGATGGACGCCTCTTTGGCGAA
This sequence comes from Vicinamibacteria bacterium, assembly GCA_039932395.1. GTDB lineage: Bacteria > Acidobacteriota > Vicinamibacteria > Fen-336 > JAGNNV01 > JAGNNV01. The sequence goes on along the minus strand of JBDTQB010000287.1, from coordinate 3,377 downwards.
GCGATACAGCTTGCTTTTGCCGAGGAAGAAGCCCTTCGTGAGCTTCAGTACTTTCTTCCGCTTGTTACGTCGTGCGGACCCACGCTTTACGCGAGGCATGTTGTCTCTTTCTGGTTGACCTGAGCCACGACCGGCTTTCGGTCCGTCACACTTGTTGATTCAGGGTCGAGGCGGTGACGATGCCAGGGGGCGCATGAAGCTCCCTTGAACCCTGATTCTCAAAGCAACCGTGACCACCGTGGCCATGGAAGCTGCGAGAGCCGCGAAGTTTACAACAAGCCGCCTTCGGCGAGAGGCTGTGCGGGGCGTAATCTCGGTTTGCCGGTTCGTTCCGCCCAAGAAACGGTCGGCTTGCCCAAGCCCAGACTTCGAGGCCTTCCATGACTCGCGACCTGCCGCCCCTTCGCCTCGGCGAAGAACGAGTTTCTCCCGACGAGGCGCGCATCGCCGAAGAAACGACCGCCCTGGTTAAACGCGGCCTCATCGAGATCCCGCCGGGCGATCTCGTGAAGCGCGACGCGCATCCCAAGGCGCACGGGTGCGTGCGCGCGGATTTCGTCATTTCCGCGGACGTGCCGAACAGGTTCCGTCACGGCATCTTCGCCCGAACGACCACGTATCCGGCGTGGATCCGATTCTCGAACAGCGCCAAGGGTCCAGACACCAAACCCGACGTCCGCGGTATGGCGATCAAGGTGTGCCAGGTTTTTGGCGAAAAGATCCTCGACGACGAGAAGGCGACCCAGGATTTCATCTTCATCTCCGATCCCGTGATGCCGGTGGGCGAGCCGGGTGAGTATCTGGCGTTCTTCAAGACAGTGGTTGGCAAGAATCCCTGGCACGCGCTGGTCGGCGTCAAGCCTTCCCACCTGCTTCGCGCAGCCTCGGTCCTCCGTCGGATACTCGCTTTGAAGGCCGAGAGTCCTTTGTCGATTCGCTACTGGAGCACGACGCCGTACAAGTTGGGCGAGGGCGCGGTCAAGTACTCGGTGAAACCTGGCGCTTCCGCGACGACCGCGTCGCCTTCAACCCGCGGCCCTCACTATCTCCGTCAAGCGCTCGTTGCCGCGCTCGACAAGGACGATGCGTCCTTCGACTTCATGGTGCAAGTCCAGACCGACCCAGTGTCCATGCCGGTTGAGGATTGTGCGACGGAGTGGAAGGAGAGTGAATCTCCCTTCATCAAGGTCGCGACGATAACGATTCCCGCGCAGCAGTTCAGCAGTCCCGAACAGGAGGCCTTCGGAGAGAACCTCTCGTTCAATCCCTGGCACAGCCTGGCAGCACATCGTCCGCTCGGTGGTATCAACCGGATCCGTCGGGTGATCTATGAAGCGATCACCAGCTACCGCCACGAACGTAACAATGCGCCGCGCCTTGAACCGACGGGCGATGAACGGCTTTAAGTAAGGGTCTGCGCGGCGGAAGGAGCAGACTCGGGGCTAGCAGCCCGTGGTGAAAGTCGGCCGGCATTCGACGAACGCTGCATCCCGGCTGGCTTCTTCGCTCAGAAGCCCGAATATTCCCGATATTCGGGCTCTTCGACTCATCGCCATCCGGGCGCATCGCTCGTCTCGGTGCTGCGGCGGACTTTCACCACGGGCTGCCTAGACGTCGTCCGGCCGGATCACTTTGACGTTCACGGGCAGGGGTTTGGCGTTCCAGATCTCCGTGGCGTACTGCGCGGTCGTGCGGTCCGAAGAGAACTTGCCCATGCCCGCGACATTGAGGATCGACATCCGCCACCACGCATCGACATCCGCGTAGACCGCCGCGGCGCGACGCTGGCAGTCAGAGTAGGCGGCGAAGTCGGCGCAAAGGAAATATCGATCGTCACCGAGCAGCGAATCGACGATGGGCCGATACAGACCCGACCCTCCGTCCAGCGAACCATTCGCGATGACGTCGATGGCTTCGCGGAGCTCCTGGTTCTGATCGACGAAACTTCGCGGCGAATAGCCGCTCGATTTCAGTTCCTCGATCTCGTCCTTGGTGCGGCCGAAGATGAAGATGTTGTCGGCGCCCACTTCCTCGCGGATCTCGACATTCGCGCCGTCCAGCGTGCCGATGGTGAGCGCGCCGTTGAGTGCCGCCTTCATGTTGCCCGTGCCTGACGCCTCGGTGCCCGCGGTGGAAATCTGCTGGCTCAAGTCGCACGCGGGGAAGATCAATTCAGCGAGCGAGACGGAGTAGTTCGGCAGGAAGGCGACGCGGAGTTTGTCTTTGGTGATGGGATCGTTTGCGATGCGCTGACCGATCGCATGAATCAAGCGGATGATGAGCTTGGCCATCGCGTAGCCGGGTGCCGCCTTGCCCGCGAAGATGATGGTTCGCGGCACGAACGCGTCGTCAGCTCCCGCTTTGCGCAGACGCTCGTGGAGAGCAATCGCATGAAGCGCGTTGAGCAGCTGGCGCTTGTATTCGTGGAAGCGCTTCACCTGGCAGTCGAACATCGTGTCGGGGTCAATGGTGATGCCGTGAAGCTTGGCGGCGCGGTCAGCCAGAATGCCTTTGTTGACGCTCTTGAGGCCGGCCCATTCCGCGCGGAAGGTCGCGTCTTCCGCGAAAGGCGCGAGCTTCCGAAGCTCATCAAGACTGCGGATCCAGCCGGAACCGATCGCGTCGTTGATCAGCATGGCGAGACCAGGGTTGCTCTGAAGCAGCCAGCGCCTCGGCGTGATGCCGTTGGTCTTGTTGGAAATCCGTCCGGGCAGCACCCGGTCGAGATCCTTGAAGGTTTTCTCGCGCAGGATGTCGGTGTGAAGAGCGGCCACGCCGTTGACCGCATGACTCCCCACGAAAGCGAGGTTTGCCATCCGTACATAGCCCGCGTCATCGAGGATGGCGGTGCGCTTGACCAAGCCGTCGTCACCCAGGGAAGCGGCCTGAATGCGGAAACGTCGATCGATTTCCTGGATGATCTCGAAGTGCCGCGGCAGCAGTTTTCGGAACAGTTCCACGGACCACTTCTCGAGCGCCTCCGGCAGCACGGTGTGGTTCGTATAGCCGAAGACTTTCTGCGTGATCTCCCAGGCATCGTCCCACGCGACTTCGTGCTCGTCGACCAGGATGCGCATCAGCTCCGGAATGCCGAGGACAGGATGGGTGTCGTTGAGCTGAATCGCGACTTTCTCGGGAATGTCTTTGAAAGTGCGCGCGCCGAACTTGAAGAAGCGCCGCAGGACGTCCTGCAGGGTCGCGGTGACGAAGAAGTACTGCTGCTTCAGCCGGAGTTCCTTGCCCGCATACAGGCTATCCGCGGGATAGAGAACCTTGGAGATGTTTTCGCTGTCCGTCTTGTCTTGAACCGCGTGGACGTAGTCGCCTTCATTGAACTGGCTCAGATCGAATTCACGACTCGACTTCGCGGACCACAG
>JBDTQB010000286.1:0-6150 GCA_039932395.1 Vicinamibacteria bacterium | reverse complement strand
GCGCCAGGAGTGCGGCGCTCTGGGCGGACTTCCTCAGCCTCGATCCCGCCCACACTTTGGAGAGCGCGGGACGCGGCCGTCGCGGCCAAGCCTGACGACCGTGCCTCGGCCTTGCGTCGGCGGGCGTTTCTACTTCTTAGGCGTGGTGGGTTTCGAGGCGAGAGCCATTGAGCCTTCCCGCAGGAGGTCCGCGCGGGTCGCCGCGGTCGACAAGCGTGCGTGCATTTCGTCGAACACGAACATGTGTGCGGACTGAACCGCGTCCCTCAACGATCCGCGTGCCTCGCTCAGTTCGGCTTCAAGCGCCCGCCGCTGAGCACCGGCCTTGAGTTTCCGGATTTGGCCTTGCGACTCGTCCAGCGACCGGCGGATCTCGCGGACGCGGACGAGGTTCAACTTTCCTTCGGCTGGCCGGTCGGTATTGGGAGCAATCTTCCCGGCGCCGTGACATCGCGAGCACTCACTTGCGAGTGCCTTGGGAGACGGGAGATAGGACCCCGCGTTTCCGTGACAGGTGGTGCACGTCGGCACGTCACGATCTCCCTCGCGAAGCAGTTCGTAGTGTTTGCTTTGCTGGAACGCCTGGAAGGGCCCTGGGTGGCAGGAGCCGCAAGTCTTCGGAAGGTTCATTCGGTGCACGGGGCTGCCGAACTGGGCCCGCTTCGCCATATCTTTGTGAGCGGCGAACGAGTCGAATGTGGTGGGATCGCCGCCGTGGCATCCCTCGCAGCCCACATTCTTGCGGCCATGCGCGGAGTTCTCCCAGTCGGACAGGTGCCACAGGCTCGTCGAGCCCGGATTTGCGAAATGGCAGTCGGCGCACCGACTCACCGGTGATGATGCGAGCGCTTCCACGCTCAAGCTCACAAACAGCGCCGCGACCAGAACGACCCCATGAAGCGTGCCAGTGCCGGTCTGTTTCAGATTCGGCGAGATGTCTTCTTCTTTCATTGGCTCTCCACGCGGCGAAGGAGGAACGTCGTTCGCGATCATCAGGATGGTACAGCAACGACGACGCCCGCCGACCTGTGGTGTGGGTTGTTGACACGAGTGGACCAGCAGGAGTTCTGAACTCACAGCAACCGTCATGCCGGTCACGAGAGGGACGATCACGCGCTGCGAACGACCGCAAGAACACCTTCCGTGGGGGATGCTGGGACCAGGGTGGCGAGGCGGTCATGGTTCCTGACGCAGAGATTGCGCGGGCTCGGCGCGCGCCGCGCAAGTCTTTCGGCCTAACGAGACGATCCGGCAGGAAGGTCTGGTCTTCGACGAGAGAGGCAGCGGCACCCGCCTTGCAGTCTCTGAGGCCGGGCATCGCGCTATCGCGACGAGAGCCGGACGAAGAAAGCAGGACGTCATGTCGGGAGTCCATAGTCAATATCCGGTTTCCATAAGGTGGGACGGGGCCCGCCGCGGCACGGGATCGAGCGTTGACGGTCTCCCCGATCTGAGCATCGGGCCACCGCCGTCATTCGGAGGCATCGCAGGACTCTGGACGCCGGAACATCTCTTCGTCCTTGCGGCGACGTCGTGCTGGCTGACCACCTTCCTCGCGGTGGCCGCGGCTTCGAAACTCGACCTCGCGGCGGTCGACTGCTCGGGAAAGGGGACCCTCGAGCTGGGTGAGGATCGTCGCTTCCGGATTTCCGCGATTACCCTGCGACCGAGGGTAGAGGTCACGCGCGAAGGGGATCGCGACCTGGCCCTCCGTCTTGTTCAGAAAGCGGAGTCCGTGTGTCTCATCCGGAACTCCATTCGCACGGAGGTCACGATGGATCCGGAGATTCAAGTGGCCGCCGAATCGCTCGTTCATGCGTAACAATCAGGAGGCTCGTATGACGACCACTCTGGGCTTGTGGATCGATCACCGGACACGTGCGACCTCCCGGCGCTCCCCAGGAGAAGCCGAGGACCAGGGCGGCCTTGGCGATCGCCTTGCGGCCATCGAAGCAGCCGACAAGATGACCGACCCGCAGATCGTGGGATGAAGATGAACGCCGCCTGGCACACGAAACACGTCATGCCCATGGGCTCGACGATCGAGCAACGCGCTACGTGGCACCTCGCCCATACGAAGCAATGTGGGTGCCGAGAAATGCCTCCGACGGTCAAGGCATTTCTCGCGTCGCTCGGCCGGAAGGCTGGGTCTCAGGGCAAGAACACCATCGGCGCCGCGATGAACCGGAGCGCCGCGCACGGACGTCACGGCACACAGGAGGCATCATGACGAACGCCGGAACCGCACTGCCTTCGACCAAGGGGCACGTTCTCGACTTCGCGGACATCGGTCTGGCCGACTTGCCAAGGGTCGGGGGAAAGAACTCCTCGCTCGGCGAGATGTTCCGCGCGCTCAAATCTCAGGGGGTCGGCGTGCTCGACGGCTTTGCCACCACCGCAGACGCCTATCGGCTCCTGCTGGGCACCGCCGGTCTTGAGGGCCGTCTTCGTGACGTGTTCTCCGCCTTCGATCCTGAGGACCTTGCGGAACTGGCGCGCCGTGGACAGACGGCACGCGCCGCCGTCCTCGAAACACCACTTCCCGAGGAACTCCGCGTCGCGATTCTCGGCGCGTACGATCGTTTGAGCGCGCGGGTCGGGGGCGAGCCCGAACTGGCGGTCAGGTCTTCGGCGACCGCGGAGGATCTGCCCGAGGCCTCTTTTGCCGGGGCGGCGGAAACCTTTCTCAACGTTCGCGGGCACGCCGGCCTGCTGAGAGCCGTCCATGCCTGTTACTCATCGTTGTTCACGGATCGCGCGATCAGTTATCGCGCCCGGCTCGGATACGACCAGCTGAAAGTAGCCCTCTCGGTCGGCGTCATGCCGATGGTGCGCTCGGACAAGGCGAGCGCAGGCGTGATCTTCACCCTTGACACAGAATCGGGGTTCCGCGACGTGGTGACCGTCTCGGGATCGTACGGGCTTGGGGAGTTCGTGGTCCAGGGCGTCGTCACGCCGGACGAATGGACCGTGTTCAAACCCACGCTCGCTACCCATCACCGTGCGATCATCGGTCGACAGATCGGCACGAAGGAGGTGCGGCTGGTCTATGCGGACGGGAGCAAGGCGACGCGCAGCGAACCCACCCCCACCGCGGATCGCGCACGTTTCTGTCTGAGCGATGACGAGGTGCTGACGCTGGCGCGATGGGCCTGCCTCATCGAAAAGCACTATTCGGCGCTGGCCGGTCGCGCGCAGGCCATGGACCTGGAGTGGGCCAAGGACGGGATCAGCGGCGAACTGTTCATCGTGCAGGCGCGACCCGAGACGGTGCACTCGAATAAGGCCCATACGGCCACGACGGAAGTCCACCGATTGACGAAGGCGCCCGGACTCCCACTGGTCAGCGGTCAGGCGGTGGGAACACGAATCGCTACGGGAAGGGTCCGCGTGGTTCGGAGCGCTCACGCTCTCGCGACCGTGCAGGCGGGAGAGGTGCTGGTGGCGGAGATGACGGATCCCGACTGGGAGCCCGTGATGCGGCGCGTGGCCGCGATCGTCACCGACAAAGGCGGCAGAACCGCGCATGCCGCGATCGTCTCGCGGGAATTCGGACTGCCCTGCATCGTCGGGACGGAGACGGCGACGCGCACGCTGCGTGACGGCGACGAAGTCACCGTCTGCTGCGCTGAGGGTGCGACCGGGCACGTTTACGCCGGCGTGATCCCATTTCAGATCGATCGCATGGACGCCTCGAGCGCGCCGGATACGCGCACTCAGGTGATGCTGATCGTCGGCGATCCGGGCCGAGCGTTCGAACTATCGCGCATTCCGAACCAGGGTGTAGGGCTCGCACGGGCGGAGTTCATCATCACCAGCCATATCGGCATTCATCCCATGGCGCTCGCGCACTATCCGACGCTCAAGAGTGCGCAGGCAGTGAAGGAGATCGCCAACCGGATCGGTTCGGAAGAGGCGCCTCAGTTCTTCGTCCGACGATTCAGTGAAGGAATCGCCCGGATCGGCGCGGCCTTCTACCCGAAGCCCGTGATTGTCCGGATGAGCGATTTCAAGACCAACGAGTACGCGCAGTTGCTCGGAGGACAGGAATTCGAGCCGTCCGAGGAGAACCCGATGCTTGGTTTCCGCGGAGCGTCCCGCTACTACGACAATCGCTACGCTGCAGGCTTTGCCCTCGAGTGCGCCGCTCTTTGCCGAGTCCGCGACGATCTCGGGCTCACCAACGTCAAGGTGATGATCCCGTTCTGCCGCACGGTCGATGAGGGCAAACGCGTCATCGCGGCGATGGCGGCGAACGGTCTCCGGCAGGGGAAAAATGGTCTCGAGATCTACGCTATGTGCGAAGTCCCCGCGAACGCCATCCTCGCCGAGGAGTTCCTGCGCGTCTTCGACGGGTTCTCGATCGGCTCAAACGATCTCACTCAACTCACGCTCGGTCTGGATCGGGATTCGGGGACGGTGGCTCACCTCTTCGATGAGCGCAACGACGCCGTACGCTGGCTCATTGCGCGTGCGATCGCCGCGGCCCGTCGCGTCGGAAAACCGATCGGGATCTGTGGACAGGCGCCATCGGACTATCCGGAGTTCGCCGCGTGGCTTGTTGATGAGGGTATCGATTCCATCTCCTTGAATCCGGATGTCGCGCTTGCCATGACGTTCCAGGTGGCGGCTGCGGAGGCGAAGGGAAACCGTGCGGGCGTCCGATAGCTCCCCTGCCCCGCTCTCGCGCGGCAATGAGGCCTTGATGTTCCAACGCGCATGGGCTTCGATCTGACGACCGTGGGGCTCGTCGATCCGACCAGGGGAGTGAGGGTTGCCTTGGAACCGACGCGCGGGATGGGATGAGCGCCGATGTCAAGACCCTTGGTCTCGATGACGACGTTGAAACCCTTGCCGAGCGCATGGTCAAGGAGCGACTGATCTCCTTCCCGTCGTAGAAGATGGCCGGCTCGTGGGCGTGATGGACTGCGCCGAAGTCATTCGTTGGATGACAGCAGATAGGTCGGGCGACCGCCTGCGGCCCGATAGAGCCCTCCCCGGGGAGGACAAGGCGCGTTCCCGTGCGCGGTCGGCGAAAATACGAGAATCGGTCGGGTAAAGAATGTTCTTGTTACGCGCTGGCTGGGCTCAGGTCGTCAGCTTCAGCAGCGCGGGCGGAACCCTGTTCCTCGACCAAATCGGCGATGTCTCGCTGACCGTGCAAGTAAAACTCCTTCGCTTTCTCGAAGAGCGTGAGTTCGAGCGAGTGGGGGGCAACAAGACGATCAAGGTGGACGTCCAGATCGTGGCCGCGACTCATCGTGACCTGCCGCAGAGAGTGAAGGATGGACTTACGCTCCGCCCGACGCTGTAGATTCGGTTTTGTGCCACTTGTCATCGCATTGCTGCTGATCGCGGCCACCGTAGCGCCGGGGCCGCCTCCGGATTCACCTGACCATCATTCCAAGACACTGGCATTCAATCGTGCCTTAGGCGTTGAGTGCGACCACTGCCACAACCCGCAATCGCCGAATCCAGCTGCGCCAAAACCCACATACGCATTCGCACAGCGCATGATGCGGATGGTCGAAGGCTTGAATGCGGGGACGCTGAAGGATTTCGGCGGGATCACATGCTGGACATGTCATCGCGGGAATACGAGACCCGCGAGGCTTCCGCGAGAGAGGTGGGAGACGATCAAGGCTAAGCATGACGACGTCTTTGTCGGTGCCAGGGAGGAACGTGGGATCTTTATGAGCGTCTACGCAGCGTCGCTCGGCGTGGGCTGTGAACATTGCCACGACGTTCCTAGATGGGAGGGCAATTCGAAGCCCCAGAAGGGCATTGTCGTCAAGATGAACGCCCTCTTCAAGGAGATCCCGACATACTTCGAGGTCGCACGCATGCCGAATCTTCAGTGCTTCCTGTGCCACCAGGGCAAGGTCAAGCCCGAACGCTGATGTGTCGCGAAAGCACCAACGCGCGAGACCAATGCGCCGATGCTGACGCTCCTGACCACGCCATCGTGGATTCGAGACTGAGCGAAGCGAAGGACGGGAGCCCCCCTCACCGCAAAGCCTTTTTCGGGCGACGTGTGCGAACGAGCCCTCACCTACCTCGACTGCGGGCTTGTCTGTCGCGGCTTTACCCGATTGAAGTGCCGTGCGTGCAGCGAAACTCGGCTGGTCGCCTTCAGTTGCAAGGGGCGAG
>JBDTQB010000285.1:0-6165 GCA_039932395.1 Vicinamibacteria bacterium | reverse complement strand
ATCCTTGAGGTCAAGGACGGGTTCGTGGTGCTCAGGCGCGACCCCTGAGCGAGGTCAGGACAACGCCGGTTAGCTGGTCGGGGTCGTGACGGGAATAACGGTGCCGAGGAACGTTCCGTCGCCCTTGCCCACATACACCGTGACGCTGTTGCCGCCAAGGTTGGCCACGATGAGATCCGTGCGGCCGTCCCCGTTGATGTCGGCCGCCAGCAGCGTTCCCGGAGAAGAGCCCGCAAGGTAGCGGGCTTCCGCGTTGTAGCCGCCGGTCCCATTCGCGATCAGGACGGAAATCGTTTGCGAGCCCTGGTTCGAAACCGCGATGTCGGGGATGGAGTCGCCGTTGAAGTCGGCCGCCACCACCGAGCGAGGCTGGCCGCCCACGGTGTAGCTCGCGCCGGCGGTGAAGTTGCCCGATCCATCGCCCATCAACGGACGAACCGTAGCGAGTCCGCTGACCGCAACCACCAGATCCATGCGGCCATCCCGGTTGAGATCCGCCATGGCGATCCCCAGGGGACGCGTGCCCACCGCAAGACGCGACTTGGCGCTGAGCCCGCCGTTGCCGTCGCCAAGCAGGACGGAGACATCGTCGTCCTGGGCATTGGCGACCGCAATGTCGACCAGACCATCGCCATTCAGGTCGCCTGCTGCAAGTGTGAATGCGGAGCCACCGACCGGGGCGGATCCGGCCTTGCGGAATGTGCCGCCGGTATTGATGTAGGCAATTGCCTCACGGGTGCCTTCCACCGCGATGACGAGGTCGGGCAACGCATCCGCGTTCAGCTTCGTGGCGACCAAGGCACGGGGCTGGACCAGGCCGGAGATTACCAAGACAGGACTTCCGAGATGACCCGCACCGTCACCCTTCAGCAACGCGATGGTTCCCGAGGTGTAGTTCGCGAGCGCCAGATCCATCAGTCCATCGCCATCAAAGTCGGCGAGAGCCGCCGCAACCGGATTCGTGCCCCCGGCCGGATACTGCGCCGCTGCCAGGAATCCGGACGGCGCCTGATAACGGAGCACCGACACGTCGGCCGACTGATAGTTGGCGGTGACGATGTCCGCGGTGCCGTTGCGATCGAGGTCGCCCGTTTGAAGCGCGATCGGCTGGCCGCCGACGAGGTAGGTGCCACTGGTGGCCAGAATGCCCGAGCCCGCGTTGACGTAGACGGAGATATCGGAGGCGCCGCTGCTGGTGGAGATGAGATCGGCCAGACCATCACCGTTCACGTCGGCCGCATTCAGCGTCTGACCTGAACTTCGCGCCGCGATGGCTGTCCCTATCGCGAAGCCACCGGTCCCACTGCCCAGGCCGACGGAGATATCGCTCGATCCCGTGTTCAGCGTAGCTATGTCAAGACCGCCGTCCCCGTTGAAGTCTGCGGCGACGATTGCGGTCGGGCCGCTGCCCACCTTGGCGAGCGTCACCGAGCTGAAATTACCGCTTGAGTTCTGGACAAGCAGCGATACATCGTCGGAGCCCTGATTCGCGACCGCGACGTCGATGCGGCCATCGCGGTTGAAGTCGCCGAAGGTCGCGGCACTGGGTTTTGTTCCCACCTGATACTGCTTGGGCGCGCCCAGTCCTAGGATCGTGCCGTCTGTCAGAGTTGTGTGCTGATAGCCCCAGACGGTTCCGGTGCCGGGGCTACCCACAATGAGGTCCGTGCGCCCGTCACCGTCGAGATCCGCCGCAGCGAGGAAGTTCAGGTCGGGAGGTGCGGGGATCTGGCCGGTCTGGACGAATCCGAACCCGCCATCACCGTGATAGATGTCGAGCGACGTAGCGCCCGCTGTGGCGATCGCCAGGTCGTGCAGGCGGTCTGTATCCCAAAGCCCAAGCGCGAACCCCACGAGCTGACCCGAACCACCGATGGCGATCGTACGCGCGGGACTGAATGAAGTTCCGGTGCCCGCGAGAACGGTGACGGTCCGCGAACCCCTGCTCAGCACGATGAGGTCAGTGGCTCCGTCGAAGTTCAAATCAGCCGCGGCCAGGGCGATCGGGTTGGCTCCGACCGGAAACTCAACCGCCTGAAGGAAGGACGAGCCACCGCCGCCAAAAACCACGGACACGCGGTCGTTCGCGGAATCAAGAACGGCTAGATCCGCCTTGCCATCAAGGTTCCAGTCTCCAACCACCACCGCCACGGGCTGGCTGGGAACCGCGGCCGCGGAAGGACCGAGTTGAAAGCTGCTGAACGCCTTGAACGAAACGTTCTGTATGCCTCCCTCGGTATGAGCCGCCAGAAGAAGGGCACAAAGCCCTCCAATGCGTTTCACTGAATCTTTACCGTACTCGCGACCGAACCCGCTGCCCCCGCATCGGTGGTCACCGCGAGGGTGATCGTCACCAGAGACTCACGACCACGGTTCGGCAGCGTGTAGAAGAAGGTGAAGGGAATGGCCATGTTGCCGTTGATATCGATGCGGTTGAAGGGCGCACGCACGTCAAAGCGGAACGATTCGTCCGTATCGGGCAGGGGCTTGATCACGATGCCGCCGGATGACTGCTGCAAATCGGCCGTGATCGAGTTGATCGTGATCGGCGTGGTGTTGGTGTTCGTGACCGTGGCGGTGAAGGCGCCCTGCCAGGTGAAGCCACCATCGGTCGAGACCGAGGCGGTGGCCGGGTCGGGAGTGAGGACCATGGTGACTGTGGCGGTGCCGTCTGTTGTTGTGGTCGCGTCGGTCGAGGTGGTGGTCGTAGTGGTCGCGTTCTTCTTGCACGCACCCGAGAACAGAAGAAGGGCGGGAATGGCCCAGACGAGGCGGTTTCGAGACAAGGTCATACGCTCTTTATCAACTCCAATGTGTGTAGGACGTTACTTCTAAAGCAAGGGTCTTAAGCCAGCCTGAAGGCCAAGGCTGGAGGATACTCCTTGTCCTAGGACGGAGTTCAAGCCCAAACAGCCTGAACCGATCCTTGGCAATCCTCAGTCAGACTCGATAATTCTGAGGGTCTTCATGGCCTGCATGGAGATCCGCGCGGCCACCTTGGACGCGATGGTGGTCAGCGCCTGCGCGGCGGGCGAATCGGGAGCCGCGACCACGACCGGCGTGCCTTCGTCTCCACCGCTGCGCACCCGCATGTCGATCGGGATGTCGCCCAGAAGGGGGATCTTGAGGTCTCTAGCGATTTCCGCCCCCCCGCCCTTGCCGAAGATCTCATGGCGTTCGGTGCAGTTGGGGCAGATGAAGTAGCTCATGTTCTCGACCACGCCCAGAATGGGGATGTTGAGCTTCTGGAACATGCCGATGGCCTTGCGGACGTCGGAGACAGAGACGCCCTGGGGTGTGGTGACCACCACGGCGCCCGCGACACCCACGCTCTGCGCGAGAGAAATCGCCACGTCGCCGGTGCCGGGTGGAAGATCAACGAGGAGATAGTCGAGCTCGCCCCAGGCGACATCGCGCATGAACTGCTGAACCGCGCTGTGCAACATGGGGCCTCGCCAGATGACTGCCTGATCCTTCGGAACGAGCATGCCGATCGACAGAGCCTTCACGCCATGGGCGATCGGCGGGATCATCTTCTGGTCGGGAGTGAGTTCGATGGAACCTGGCTCCATCTCGATGCCGAGCATCTGAGGAAGGTTTGGGCCATAGACGTCGGCGTCCATGATGCCGACGCGCGCGCCGGTCTTCGCGAGAGCGATCGCTAGATTGACGGTGGTGGTCGATTTGCCGACGCCCCCCTTGCCCGCACCCACCGCGATGACGTTGCGGATACCGGGAATCGCCTGCGAGGTCATCCCGCCGCGGGCCCGCACCTGGGCGGTCATGGTGACCATGACCGACGACACGCCGGGCATTCCGCCGACGATCGCCTCGGCCTGCGCCTTCATCTGGTCTTTGACCGGGCACGCGGGTGTCGTCAGTTCAATGGTGAAGTCGACCGCCGAGCCCTTGATCTTGACGTCCTTCACGAAGCCGAGGGTCACGATATCTTTGTGGAGATCGGGATCCTGAATGGCTTTCAGGGCATCGAGAATGACTTCTGGAGTAAGAGACATGTTTTAGTTGGAGCTCAAAGCCTGATCGACGGCCTTCTGAAGGTCATCGAACTTGCCGGGAGGTGAGCCGAGGATCTTCTTCACGATCAAGCCCGTCTTGCCGATGACGAAAGTAGTGGGAAAGCCCTGATTGGCCTTGTATTTGTCGAGCATGCCTTCATCGCCGAGAGCCTGCGGGTAGGCGACCTTGGTCTTCTGAAGGAACGCCTGAATCTCAGAGGCTTCCCCCGAATCGAAGATCACGCCCAGCATCTCGACTCCACGCGACTGATTTTTCGCGTTGAAGGTTGTGTACTCCGGGATCTCTTTGATGCAGGGGCCGCACCAGGTTGCCCAGAAATCGACGACGACGACTTTGCCTTGATAGGAGGCGAGGGTGGCGCGGCCGCCCGCGAGGTTCGCGAGATCGAACGGAGGGGCTGCGGCGTTTTGCTGAGTGGGAGGCGCACCGCAGAACGAGGTGAGCAGGGCGGCGGACAAGGCGAGCGCTATGCGCGTCGTGGACATGCGCGGATTATAACGATCGCGCCTGATCGTCCCTGCGAAGCCCTTCGAGACCGGGGATCCGAGGCGCTAAGCTGCCCGCGTGCCCGAGTCGACATTCACCTGGGTGGCGGTGGTCTGCTACCTGACGTTGATCGTCACGGTGAGCGCTCTGTCCAAACGCGCCTCCTCCTTCAAAGTCTTCGCGATCGGCGCGCGGTCCACTCATCCGGTCGTGATCGGCATGGCGGTCGCCGCGGGGTCGGTGAGTTCCGCGACTTTCGTCATCAATCCCGGATTGGTCTGGCTCTACGGCTACTCGGCCTTCGTCGCCCTCGCTCTGTCGTCCACGGCGGGACTGGTGACCGGCCTTTTTCTCTTTAGCAAGAGCTTTCGACACATCGGGGAGAAGTTCGAGGCGCTGACTCTCGCTCAATGGGTGGGCGATCGTTACCGGAGTTCAAACCTGCGCATTTTTTTTGGATGTGTGTCGCTACTGCAGATCGCGTATGTCGTACTGATCGCGGTTTCGCTGGCCCAGGTTCTATCGAAGGGGCTCAGTGTCCCGGTGATTCCCGCGGCGGTGTTCGTCATCGCGTTCGCCTGCGCCTACATCTTCTTCGGCGGCACTTCCACCCTGATCGCCACCAACTTCGTGCAGTGCTTCATGGTGACCGCAGTGGCGCTTTTCCTGATTTTCTCGGGCGCGTCCCACTTCTCGGATGGTCTGGGCCCGTTCTTCGACAAGCTGCGCGCAGCCGGGCCTTTCCTGGCTGACAGCGTCAACCCTGCGAGCAATCTCTATCGCGATTACTGGGAGACCATCGTCGCTCAGTTCGTGATGGGCGTTGCGACCGCACTCTTGCCTCACCTCATCGTCAAGTCGCTGTACCTCCGCAACGAGCGCGAGACCAACGTCTACCTCTTGACCGCTTCTGCTTTCATGGTGTTGTTCAAGCTGGTGGTGATCGCGGGTCTCTACGCGCGACTGGAACTGGGCGATGGCCCGGGTCTCACGGCCGACACTGTCATGGCAACTTATTTCGTCAATCACTTCTCTCCGGTGGTGCGCGCCCTCGTCACCGCCGGCGTCCTCGCCGCGGGCTTCTCGACTCTGGAATCGATCATCCTGGCCCTCGCGTCGATCTTTTCTCACGACGTCGTGCGACCGCTGCTGCAGAAGTTCCAGCGTCAGGCCATCAATGAACTGACTCTGGCGCGGCTCTTCTTCGTGATGCTCGTGCCCATCGTCTCTCTGCTGGCCTGGCGCGAACTCACCTCGACTTCGGTTTCGGTTCTCATCTTCGCGCTCAACGGCGTGCTCGCATTCACCGCCGCCATCGTGCCCGTGGTCGCGTTTGGGATCTACTCGAAGAGCCAGTCGCGGCTGGCGGCCTTCGTAGCACCCATCGT
Source organism: Vicinamibacteria bacterium (assembly GCA_039932395.1). GTDB lineage: Bacteria > Acidobacteriota > Vicinamibacteria > Fen-336 > JAGNNV01 > JAGNNV01. Next base: position 253 of record JBDTQB010000285.1, on the reverse strand, counting down.
GGGCATGACCATCTTCTATGCGATGGTTTTGCTTGAGATCACGAAGTACCACACCAATCCGATGATTCCCGGCACGATCGCGGTCGGCGTGGGACTGCTGACGTTCGCCGTCGTCTCCGCGCTTGATCGATCGGACGTGGCTCGCTCGGCTGTTTAAGACGTTCACAGTCAGCCGAACTCGGCGTATGGTCTGCGGATGGTGCGTCCTGAAACCAAAACACTGAGTGGCCTTAAGCCGCAAAGAGTTGAGGCA
>JBDTQB010000284.1:0-6246 GCA_039932395.1 Vicinamibacteria bacterium | reverse complement strand
TGAAGCCGAATTGCGCGGTGCTGATCGAACTCGCATCGTCGCCGCCCGCCTTGGCCGTGACGACCGCGGTCAGCTCGTGCGCGAGCAGCCACTCATGAAGGCGATAGACCTCGCGCCTTTTGGTGGCGGCGTCCGGCAGGAGAGACAAGACGATGTCGAGCGCATCGAAGACGATCCGACGTGCCTTCATCTGACGCACCTTGGCTTCCAGCATCGCCAGCATGCCGCCCAGATCGAACTCTCCCGACTGCACCAGATCGGGGCTGGGTTGAGCGTCGATGAAGGCCAGGGATTTGGGCGTCAGCTCATCCAGGCCCCAGCCGAAACTCGCGGCATTCGACGCGATGCGTTTCGAAGCCTCTTCAAACGCCACGAAAATTCCCGGTTGCTTGTCTTCGCGCGCTCCCGTCACCAGGAACTCGAGGCCGAAAATAGTCTTGCCGGAGCCGGGGCCGCCCACGATGAGAGTGGTTCTCCCGCGGGGCAAGCCGCCGCCGCTGATTTCGTCAAAGCCACGAATGCCGGTGGGCGCCTTTCCCGGCGCCTTGACCACGGCGACAACTCCGATATTCATGTTGATCCTGTCCGTTTGATCTGCCGGAAACCGGATGGGTAGGAAAGATCACTCCGAACGGCTGTTCCGGGGGAGGGACCCATCGCGTTCAGAGTTGGGCGGTCCTCTGATGCTCCCAGTCTGCATACCTGTTCGACAAGGGTCTGTGCGCTAGCCCACCCAAGCCCGTGCCTTCGCTCCGTCTCACGCCCCACCCGGAGCCACGCAGACCTCTGAGTGAATCCGGGCACTGGCTGGCTCACAAGCGGCTGGTGCCATGATGGGCGACTGGCTAGGTGTGACAACGCACAGACGCTCCTTCCCAACCGTGCCTACCCTGGGGTTAGATGAAATCTCGGAGCGTCAGCACACGGACAAACGATGCCGAACCGGTGAAGTCCAATCAAATCAGCCTATGGACGCATCTCGGGTTCGGAATCAGCCTGGGGGCGGTGGCACTCGCGTCGTGGTTCCTCCTCGAAGCGTCCGCCCGATCGACCGCGGCCACAAGCGGGATCGCCCGAGGCATGGAGACTCTACGGGCCGTCGACCAGGTGAATCGCCAGGTCGACAAAGCTGAGGACGCGAAACGCATCTATCTGCTTGCGGGTGCCGAAAGATTCCTGGCCGAACGCGATCAGGCGGTCTTAGAGCTACGTGCCGCGGTCACCCACCTCGAGGCTTTGACCGCGACAGACGCGGAGCAGAAGCGTCGCGGGAGCAGTCTCGACGGCCTGGTCAAACAGTACGTGGAGACAAGCGGCTCCGAGCTCAATCGAACGGAAGCGGCCACCCAACTGAATGGCCCGGTCGCCTCCGCACCTTCGGCGGTGGAACCCATCCGCACGCTCCTGACCGCGGTCCAGGTCACCGAGAACCAAGCCCTGGCTCTGCGGCGCGCGGAACAATCTGATCAGAAGATCCCGCAGGCCATTCAGGTCATGGCCATTGCCCTGAGCCTGCTCATCGTGTTGGGATACATCGCGGCTCTGATGAGAAGGAAAACGGCGGATCCCGTGGAACACGCTTTTTCCAGCATGATCGAGAATCTTCCGGGGGCCGCCTTTCGCCTGGTTTCAGGAAGCCACGCATCGCAGCACGGCACGTTCACGTTCGTCACGCGCTCAGTCTTTCAACTCTTCGGGACTCAACCTGCCTCTCTCCTTCGAGACGCTTCTGCTTTCTGGGACTACGTGCTCGAGGAAGACCGGCCTGCGCTTCAAGCGGCCATGGACCGATCAGCACTTCGCCTTCAGTCTCTCCGACACGACTTCCGCATCACTCACGCCTCGGGCGAAGTCCGCTGGCTCCGGACATCAGCCAACGTCGTCACGGACGCTGATGGTCGCCACGTTTGGGAGGGCTACTGGTCGGACGTCACGCGCGAAAAGAATCTGGCCGCACCCATCCCACCGCCCATCCAGGTTCCCATCCCGCCGCCGATTCCGCTCCTCACCGAATCGCCCGTCGAACCGCCCATCCTCGAAACCGTCATCGGTGCCGATGCGCGACAACCTGCGCTCCCCGCGGCAGGCGTCGTCGTCCTCGACCTGGGTCATGAGCTTGTCGAAACGGATCGGACCCTTCCCTCAGTGGGAAGCCTCGAGGAGTTGGTGGTGGATGTGTCACCACCGGCGGAACTGCGGGTGGTAGACGTGCCGGAACCGGCAGAGTTGCCAGTGGTGGAAGCGCCGAAGCCGGCGGAATTGCCGGTGGTTCATGTGCCGGAGCCGGCCGAGTTGCCGGTGGTGGCTGCGCCGGAGCCGTCAGAGCCTCCAACCGAAAACAAAAACGAACGCAAACGCGTTCTGCTTGCCGGCGATCACTCTCCCGACCGATTCTCCCTGATCCGGCAGATCAAGGTCCTCGGCTACGCGGTGGAGCACGTGAACGACCGGGACGTCGCCTTCTTCGAATGGAAGTCCGGACGCTTTGGAATTGTGCTCGCCGACTGCAACCGCCCGGAAATGAACGCGTATGAACTGGCGCGCGGGATTCGCGAGGCTGAAAAGGCGAGCGGCGCTCCGCGTGTGCCGATCGTGGGATGCATGAACGAGGGCGGAGATGTCAATGCCTGCCTGGCCGCGGGAATGGACACTCACCTCCAATCGCCGATCGAACCGAATGCTCTCGCGAAAAAGCTGGACCGTTGGTTGCCGATCCCGCGCATCGCCGCACCCGTCGATCCGACCGTGCTCGCGGGCGTTCTCGGAGACGACGCCGAGGCGCAAAAGGAAATGCTCAGGATGTTCCTTCGGATCACCGACGAGGACGCAGCGCGGCTGTCTCTTGCGGTGGAAACATCGAACTTCCCGGAGATCGTGCTCGTGTGCCACCGTATCAGGAGGTCCGGCCTCTCCGCCGGGGCCGACGCGCTCGCCGCGGCGGCCGATGTTGTGGGCCGCGCGGGCAGCGCGGAGGATGCCAAGGCCGTGGAGTCCGGCATGGAAGGCTTCCGCCACGAGCTTGAGCGTCTGGACGTGTACCGGGAGGAAAGCCGATGAGCATCCAGGACATGACTTTCCTGATCGTCGACGATCACGAGTTTCAGCGCGAGGTCCTGACGAGAGCCCTCGCGGGTCTAGGCGCCACGAAAATCCTGACGTCGGCCCACCCGCTGTCTACGCTGGCGGTCATCAAGGAGTCACCCACTCCGGCGGATCTTGTGCTGATCGACTGCGATATCCCGGGATTGGATATCGCAGACCTGGCGAAGCGGTTGCTGGAAGGCGGAAGTGCGGCCTCGCTCGTGCTCATCAGTGCGATGGAACGGTCGCACGTCGCTCAACTGGAAACCGCGACGCGCAGCCTCGGCGTCAAGGTGCTGGGCGCGATTGAGAAGCCGGTGAGTGCGGCAAAGCTCGCGGCGCTCATCGGGTTGCAACCCCAGACGGTGAGACCGCATTTGAACCGCCTTCGGGCAACCGGTCCGTCGTTCTCGCTCGCGGAGATCGTTCAGGGCCTCAAGAACGATGAGTTCGAACCGGTCTTCCAACCGAAGGTCTCCCTCACCACCGGCCGAATGCTCGGCGCCGAAGCGCTGGCCCGCTGGCGCCATCCCCAGGAAGGCCTGATCGCGCCCTACGCGTTCATCCAGACTCTCGAGAACAATGGCTTGATCGATTCCTTCACCTTCACCATGCTGAAGAAGTCGGCGGCCTTCTGCCGAAGGTGGCGATTCGTCACCGGCTTCGATGTTCAGGTCGCCGTCAATATTTCGATCAAGTCTCTGCTCGCAGAGGATCTGCCGGACCGACTCACAGAACTGGTTCAGGCCGAGGGTGTCGAACCGAAGCGCGTGATCCTCGAAATCGCAGAGTCGGCGGGCAAAAGTGAGAGCGGGGTGGTTCTCAAGAATCTCCACCGCCTGGCTGCGAAGGGTTTCGGCCTGTCGATGGACGACTACGGCACCGGCGCCTCGTCGGCCGCCCAACTCACGCGGATCCCGTTGACCGAACTCAAGGTCGATCGATCGCTGGTCACGAATGCGTGCAACAGCCAGGCCGGCCGGGACCTCCTGAAGTCAACGTTGGACCTGGCGCGGACGCTGAAGATTTCATCAGTAGCACAAGGGGTCGAAACTCAGGAAGACTGGGATCTGCTGCGTCAGATCGGTTGTGACATGGCCCAGGGCTATTTCATCGCGAAGCCGATGGACGAGGGGACATTCCTGAGACTGACCCGGGACCGGACCCTCTCCATCACCCCAGAGGGTTAGCGCTGAACGGCGTAGGACATCTTCGCGAAGAGGGAACGGGCGATCGGCTTCAGCGCATCGCGTTCGTTGGGTTCGCGATCATCGCCGTACCCGACGAACAGGACCGTCTGCCAGTTGAGTTTGTAGGCGAGCAGGAGCGAGCCGGAGAAGCTGTGGCTGCTCGCCGACACGCTGCTGAGATAGAGCGCCGGGTCGCGCGTCGTCTGGACCCATTGGGCGATGGCGCGAACAAAGCTCTTGGCCGTGAAGGTGTAGGTCGCACGAACCCGATCCACGCGTGAGGTGAACACCCGTCCCGTGGTCGCCGGTCCGAGGTTTACGTTCAGGAAGCGCAGCGAATCATTGAGGGTGAGCGCCAGATGATCGGTTGGGCGCAGAGACGCGTTGAAGTTCAGGCTGGCGCCGGTGCCGCGACGGGCGTTGGCGAAGTCAATGTCCTGGCCGAAGGTCACTCCAAGAGTCACGTTGTTGACGAGTTGGGACAGACTCGTACGGGCGATCACGTATCCATTCGAGCGCGAAAGGATGCGACCTCCGGTGAGGTTGCGACCGTACTCGTAGCCAAGGACCAGAGTCGAGTTGAACGCCGCATCCATGCCGCCACCGGCAGTAAACTGCTGCTGGAGAAGGCCGCCGCCGCGGTCGGTCTGGCGATCGATGGAACTGAAGACACGCGCGCGGCGCAAGAATCCTTTCGGCCGAACCGTATATCCGCTTTCCCCGAACAACTGGCGATAGCCAACCTGGGGCACGAAGCCGCTGTCGGCGCGGAAGTCTTCCCCGATGTCCTGGAAATGCGTGACCCAGTCCAGGTGCGTGGTGGAGTGCTGCCATCCGACCCGCGCGGCGTGATCGTCGAGATGACGTCCGTCCCACTCGGTCGCGAGCTCAGGGCGGACAGGAGTCGTCGACTGACTGAAGAGCAACTGACCCGTGACCGTGTCGGAGGTCCCGCGCTGATAGCGGAAGTCAGGACCGAACACTCGGTTCGATCCCCCGCCTTCAACCTCACGCGTGACCGCAAGAGCGCTCAGGAACGAACGACCAAAGTCGCGCTTCACCCTCGCCATTCCAACCCAGGACGTGAAGTCCTGATCGGCGAAGTCGGACCCGAGCGAACCGGGAAGGATGACGCTGCCACCGCCGCGATCCTCAACCGCGAGGGCCGCATAGCCAAGCGACCCCACCTTGCCGGTCGCGCGCACGCCCCAACGGGGGGACGTGATGGTGCGGGTGTAGACCGCCTGAATTGGTGTCGAGAAGAGTTCGATCCCTTCGAGAAAGAAGGGGCGCTTCTCCGAATAGAACAAGGCGAAGCGCTCGTTGGTGGAGATCTGCGGAACGTCCGACTCGATCTGGGAGAAGTCGGGATTCACGGTGCCGTCCACCGTGAGGTTGGCGCTCGGCCGCCACTTGATGTCGACGCCACCTTTTCCGTCAAACGGGCTGCGCTTCAGCCCGTCCTTACCGTCATCCGTCACCCAATCCTGACTGGCGGTCGCATAGGGCGCGATAACGATGCCTCCTGACGATGGCAGGTCACGAAGGCCTTCGAGCTTGCTCGAATTGCAGATGAAACAATTTCCACCGCGCGGCAGGCGCGTGCTGAAGATTTGGTACCGGAAATCGCGGGGATAGTTTCGGTACAGCATGATCCCCCACGTGTTCACCGCAGTCTTCGGATAGCGCAGCGACGAGAACGGAATCCGGATCTCCAGAGTCCAGCCCTTCTCGGTGATGCGCGCGGCCGAATCCCAGTAGAAATCAGGTGACGAGTCCTCGCCCGAGCCGTCGTCGCTCACCGCGTCGTACTGGATCCCGCGCGGATTCGCGAAGAAGAGAATAGCGGTGCGGCCGGTGGCCCCCGGATCGATGATGACCCCGCCGTAGTCGAGGGGCGCGCCGATCGAGTCGCGATCGCCGAAAGGCGCGCGGATGGCTTTCGGATCCGGATCGTCGAATTCGAAGGCGGCAT
>JBDTQB010000283.1:0-6296 GCA_039932395.1 Vicinamibacteria bacterium | reverse complement strand
TTGATGAAGGCGTTCCCACCTGTAGTCGTAGGTCCATCCCCCGATCAGCTGAACCCCCACGGAGACCGCGGCGAGCGCCGCGAAAACTCTAGGCGCTGCGTTCATGGCCTCGGGAAGAAAGAAAAACAGAACGGGGAGCAAGTCTGTCAGCAGACGCGGGCCGAACGACTCACCGCCGTGCCACTCGTTCCAGCCGGAGATGAAAAGAAAATGGGTGAGAGCTGCGACCGACAAAGCTCTCGCCATCGACCCCGAACGAGCCGCGCGGATCAGCGTCCAGCCCGCCAGGAAAGCGAGCGGCGTGAACACCAGGAGGCCACGGCCGGGAGAAACAAGAAGCCCGGCGAGGGATTCTGGAAAGGCTCCGAAGAAACGTCCACCCACGTTTTGTCCGAAGCGCCAGGGCGCCCCGAAGAACATCTGGTTGTAGAAACCCACGGCCGCCGCGGGCAGGAGCACGATCGAGATCAGCAGGGACGCTTGAGCCCTCCGTCGATGGATCAGATACAGAAACAGAACCGCGCACATCGGAATACAGGCGGGCCGACAAGCGGCGGTGAGCGCCAGGCTCAAGGCGGCGATGGATGACGACCGAAGTCGCGTCGTGTCCTCTGGCGATTCAGTCGTATCGAGGGCCGCAAGCGCGATGCTCAGGAAGACGAGCACCGCCGGATGCTGCCAAAGCGCCTGGGCCGTGGAGAAGATGCTCGTTCCCAAACCCACGATCAACGCGGAGGCCAGCGCGCGTGGCGCCGAGGTACGTCTTCGGAAGGTTGTCGCCATGATCGCGATAGCGACGGAGGAGAAGAGCGCCGCCGTCAGCTTTCCCGCGACCTGGATCCCGCTCGGATTGAGGTCGAAGAACAGACTGAACACCCAGAAAAAAGGCGCCGCCATGAGAGCGGGAAGGGCTGGGTAGATGGACACGCGTCCGCCGATGGCCGAGCGCGTGAAGGGGTCCAGAGGCTCTCCCTCGGGAAGGATGAATGACCCGTGCTGAACGAGCGCGGCCGCGGTTTTCTCGACCACGTTGGTATCGCCCGAGCCGATCGCTCGTCCGTTCGCGATGAGGGCGACGAACGCGATGGCGAAAGCCAGCGTGGCGAATCGGATTCCGGTCGTCCCGGGCTTCACTTGCGCTTCTGCGCAGGCGGCCGGGGGGACGGTGCGGGAGAGGGCTTGGTTGCCGCGGCGTCCGTTGCCGGTACCGCTGGTCTGGATTCCGCCGATCGATGTCGCTGATACGTATCCACCGCGCGCTCATGCTCGGTCAACGTCTTCGAGAAAACGTGCGTGCCGTCGTTGCGGCTCACGAAGTAGAGGTCGTCCGTCACATCCGGATTCAGCACCGCTTCAAGTGCGGTACGGCCGGGCGATCCGATGGGGCCGGGCGGGAGGCCCGCGACCTGATACGTGTTGTACGGCGAGTCGCTCGCAAGGTCTGACTTCCGGATGTTGCCGTGATACTGACCTTGAAGCTTCATGGCGTAGATCACGGTCGGATCCGTCTGCAATCGCATGCCGACGCGGAGTCGGTTCAGGAAGACGCCCGCGATGTGCGGTCGTTCTGCAGGTGCCGCGGTCTCCAGCTCCACGATCGACGCCAGCGTGACGATCTGGCGCAGGCTCAGGGCCTGGCCGTCAATGGTGCGGCCCGAAGTCGTCAAGCCGAGGCTGTCAAACACGCCGCGCGCGTGTTTGACCATCTCGCCCACGAGAGTCCCTGACGTGGAGCCGTCCTTGATGTCGTAGGTCTCCGGAAAGAGGTAGCCCTCGAGCGACGTCGCCTGGCCGTCCAGGTCGGTGAGGATCGCGGGGTCTTTCGCGGCCGACAGAAAATCCGCGCTGCTCAGGCCGACCTTGTTGACGAGTTCGGCCATCTCGAACAAGTTGCGACCCTCGGGGAACGTCACCTCGCGGCGCTCCACGTCGCCTTCCGCGATCTTTTGTTCGACGTCCAGCATCGAGTAGGGGCCCGCGAATCGATAGCGCCCGGCCTTGAGACGAGCCCCATCGCCGCGCGTGCGAATAAGGATCTGGAAGGTCCAAGCTCGCGGAATGACGCCGTCGGACACAAGTTTCTCGGCGATGGCCTGGGTGGAGGAACCCGGCGGGACCCTCACCTCCACGACCGGTCCCCCGGTCGGAGACTCCGTTTCCACGCGCCACCAAACACGCACCGCAAGCGCGCCAAGGATGGCGATCAGAAGAAGGCGGCGAAACATCACGCCCGCTCGGTCTGGGCGGAACGCCGTGCGTCCAGATACGTCTGAAGGATCAGCACCGCCGCCATCTGGTCGATCACTTCCTTGCGTCGAGCGCGCGAAAGGTCGGCCGCGATCAAGGTGCGCTCAGCTTCGCGGGTGGACAGGCGCTCGTCGAACATTTCCACGGGAACCTGAACGAAGCGCTTCAGCACATCCACGAAGTCCTTCACCTTGACACTTTGGGGGCCGAGGTCGCCCTTCAGCGTGAAGGGCTGGCCAGCCAGGATGCGCGTGATGCCGCGCTCCTTCGCAAGGTCTCGCACGCGACAGGCGTCGGCCTTGGGGCCGCGTCGCGCGATGGTCTCCACCGGGGACGCCAGAACCAGGGTTTCATCGGAACAGGCGACGCCGATGGTGCGGTCGCCGATGTCGAGAGCCATGATTCGCATCGAAGTTTTGAGCCCGGCGAGTATACGGTTCAAGGCCTGCGTAGAATGCCGGGAGTAAGGGAACACAAAACCATGCCAAGCAAGTATGTCCTCGAGCAGGAGTTGGGTGCCGGCGGCATGGGCCGGGTGTTCCGCGCGCGTCTCGTGGGAGAGGCGGGCTTCGAGCGGCCGGTGGTGATGAAGAAGCTCATCGATGCCGATGACACCAGTTTGATCGCCTTGTTCGTCGAAGAGGCGCGTCGGTATGCGGTCCTCGATCACGAGAACATTGGGCGCATCTTTGACTTCGAGCGCGTCGACAACGATCTGTGCATCGTCCTCGAGTACATCGATGGCTGGAGTCTGTCCGAGTTCATCGACCGTCACATCGCGCTCAACCGCCTGCCTCCCTCGGAGATCGTGGTCTTCATCGTCGCCCGGGTGTGCCGCGGACTTCAGTACGTGTTCGAGCGCGCATCCATCGTTCATCGCGACATTTCGCCCTCGAACATCATGATGACGCGCGAAGGCACGGTGAAGCTGATCGACTTCGGCATCGCGGCCAGTAGCGGGACGCGGAGCGAGAGTCTCGTCGGCAAGCCTTCTTACATGGCCCCTGAAGTCATCGCTTCCATGAGCATGGACAACCGCAGCGACGTCTTCTCCCTCGGTGCCGTGTTCTACGAAATGCTGACGCTGGACCGGCTGTTCAAGGGCGCCACCGCGGAAGCAACCCTCATCGAGGTCGTCGCGGGCAGCATGCGTTCACCGCGCGATCTGAATCCCGACGTGCCTCAGCCGGTGGTCGAGATCCTGGCGAAGACCCTGGAACGCCGCCTCGAGAGGCGCTACTCAAGCGCTGCCGAACTCGGCGAGGCCTGCGAACACTGGCTTTATGACAAGGGTTACGGGCCGACGAATCTCACCTTGAAGGAATATCTGAGCGCACTGTATAGCTCGCATCCTACGACCCAGACCCTGCAGCGTCCCCAGTTCCCGGTGATCGAACTGTCGATGTATCCGATTATCGACGGAGCCAAGACTCAGCGCATGAACAAATAGGGCTACTTCTCTACGACGCAGATCAGGCCTTCGCCCGAGGGCTGGCTCTCCACCGCGCCGCTGCGACCGGCGACGCGCCACCGAAATGTCCCAAGCCAATCGAGCCGCAGATCGTATTCCTGTGAGGCGACATCAAGCGATACCACCGGCACGTCGCTGTCGATGGGGAGCACTTCAAGATGGAACGTGGGTTGGCGGCCCGTCCAGATGAGGCGCAACGGCTCGCCGGGACGGATGTAGCGAGGGTCGGCGGAAGGTGAGATCACCTTTGGCGGCGCCGCCATCGCAATGGCTTCGGCGGGAGCGGCGGATGGGTTCACCACCGTGCCCTTGTTGACGCCCAGGCGGACGATGCTGCCCTTCGACTCGACGTCGGCGCCGCCATTGTAGGACCCGACAAAAGTGGTCGTGCCTTCGCGACGCACAATCGTGCGTCCCGATCCGCTGATCGTGGCTTCCGCGGTGACCGTGCGGAGCAGAGTTTCTTCAGGGTCGATATCAATGCGTCCCCGCTCAAGCTGCAGGGTCAGGACACGAGCCTTCTCCAAAGAGACCTCGGAGTCGTCTCCCACGGCGATGGCGGTCCAGGGGAACTCGAGGCGCGCGGTGCTGCCTTTCAAGGTGCGCACCCGATCGCCACTGGAGAGCGGATCGTCTTCGAGGGCAGGCGTCCAGGCACCGCCTTGTCGCTGAACTTCAACCGCGCCCGAGACGAATCCCATGCGCGCCAGTTCGACCGGTGCCATGACCTTCGCCGGAGCCTCTTTGGCGCCTTTTCGGGCAGGTGTCGTGACTTGCGAGAAGGCGGTCGTGGCGAATCCAACGGTGACCAGCGCGAGAGCCAGCGACCGGCGTTGGCGCGAAAGGGGAAAAGTCGTCATCGTGATCGTCATCGTCATCCCAGTTAAGCGAGTTAAGCCGCAGTAACCCTACGGTTGCTGCACCGGACGGCGCCAATAGGTGCGGATGGTGAACTTCTGGGGAGCCGACATGAAGCCATCGAGCCCGGAAGCGCTCACCCCGTTCACCCGCCAATAGAGATCTCCCAGGGGAAGAACGCGCGGCGTCCATCGAGTGAGACGGTTTCCAATGCTCCGGTCGACCAGCTGGCCGCAGGCCTGGTCGCGGCAAACTTCAACGGTGTAGCTGTCGGCGCCCATCACGGGCTCCCAGTCGAAGGTTGGATTCGAGAAATCGAAGTTCTGGCTTTCGTTAGGACTGAGGGCCTTCGGAGCGCCGAGAAGCGTTTCGGGACCATTGGTGTGGCCGTCGGTGCCCACTGCAAGGCCCATTCCGGACGGGACCGCGATCACCCGGCCGGCGGCGCTCACTTCTCCCTGGCCGTCGTAAACCATGACGCGACTGCCGCCGTCGGTGGCGCGCCGAGCACGTGAGGCACCCTTGCCCGAGCTGCCTGACGTCGCGGTTCCCGTCGTGTCCCCTATATGAAACTCGATCGCGCCCCGCTGCTTGACGTCCAGGTCGGCCTGACCCGCGCGAATCTCAATGGACTTGCGGCTGACATTCTCTGCCTGGTGGGGCGTCTCGCGGAGAAAGACCACCGACTCTTCGGAAATGATCATGCTCGCATTGTTGTCGAACCGCAGTTCCGACGACGACTTCTCGAAGGTGCGGACGCCATCGCGCTCCTGAAGGACCCCGCCGACGGATGCGGGTGTCCAGGGGCGCGGAAAGGGCATCTGCTCGACCTGCCGGAAGACCTGCTGGATCGTCGCACGCTTGGCCCCCACCGTCTTGGTGGGACCGATCCGGATGTGTTCGCCGGGGGAGATGAAGTGCGGATTCTTGATCTCGGGATTTGCGTTCTGCAGTTCCGGCCAGCGATGGACGGAACCGAGGAGCTTCAAAGCGATCGATTCCAGAGTGTCGCCCGTCTTGACCACGTAGTCGGCTGAAACGGAGACAGGCGTCGCCACCGTCTGGGCCAGAGCCAGGGACGGAGGCACGACGGTCGGGGCTAAAAATGCCAGAAGAAGGACTTTGTTCACGATGCTTGAACTCGCATGGCAAGAAAGCGGCACGGCGGGCGGACAGGCGCTGCCGGTTCGAAATGTCAATGAAGGATCACATGTTATCCGAGCTTGCCGCTGAGCGGGATGGCCGCAGTGGCCGAGTCCGCGATAGCCCAGGGCGTCTCTCCGGTCAAGAGCATCGGAGCGGTCCATTTCCACCCGTTCTTGTCCGCGATCGAGTCGAGCGCTTCGGCCAGTTCACGCGCCGAGGGCGGCTTCCGTTTTGTTGGATCCTTCTGGAGAAGCCCCAAGACGATCTCGTCAACCGCGGGCGGCACGGAACGATTCCGTTCCCGCACCGAGACCGGGACGACGGTCGCGGTGCGAACGAGCGTCTCCTGAGCGTTCTTGCCGGTGTGAGGCGGTTGGCCGGTCAACACTTCGTAGAACACGGCGCCGACCGCAAACAGGTCGGCCATCGGGGTGAAGGCCGCGGAGAGCAGCGCTTCAGGCGGCAGATATCCGGGCGTGCCAAACGTACCCGACAGATTCCCGGTGGTTCGGGCCGCGGTCCGGGCGATGCCGAAGTCCGTGACCTTGATGGCGCCGTCCCGTCCCAGCAGAAT
>JBDTQB010000282.1:0-6300 GCA_039932395.1 Vicinamibacteria bacterium | reverse complement strand
CCCACAGCCACATCGCGCGACCGACGACACGGGACAGCCCGTAAGGCAGATTGCGTGGAGTGAGATTGCGGCCCGCTCGTTTCGATGCGGCGGCGAAGACTTCGGTGAGGGTCGCGTTGTCGCCCGCGAGAAAGTAGCGCTCGCCTTTCCGTCCGCGCTCAAGGGCTGCGACATGGCCTTCCGCCACGTCATCCACGAAGGCATAGCTCCAGTAGCGATCGCCCGGACCCACGATGCCGGGAAGCCGGCCATTCATTCGATCGGCCAGCATCTTTGCGACGATGTTGCCATCGGTCAGTTCGCCGGGACCGTAGACGACGCCTGGGTACAGCATCACGATGTCTCCGCCTTCGGCCGCATAACGCCGTGCGACTTCATCGGCCAGGGCCTTCGTGCGTTCGTAGTCGTTACGATAGCCGCCGGGGTGGATCTGGGTCTCATCGACCGGCATCTCCGGTGTCGGCCCCACCGCCATGAAGGACGACGTGTAGACCAGACGGATGCTGTGGGTCTTCGCAGCGGCGATGGCGTTGTGGATCCCGCCAACGTTGATCTCATCGAACTCTGCGATGCGCGGACTCCAGAGCTTGACCATTGCGGCAGCGTGCAGGATCGCGTCACATCCCGTCGCCGCGGACTTGAAGATCTCCGCGTCGCGAACATCTCCGGAGACAACCTCAACGTTTTCGGGAAGACCCGGCCGGCGTCCGCCCCGCACGAGCAGCACGGGCTGATGTCCATGAGCGAGCAACCCAGAGACGACCTTTTTGCCGAGGAAACCAGCGCCCCCCGTGACCAGAACCTTCACGCGTGCCGTGGCTCCAACTTCTGCCCGCGCGCCACCGCCGATCGCCAGTCGTCCAGCAGTTCAGCCACGGGCACGTCGAGTATTCCCGAGGGCGCGAAGCCGGTCGCGCCGCGCAGCTTCGAAGGATCGCCAATCAAAACCGGAAGGTCGGAGGGCCTCAGGCGAGAGGGGTCGACCTGCACGTCCACCTTGACGCTGGACAGCGCCACCAGGGCATTCAGGATTTCGCGCATGGCGATGCCCTTGCCGGAGCAGACGTTGTAGACCTCGCCGCTCACCCCTCGTTCGAGCAGAAGGAGATACGCATGGATCACTTCGCGTACATCGCTGAAGTCGCGAATCGCCTCCAGGTTGCCGACCTGGATGACCGGCGCGATGCGCCCTTGCTCGATCTCGGCGATCTGACGCGCGAACGAACTTTCCGCGAACACCGCGCCCCGGCGCTTTCCGGTGTGAGGAAACGTTCGGGTGCGCACGATTTCCACCGTCTCGCGCCGTGAAAACTCCGCGCATAGGGCGCCTTGGGCGACGCGGCTTACCGCGTAGGGAGAGAGCGGAGCGAGCGCCCGGTCCTCGCGCAGTGGCACGTCCTCCGGTCGGACGTCCCCATACTCGTCGGCGGATCCCACCACGAGTACCCGACGGACGTCCGATTTCTCCGCGGCGAAAAGAAGATGCTGGGTGCCGAGAACGTTCGCGAGAAGCGTCCCGCCGGGATTCCGGTAGGACTCGTGCACGCTGCTCTGCCCCGCGAGGTGGATGATGGCATCCGGTCTTGCTTCCGCGATCGCGGCCTTAAGACCTTCCTGATCGAGGAGATCGGCTTCGACCCCGCCGGAGAAACCGGTGGGCAACTCGCGGGTGACACTGGTGGGACGCTGAAGTCCGACCAGTTCGAGATCGTCGCGGTCTGCGCAGACTTCTCCCAGATGCGACGCGACAAAACCCGCGGCACCGGTGACGAGGATGCGTTTGCGGCTACTTGCGGCCGGCATTGGTCTGACTGTTCGGATTGTCGCCGAGAAGATTTCCCGCGGCTCCGATGCCCGCGAGCTCGATCTGAAACGTGGTCTTCGTTTCCTTGCGGTAGGGCGTGTTGTAGTTGATGCGCTCGACCGCGAAACCGCAGCACTGGATTCCGTAGCGCACCCGGGTGGTCGATTGGAGCATCAGCTTCCGGACGCGATCGTAGGTGAGCGATCCTTCGACGGTCAGCCGCTCCGGCCACAGAGCCACTTTGCCGCTCGCGCGTACGGTGTCGAAGGCGACGGTTCGATCAGCGGCATTGGCCGCGAGGTTCACGTTCTTGCTCCACCCGCCCTGCACCGACATGCGCGAGTTATTGAGGCGCGCGCTCAGGGACAGGCTGGAGATCTGCTTGAAGTTGGGGTTGTACTCCGTCGAGAAGCTCACCGTGGACGAGAGGGTCGGGCGCACGGACAGGTTCGATTGAATGGGCGACTTGTGCGAGGCGGCGCCGCCGGGCCCGCTGTTGAAGATCGCCGAGTAGTAAGTGGGATCGAACTGGTTCTGGTTCTGACTGATGTCGAAGTAGTAAGTCTGAGACAACCGCCAGTTGATGAACTCGTGGGTGACCAGCTTGCCTGCCGGTCCGGTCTTCTTCGCGTAGATCCGGTTGGTCAGGCCATAGCGCAGCTGGTTTGTCTTCGGATAAACGTCGTTGTAGTCGAAGCTGGGAATGTTGTTGAAGCCTTCGACATTCGACCGGTAGGTGTAGACGAACTCCGGTTCGAACGTGTGCTTGAACTTCTCCGAGTAGATGTCGCCTGGCAGCCGAAAGATCTTGAAGAGCTTCGGTCCCCGCATCTCGACCGAGCCTTCGAAGAACTGACGGCCGAGTGCCGGTCCAGTGATCCCGCCCTCGTCGTCGTTAGAGGCGCCGTAGCGCGTGTACCGCACCAGCGCCTTGGGGGTGACCTGCAGGAACGGAACCGAAAAGGTGCGCGTGAGCTGTGGCGCCACGTCGATGCGGGAATATTCCTGCAGGATCACGCTGTTTTGCTGCACATCGGTGCTCGTTTCGTCGACGCTGCCGCTGCCCTGGGCGAGACGCTCGGCCGTGGCTTCGTATCCAAACGCGATGCCGGATTTCCCGATCTTCTTCGGCGACTGGTTGATACGGAGCTGGGGCAGATGACGACGCCTTTGGATCGACAGATTGGAGCCGTTGTAGAAGTAGACATCGTTGGTGTCGCCTTCCAGCTTTACGTAGGCCGGTCCTATGGAGCCTTGAATGCCGACGGAGCCGCGTCTGGTGCGCGTGGAGGAGTAGTCGAGGGAATCCTGAAGGCTTTGCTGGTTGAGAAGGTTTGAATAGAAGTTCGCGGACAGGGTCGCCTTGAACCGGTGGGGCAGGGCCTGGGACGCAGACCAGTCGAGGTCGTACTGGAACTTGGTTGCACCCTTCTGCTTCGTGAAATAAGAACGGAAATTTCCGCGCGAGTTGGCGTTGCGGATGTAGCGGAGTTCATGACCAAGGCCAGTGCCGTATTTGCTGTAGTAGTCGTAATAGAAGGTCTGGTCGGCGCTCCGACCCATCGCCCAGAAAAAATCCAGCCCGATCCCGCGGCCTTTAACCCCCGCCCCCGTTCCCGTACTGCTGCTATATCGAGGGATCAGAAGGCCGGTCGAGCGCTTGTCCGGGTTGATCGGAAACTGGATATAGGGAAGAACGAGCGGGGTCGGTATTCCCTTGATCTGCAGGTCGACCAGGGTCGCCTTGATCCACTTGTCGACATCGACGGTGGCGCTGTGGGCTTTGAACATCCAGCGCGGGGTAGGCTGGGTGCAGGCGGTGAAACGCGCGCCTTTCAGCTTGTAGGTATCGCTATCCACTCGCTCGATACTGTCGGCTTCGAACAGGACATCCGGCTGCAGATATCCGCTCGCCTTGGTGAAGATGCCTTTGCCGGTATCGAGGTCGAGGCGCAGTGTCTCTCCGGAGATACGCTCTTGTCCGCTCATGAAAACCACGTTGCCGGTCGCTTCGATTCGCTGCGCTGATGTCCCATCCGGCTTGGTCTCGTCGAACATGTTCAACGAGTCGGCCTGAATGCGGAGCTGGCCGAATCGAAGATCGACGAAGCCTTCGTACTGAACCTTGCCTTCCTTGCCTTCGGTCCGATTCGCCCGAATTCTGAGCTCGTCGGCGCCGAGAGGGGGATCCTCGAACGTGACCGGCGTGGGCGTTGGAGAAGGCGCTGGCGCGAGCACCGGCGCGGGCACGGGAGTGGGGGATGTCTGAGGCTCCTGTGCGAAGGCGGCACTGGCGGCGAACAGGCTCAGAACTCTAAGGGCGCGAACGGGAGACATTCGGGCGCAAAGGTAGCACGGACAGTGAGAAAACTCGGATCTCTCGCCGACGGATGGGCGGACTACAACCAGCCTTTTTGCCTGGCCAGCCGCGCTGCCTCGATCCGGTTGGTGACCCCGAGTTTCGAGATGGCCTCCGAGAGGTAGTTTCGAACCGTCCCCTCCGACAGGCCGAGCCTGTCGGCGATGTCGGCGCTCGTCTGTCCTTCCTCGGCGCTGCGCAGGACCTGTCGCTCGCGGTCGGAGAGAGGATCGGGATCGCTCCAGGCCTCTTGGGCGAGTTCGGGATCGATGACTCTGAGACCGGCATGGACACGGCGAACAGCGTCACCCAGCCTGTCGGAAGGCGCATCCTTCAACAGGTATCCCGAAGCTCCCGAATCCAGAGCTCGTCGCAGATACCCGGCGCGGGCGAAGGTTGTGAGGATGACGATGCGCGTCTTCGGCAGTGTTTTTTTGACCTGAGCCGAGAGCTCGAGCCCTGTCATTTCGGGCATCTCAATGTCCGTCACCAGGACATCAGGCATCAGTTTCAAGCAGAGGTCGAGGGCTTCGCGTCCGTCGCGCGCCTTGCCCACGATCTCGATGTCGGTCTCAATGTCGAGAAGGGCCACGAGGGCGCCGAGCACCATGCCCTGATCCTCGGCGACGACCACCCGGATCGACATTTCTCTACGCGGGCTCGGGCGAAAGCGGCAAGGTGATTTCGAGACGCATGCCGTCGCGTCCGTCGCGCACCAGGCGGCCGCCCAGCGCCGACACCCGCTCTCGCATTCCCGTGAGACCGTTGCCTTCGCGTGGTTCTCCGCCACGCCCGTCGTCCATGATCTCCAGCAGGGCCGCATTGTCGCGATGGCCGAGACGCACGCGGCAGGTCGTCGCCTGCGCGTGTCGCAGGACATTCGTGGAAGCCTCCCGCAGGACGAGCGCCAGTGCGTTCTCGTGGGTCGGGGGCAAGACGAGGGTCTCCGCCTCCACCGACAAGCGAATGCCCGCCGTGTCGAAGGCTTTCTTCATCGCCGCGAACTCCGCGGACAAACCGGACGCGCGATAGCCGGTGACGGCGCTGCGTACCTGCGCGAGAGCGTCGCGCGCCACGTCGTTCACTTCGCGGATCTCCTGCGCGGCGCGGGCTGGATCCCGGTCGATGAGCTTGCTCGCCAATTCCGACTTCAGGGCGATCACGGAGAGCGTATGGCCAAGAACGTCGTGAAGATCGCGCGCGATGCGTTCGCGTTCGGCGATCTTCGCGAGCCGTTCCACGTCGCCTTGTGCCATGCGGATCTTTGCGTTCGCGCTCCAGACCTGCGCGTAGTGCACGTTCACGCTGCCCACGAGCCCCGCGATCACGACCGCTGGCACGAAGAACCACAGCCCACGCTCCAGAACCACCCCGTACACCGCGACCATGGCCACATAAAGGCCGACGTGGAGAAGGCGCGGTCGGTGCATGTCAACAAACGCGATCGACGCCGCTGCGTAGATGAAGAAGCTCGAGCCGAACATGTTGAACGGGGTCGAAACGCCGGCGACCAGGGTCATTCCGGCGATCACCGAGATCAGCTTGCGTCCGTGGACCCAGTAGCCGAGAAAGTACAGAACCAGGAACGCGATGAAGGCAACGATGTTCGCGGCGAACATCGCAGGATTGTCCCGCGTCTCAAAGGTTTGTGCCAGGAACGGAATCGAATAGATCAGCCACGCATAAGGTGTCCAGCCCAGATGCCGATCTTCGGGGATGAGTCTCATTTCAGCCAGTATAGAAGTGGGTCGAGAGGACTATCGAGTCGGGCGCCACGGGCCCGCAGGTGTATCAAAGAGGTGAGCAAGATCCAGTTTGCGGCCGCCAAGGTAGACGCCTTGAACGTCGTGATAGGCAGAGACGCCGACTAGAGGATCTGACCCGAGAACCACGATGTCAGCCACGGAACCCTTTTCGATGCGACCGAGTGTTCGCTCGCCAAGACGGGTGGCCGGGCGGCTGGTTGCGGACAGAAGGACATCGGACAGCGGCACGCCCGCCTGCGCCAACAACTCCAGTTCGTGAATCAGAGAAGGACCGTGGAATGTCGCCACGTTTCCGGCGTCGCTCCCGGCGAGGATCGTGACACCCGCCCGGCTTGCCTGGCCGACCGCCGTCATGGCGCGTGAGAGGCCGG
>JBDTQB010000281.1:0-6302 GCA_039932395.1 Vicinamibacteria bacterium | reverse complement strand
GCTTCGCGCCCCGCGTGGACGATGACTGGCGGCCCTACACCCGCGGTCAGTGGGACTACACCGATGACGGCTGGTACTGGGATTCGGACGAGGATTTTGGTTGGGCCACGTATCACTATGGGCGATGGGCCGATGATCCGCGTTACGGATGGATCTGGATTCCCGGTGAGGAATGGGCGCCCGCCTGGGTCTCGTGGCGTCAGGGCAATGGCTACACAGGGTGGGCTCCCCTGCCGCCTGGCGCGCGGTGGAGTTCTCGTGACGGGTTGCAGTTGGGCGGGCTGGAAATCGACGCCTCTCTTGGAGCGCGTGACTACAACTTCGTTGAAGACCGGCACTTTGTCGATCGCGGCATTTATCAGCGGATTCAGCCCGCTTCGATCAACCTCACGATCATCAATCGGACAAGCAATGTCACCCACTACACGACCGTCAACAATCGGGTCTACAACCGCGGGGTTGCGATCGGAGATGTCGAGAGAGCGGTGGGCCGCAAAGTCACCGAACTGAAAACGGTGGACCGTAATCGGCACGACCAGCGCGGGGGCGATCGAAATGGCCAGGTCGCGGTGTTTCGTCCTCAGGTGAAGATCAGCAACAATCGAAAGCCATCGCACGGACACAGTGTCGTGAAAGGCGAGGCCCCTCCGCAAGCACTCGTGGAGCGCGGCCAAAGGCGCGAGAGAGGCCAGTCTGGCGCAGGGCCCGATGGTCGAGTGACCGCTCGCGACGCGGCGCAACGGGGACGGGACAACTCCAAGCCGGAAACCCGCCATCCGAACGCGCCGGCGCCGCCCGTGGTGCAGCCGCCGCCCGCCCCCAACCGGGAACGAGCGCGCGTTCAGGAGCAGCAGCGCATCGACGACGCGAAGCGCCAAGGCGAGCAGCGTCAGCGGGACCAACAGGCAGAAGCTGCACGCCAGCAGCGCGAGGCGCAACCTCGTCCTCAGCCTGCCGACCATGGCCGAGGCAACAGCGGAAAGCAGAAGGGGAAACCACGGCCCGCGGCGACTCGTCCTCCCGATGCTTCACGGACTGAGCCACGCGCGCAGAGACAGGCGGATCAAAGGCAGCGCGATCAGGCGGCGCAGGAAGCCGCCAGGCAACAGCAGCAGAATCAGGCTCAGCAGCAACAGCAAGCCGAGCGGGAGAAGGCGGCTGCCGCCGACCAACGGCAGCGCGGCCGACAAGGCCAAGCCGACCGCGACCAAGGCAAGCGCCCGAACAAGCCGCCTGGTCAAGCCGAAAAGGCGAAACACGATCCTCAGGACCGAAAAGGACCGAGACCGACACCCTCGCCTCAGGCGTAGCAAATCTGGTGTTCAGGACAACGCGCTGACCATGACGTAGTAGCAAACCTCCTGGGAACCTCCCTGAGATCCTAAGCCAGGTAACCGCTTAATTGGGGTGACTTCGGCTGGCAGCGCCACCGGCTGTGCACGCGGCTTGCTTAAGCCCATGGGGTGAAATCAAGTCAAATCAAGCGTCGGGGTCCATCCCGACGGCCAGGCTATCGGCATTCCGCCGGCAAGACCTTGGCCACAATTGCCTTAAGCGCAATAACTTACAACCAAATACCGCGGGCCGAAGCGTCTGTGGACATCCCAAGTCCGGCCATTGTTCTACCGGCTATCCCCAGGGACTATGTGGCAGCTCACGCGGCCAAATTGGGTGTCGACGCCGACCTGGCGGTGTGTATTGCGGAACACGAGAGCAAGTTCCAGGCCGACGCTCTGGGCGACGGCGATCTGATTTGCCCGCTCACCGGTGCGCCGCAAAGGTCACGCGGGCTCTTCCAAATCTCCGATTGCTGGCATCCCGAAGTGCCGGATGACATCGCCTTCTCCGTCACGAGCGCCACTGAATGGGCGCTGAGCCGGATGAAGGATGGACATCTCAGCGAATGGTCGACGTACGGGAGTTGCAAGAAGAGCGTGGGTGCCCGCACCGTGCGAGTGGCGAGCGCGAACTTCGAGCCGAGCCGGGTCTTTGCCGAAGAGTGAGAGACAGCATCGTTGGCGGCCAACGAGGAATTAGGATGTCTCTGAAACGGAGACTCCTATGAAAAATCTAATCACCTTGTCGGTCGTCATTCTTACCACCTCTGCTGCGTCGATGGCGATGGCCCAGCAGACCGTGCCTACAACCACCGCTCCCGCTGCAACGGCGAGCCCTTCCCCGGCCCCACGTCCTCAAGTGCCCCCCGCCACGGGCGCGATGCTGGACCTCGCCAATCAGCTGGCCGACGCCGTCAACAAACAGGACGCCGCGGCCCTCACGAAGATGATGGCCGACGACGCCGTCTATCTTGACGAAGACGGACACGCTCCCGCACCGGCCCGCTGGATCTCCCGCATCACCACGGTTCCCGCGGGCACGACGCCGCGGAAGATCGAGATCTCCAACACGCACGGCGGACAGTGGGACAACGTCGGCTGGGTCTCCTTCAACTACGTGATCAGCGAGACCTTCAAGGACGCGCCAAAGAGCGTCCGCGGCACGGCGAGCCTGATGGCGCGCAAGTCCGCGGATGGGATGTGGAAGATCCAGATGATGCACGGCGCGTTGTATCAGCGCGTCGAAGGACTGACCGACCCGAAGTAGCGGCCCATGGTGGGCGTCGACCGCCGACCGACGCCCATCGCGAGAGTGATCAGAACAGCGGCGCCTCCAAACGTGACTCGCATCCCTGTCGCGATGGCGGCCGGCGCGGCCGCAGACACGTCGGTCACCCCTGACGCGGCGGCAAACACGGCGCCCATCACGGACGCGCCGCTGATGAGACCCAGGTTGCGCGACAGACTGAGCATCCCAGAGATCACTCCGCGCTGATCGGGCCGCGCGTCCGTCATAATCGCGGTGTTGTTGGCGGCCTGGAACACGGCGTAGCTGCCGGTCAGCACAATGATCGGGACCAGGAAGCCGGCGATGCCAGTCACCGCGGGGATCACCGCCAGCGCCAACACGGCGCACAGCATTCCGGTGAGGCCGGCCATCGCCATCCGATGCGGACCGAAGCGATCCACCGCCCGGCCCGCCGGCACTCCCGTAAACGCCGCGACGAGCGGACCGACCGAGAGCACGAGTCCCACCAGCGGCGCGTCCAGATGAAGCGATCGCGAGAGATAGAACGGTGCTACGACCAGCATCGCCATCATCACCGTTGAGACCATCACGCTCGTCGTGAGGTTCGCACCCAGGGCGCCGTTGCGAAAGATCGTCTGGCCAATCAAAGGGGAGGCGGCACGTTGCTCGATCGCCAGGAAAAGCCCGACACCAAGGATGGCCGCGAAGAGCCACGCCGCGTTGAGCCAACCGAAATGACCGTGACCGAACGTCATGGCCAGCGCGTACGCCACGAGGGTGAGGGTCAGGGTTGCCGTGCCGGCAAGGTCCAGCTTCGCCCGAGTCCCTTCGCTCTGGTCACGATCCGCGGGCAGATGTCGATGTGCCAGGAGAAGGGTCACAAGGCCGAACGGAATGTTGATGAAGAAGATCGACCGCCAACCGAGTGTGGCAATCAAGAGTCCGCCGAGGGACGGCCCAAGCGTGGTGCCAATCGCTGACATCGCGCCAAGCAAGCCCATCGCCGCGCCGATTCCTGCGCTCGGCGCCGTCTCACCTACAAGCGCCAGGGTCAGCGCCGTCATCATGGCTGCGCCTATCCCCTGGGCCGCGCGGGCCGCGACGAGAAGCCAGAGGGTAGACGCCGCCCCGCACAAGAACGATGATCCCGTGAACACGGTGATGCCCATCAGCAACAATCGCCGGCGCCCGACCACGTCGCCCAGCCGCCCGGCGCTGACAATCAACGACGTCAGTGAGATCAGATAGGCGAGGACGATCCACTGGACGTCCTGGAAAGAAGCGTCAAAGACCCGCGCCAGTTCAGGCAGACTTACGTTCGCGATGCTGGTTCCCAGGGACGGCATGAGCATCGACAAGGAGAGCGGCGCCAGCGCCCATGACGGAGCCGGGCTCTCAGCGTCTTGGTCCGTGGATGTGGTCGTTCGGGGAACTTGTCGTGTCATGCGGTCAAGATAGTTGCTTGCGTGACATGGCGGAAGGCGCATCGTTTGCACTGTATTCGTGCGTTTGACGCTCTATCCCGATAGAGTCGAGCTCATGTCACGGCCTGACTTCAATCTGCTAGTCACTCTTGATGTGCTGCTCGCCGAGGGGAGCGTCGCGCGCGCCGGCCGCAGGCTCCATCTCAGTCCATCGGCCATGAGCCGTGCCCTCGCTCGATTGCGAGAAACGACCGGCGATCCCCTGCTGGTCAGAGCTGGGCGCGGTCTTGTCCCAACCCCCCGCGCCCTGGAACTTCGCGAGAGAACCAGCCAGTTGGTTGTGGAAGCCGAGTCCGTGCTTCGGCCCGTGGAGACGCTCGACCTGAGGAAGGTCAAGCGAACGTTCACTCTGCGGACGAGTGACGGATTCGTGGAGAACTTCGGTCCGCGCTTGATTGCACTCGTCTCCAAGGAGGCGCCCGGAGTGCGGCTTCGCTTCCTCCAGAAGCTGGACAAGCAGAGCGCGGCTCTTCGCGACGGCGTGGTCGATCTCGAAACGGGTGTCGTGGTCAGCTCCACCGGTCCGGAACTTCGCGCACGGGGATTGTTTCGCGACCGCCTTGTCGGTGTCGTGCGAACGCGGCATCCGCTCTGCCAAGGTCGAATGACTCCGGCCCGCTACGCGTCAGGCCGACATATCCTCGTTTCGCGGGAAGGCCTCGACAAAGGGCTGATTGATGAATCCCTGAAACCGTTGAAGCTGGAGCGCCACATCGTCACCATCGTGGGCGGCTTCGCGGCGGCGTTGGCGCTTGCGCGCTCGTCCGACTTGATTGCGACGGTCCCCGAGCGACAGACGGGAAACCTGCGCGCCTCGATGCACACGTTCGGTCTCCCCTTTGAGACGCCCGAGATCACGGTTTCTTTGCTCTGGCATCCCAGATCTCATGCCGACGCGGCGCACCGATGGCTGCGTGACTGCGTCGTGGAAGCCTGCGCCATGACCCGCAAAGACTCCGCGCCGCGCATTGCCTAAGATATCGCCCGTGAAAGAAACGCTTCATGTTCTTGTCGCTGCTCCAGGCATGCCGCCGCGGGTTGTGGCTGTGGGAGAAGGCGACCACCGGGTGGGTCGCGCTTCTGACAACGAAATTCCCGTCGCTCATCCCAGCCTGTCGCGGCATCACGCGCGGTTGCGGGTCGCCGGCGGAGTGATTCTGCTTTCCGATCTCGGCAGCAGCAACGGCACGTTCCTTCGCGACAAGCGCGTGCGCGAGATGGAGTTGCGATTCGGAGATGCATTCCGCTGCGGCGATGTCATCTTTACTCTGAGCCGGGAGGCGCCGGAACTGCCGACGTTGAACGCTCCGCCGGCGCAAGCGTCTGCCAAGGAGTCCAGGGAGCCTGGAGCCTCCACGCTGCTGCGCGCCCTGCTCATTGATGAACACGCGGCCGCGGACGGACATTCCAGCATCCTGCTGCGTGCTCAGAGCGGCGACGAGCGCGCGCAGCAAAAACTGCAGGTCCTGATCGAAGTGGGGCAGGTTCTTTCTTCGCCGGGACATCAGGACGTGATGCTGTCTCGCGTGCTCGACCTCCTCTTCCAGGTCTTCGATGTCGACCGCGCCTCCCTCCTGCTGCTCGACGAAGCCGGCAGGCCGCAACCGCGGCTCACTCGCACACGATCCGGCGAAGACGGGAAAGAGGCGATTCACTCGCAACGCATCGTTGAGGAAGCCATCGAGAAGGGGCACGGGGTTCTCGCAAGCGACGCCAGCCAGGATCCGCGTTTCGCGGCTGCCGTCTCGGTTCAGATGCGTGGGATCCGATCGTCGATGTGTGTTCCTCTCCGAGTCCTCGACTCCATCATCGGCGCGCTCTACGTCGATCACCTGACAGTTCCGAATCGGTATGGCGCCGAGGATCTCGATTTTCTCGGCAGCTTCGCGAACCAGGCGGCGACCGCGCTCGACAACACGCGTCTCCACGCGGAGCTGGAGCAGGAAGCGGTGCGTCGCAGCGCGCTCTCACGCTTCTTCCCGCCGTCCGTGCTCGGGCCGGTCTTGAATTCGCCGACGTTCGGGCTGGTGCCCCAGGATCTGGAAGTCAGCGTTTTATTTTCAGACATCAGCGGTTTCACGGCGATGTCATCGACCATGCCGCCGCGCGACGTCGTCTCAATGTTGAACCGCTACTTCCCCGTCATGGCGGAAATCGTGTTCCGGCACGAAGGCACCCTGGAGAAGTACATCGGCGATGCGCTGATGGCCATCTGGGGCGCGCCCACGGCTC
>JBDTQB010000280.1:0-6352 GCA_039932395.1 Vicinamibacteria bacterium | reverse complement strand
TCGTGCCCAGCGAACTCACGTTCATGTCGGTGGCGAAGATCGACATCGATCCAAGAGTTCTCGTCTTCAGTCTCGCGGTCACGCTGATGACGGGCTTGCTCTTCGGTCTCTTGCCGGCGTTGCGCGCGACCCGCCCGAACCTTGCTTCGGTCCTCGCCGGTACAGGAGCCAAGACCACCGCCGACCGCTCGCACAACCGTCTGCGCCACGCTCTGATCGTGGTGGAGGTTGGCTTGTCTCTGGTTCTCCTGATCGGGGCTGGCCTGATGATTCGAAGTTTCCTGGGCCTCAGCAACCAGAAACTTGGCTTCGAGCCGAAGAACCTGATCGCCGCCACCATACAGCCCGCCGAACATCGCTATCCGAATGCCGAAGCTCAACGAGCGTTTGCCGCTCAGGTGGTCGAGGTCATGAGTTCGGCGCCGGGGGTGGAGTCGATGACCGTCGCCTCGGGCGTGCCGCCGTCGTCGGGAGGCTTACAGTTCGACCTGGACGTCGAGATCGAAGGACATGACCCGATCCCCAAGGACAAGTCGCTGATACTGCCTTTCAGCCGCGTAGACACGAACTACTTCCGCACGCTACAGATCCCGATCACGCGCGGTCGGGCCTTCCTGGCAGACGATGCATCCGATCCAGAACCTTTGATGATCGTGAACGAAACGATGTCGCGTCACTTCTGGCCGAACGCCGATCCTGTCGGCGCGCGGATTCGTTTCGACAAGGATGCGAAGTGGATGCGGGTGGTCGGAGTGGCGGGGGATATCCACGCGGGCCTGGTGGCGAATGACCTTGGATCGATGGCGGTCTACTATCCGGCGGTTCAGGACAAGAGTCGCGGTCAGTTGACCGTGATTCTGCGCACAACCACGGACGCGGCGCCACTGATCGCCGCGATGAAGGCGCGCCTCCAGTCGATCGACAAGGATCAGCCGATCTACCGCATCGACACCGTCGAGGATCGTCTGAGCGACGCGTTGTCAGAACCGCGCTTCTATCTTCAGTTGCTGACCGTCTTCGCCGCGTTGACCTTGCTCCTCGTTGCGATGGGTCTGTACGGCGTCATGGCGCACGCGGTGGCTCAGCGCACGCGCGAGATCGGGATCCGTCAGGCGGTGGGGGCCGACCGCCGCGACATTCTTACCCTCGTACTCAAGAGAGGATTGGGGCTGACCGGCGCCGGCATCGTGGTCGGAATCCTCGCGGCACTGTCCATGTCCAAGGTCATGGCCACGTTCCTGTTCGGCGCGCCGGCGACCGATCCACAAACCTACGCGCTCGTAGGACTCTTGATGACTGCGGTCGCTGCGGCCGCTTGCTGGGTTCCGGCACTGCGGGCGACGAAGGTGGATCCGATCGCCGCGTTGCGTCAGGAGTAGCGGCAAAAAAAGGTGGGCCTGGCGCCGGCCTCTCGGTTGAGAGATCGCGGTCAAGCCAGGCCCGGGGGTGGGATCATTTGAGTGGATCCCTGACCGTCTCGGAGTGGACGGCTCTGGATGCGTCGTTGCTTACCCGTTGATACGCTTTGGTGCTGTCGTCAGGCGTTCTCAGGGCTTTTCTGATTCGGTGGAGCTTCGTCTGTCATGCGTTGTGTTGCTGATTGCGCCTCCCGGTTGGTTAGAGGTTTTTTTACGACCTGCTATCCGTCAGTGAGCGTCGATGCATCGTGCCTCTGACGCCCCTAATTTGCGCCTCAACGGAAATCATGTCAACCCTTTTTTATGTGAATTTTTGGGTCCCGTGATCACGAGCACAGTCGCACCGGCTGCCCCTCGTAAGGCGCCGGATCTAGAACGCGGCGTCGAGTTCGACTGCGCCGGTCACGCCGACCTGGTACGCCGAGACACGCCGCTCGAAGAAGTTCGTGACTTCCTGAACGTCCTGCAGATCCATGAACGAGAACGGGTTCTTGGAGTTGAAGCGCTTGTTCAGCCCTAGCGTGACCAGCCGCTGATCCGCGCAGAACTCGAGATAGGTGCGCATGTCCTTCGCCGACAATCCGGCGACTCCGCCCGCGAGCAAGTCCTCGGCGAAGAGCGTCTCGCAGTCGACCGCATCTTCGATCATCGCCACCACGGCCTTCTCCATGTCCGCGTCGAACAACTCCGGCTCTTCCTGACGAACTGTGTTGACCACTTCAAACGCGAACGCCATGTGCGCGCTCTCATCGCGAAACACCCAGCTCGTTCCGGCAGCCAGGCCTTGGAGGAGTCCACGCGAGCGGAGGAAGTACACGTAGGCAAAGGCGCCGAAGAAGAACAGGCCTTCGATGCACGCCGCGAAGCAGATGAGGTTCAGCAGGAAGGCCTTGCGGTGGTCCCGTGTCTCGAGACGATCAAGCGCCTGCACGGAGTCCAGCCATTTATTGCAGAAGTCGGCCTTGGCGCGGATCGAGGGAATCGTCTCCACGGCTGCAAACGCCTGAAAGCGCTCATCGGGATCAGGCAGATAGGTGTCGAGAAGAGTCAGATAGAACTGAACGTGGAGCGCTTCTTCGTAAACCTGACGCGACAGATACATCCGCGCTTCGGGGGCGTTGATGTGCTTGTACAAATTGAGCACGAGGTTGTTCGCGACAATCGAATCGCCGGTCGCGAAAAAGGCGACCAATCGCCGCACCAGATGACGTTCGGCCTCGGTCATCTTGTTCGAGAGATCGCCGACGTCAGTGGAGAAGTCGACCTCCTCGACCGTCCAGGTGTTCTTGATCGCGCCGCGGTACATCTCGAAGAAGCGCGGATACACCATCGGCCTCAAGGTGAGGCAAAGCCCTGGGTCGAGGATGCGTTTCGGGCGCGTGACCTGACTCATTGACAGGACTCGCAGGATTCAGGGTTTTCGAGCGAGCAGGAAATAGCCTCGCTGTCTTTCGGTTGCGGCTTGGCATCGACAACGGGCCGTGTGATCGATTCGGTCCATGACTTCGCGTCCGATGCAGGTGCGGCCGCCGTCGTCTTGGCGATGCGCGTGGCCGGGCGGGAGCGGAGGTAATAGGTCGTCTTCAGGCCCTTCTTCCACGCATGGAAGTACATGCTCGACAGACGTCCGATGACGGGACTCTCGACGAACAGATTCAGAGACTGACTCTGGTCGATGAAGGCACCACGGTCGGCGGCCATGTCGATCAGGGAGCGCATGGGCATCTCCCACGCGGTGCGGTACATCCGCTTCATCTCGTCGGGGATCTCGGCGATGTCCTGGATGGAACCTTCGGCCAGCTTCAGTTTGGCGCGGATGGCTTCGTTCCACAGGCCGATGGTCTTGAGGTCCTCGACCAGGTAACGATTCACCTGGAGGAAATCGCCCGAGAGCGTCTCGCGTTTGAAGAGATTGGAGACCTGAGGCTCGATGCACTCATAGCAGCCGGCGATCGACGCGATGGTCGCCGTAGGCGCGATCGCGATCATCAGCGAGTTGCGAAGGCCGCTGGACTTGATGCGCGCGCGCAGGGCGTCCCAGCGTGCGGTGTCCTTCGGAG
Organism: Vicinamibacteria bacterium; assembly: GCA_039932395.1. Taxonomy (GTDB): domain Bacteria; phylum Acidobacteriota; class Vicinamibacteria; order Fen-336; family JAGNNV01; genus JAGNNV01. Next base: position 2,874 of record JBDTQB010000280.1, on the reverse strand, counting down.
CCACACCCCAGGTATCGAACTGAAGTTCGCCCTTGGCCGCTCGCGTTTCGGGGAAGGACGGATGAGCGCCACGCTCTTCCGCGAGTTCGCAGGAGGCGGACAGCGCGGCGTAGTAGATCTCTTCCTGGATGGTGCGCGACCAGACGCGCGCGTCGTCGCAGTCGAAGGGCAGGCGGAGCTGGAAGAACACGTCCTGAAGGCCCATCACGCCCAGGCCCACCGGTCGCCAGCGACGATTGGACTTCGCCGCGGTGTCGATTGGATAGAAGTTGATGTCGATGACGCGATCAAGCTGGCGGATGGCCAGGCGGACGTTCGTGGTCAGGCGTGCGAAATCGAAGGTGCCACCGGCCACGTAGCGACTGAGGTTGAGCGAGCCGAGGTTGCACACCGCCGTCTCGTCGTTCGAAGTGACTTCGATGATCTCCGTGCAAAGGTTGGACAGGTGAACCGTCTTGCCTGGACCTGCCTGATTGCACTTCTGATTGCTGGAGTCCTTGAACGTCATCCAGCCGTTGCCCGTTTGGGCCAGCGTGCGCATCATGCGGCCGTAGAGGTCACGCGCCTTGATCTGCTTGGTGGCAAGACCCGCGGTCTCCGCGGCCAGGTAGGCCACCTCAAACGCCTCTCCGAAGAGGTCCGGCAACTCCGGTACAGCACGCGGATCGAAGAGCGACCACAGGCTGTCGGAGTCGACACGGCGCATGAACAGGTCGGGAATCCAGTGGGCGAGATTGAGGTTGTGGGTGCGACGAGCCTCGTCGCCCGTGTTGTCGCGTAGTTCGAGGAACTCTTCGATGTCGGCGTGCCAGGTTTCAAGGTAGACGCAGCAGGCGCCCTTGCGCTTTCCGCCCTGATTGACCGCGGCGACCGACGAATCGAGGGTACGCAGCCAGGGGACGATTCCATTGGAATGACCGTTGGTGCCCTTGATCAATGAGCCACGGGATCGCACGCGGCTGAACGCCACGCCGATGCCTCCCGCGAACTTCGAGAGCATCGCGATATCCGTGTACCGCTCATAGATCGCGCGGAGATCGTCTTGCGGAGAGTCGAGCAGGAAGCACGACGACAGCTGTTGGTGCCGCGTGCCGGAGTTGAAGAGGGTGGGCGAGCTTGGGAGGTATTCGAGCTTCGAGAAGATCTCGTACAGATCCGTCGCGTCGGCTACGTTGTTCGAGACGCCGCATCCAACGCGAAGGAAGAAGTGCTGGGGCGTTTCGAGGGCCTCGCGCGTCTGAGGATGTCGCAGAACGTAGCGGTCGTAGACGGTGCGGATGCCGAAATATTCAAAGCGATCGCTGCGAGACGGGTCTATCGCGGCATTCAGCTTGCGCGCGTTCTGCGAGACGAGGGTCAGCAGGGCTTCGGAAATGAGCCCAAGGCTGTGGGCGCGCGTGATGGACTGAGAGAAGGAATGGATTTCCTGGCCCGCGACTTCTTTGTCGATATAGGTGGCGAGCAGGCGGGCGGCGAGGCGGGAATACTCCGGCTCCTCCGCGGTCAGGGCGGCGGCGGTCTGAATGGAGAGCTGGTCGAGTTCGCGGGTGGTGGCGCCATCGTAGAGGCCGCTGATGGTCCGGGTGGCGACGCGCATCGGATCGACCTGGGTCAAACCATTGCAGCAGCGGCCAATCGCGCGCACGATCTTGTTGACGTCGACCGGCTCGAACGCGCCGTTGCGCTTTCGGACCTTCATGTGGGTCGAGACCACTGTCGGCTGGCTGGTGGCGGGTGCAAACTGTTGAATGACTGACATGGCTCCTCCCTCGGGCCTCTCTTGCCTATCGGGAAGGGCCGACACATGGTCACGCGAACACGCGTGAATGCCCCCTCTTCGGCTTCTCGGTGCGCAGAGGAGCAACCGACGGGATATGTATATCTTGGGGCGCTTTGGAGTGTCAATACAATTCATTGTGGTTTACTGGCCACCACGTAAGCCTCGGAAAGAAGGCGGCTTAGGCAACGCTGTTCGAACAGCGACCGGAAAAACCGGCGGCAGTCCGCGAGATCCATCGGGCTTCCGAACCCATCCGGAGTTTGCGTGGGGATTGACGGCTATCATCAAATGATGAACCGCGTGATCGTCGACTGTCCTGATGCGGAGAGCGTCGCCCAGCTGGCCGCGAAACAATTCGTTCGTCGAGCGAACGACGCCATTCGAGAGCGTGATGTTTTTCGTGTGGCCCTTTCGGGTGGGTCTACTCCGAAGCGGATGTACGAACTACTCGCGGAACCTGGCCTCGCTCGCCAGTTGGATTGGGGCTCCGTCCACATCTTCTTCGGCGACGAGCGGGCGGTCGGGCCGGATGATGATCAGTCGAACTTTAAGACCGCGCACGTTGGACTGCTGAGCCACGTCGGCGTTCCCACGGGACAGATCCATCGCATGGCGGGCGAGCGGGGCGATCTGAATTTGGCGGCGCGCGACTACGCGGCGGAGATCGCACGGGTCTTCGGAGGAAGCACAACGCTGCCGCGTTTCGATTTGATCTTCCTGGGAATGGGCAAGGACGGACATACGGCGTCCTTGTTTCCTCATACCGCGGCACTCAATGAAACCAAGGCGTGGGTGAGTGCGAACGATGTTCCGAGTATGCAGACCCAGCGTCTGACCCTGAGCGCGCCCGTGATCAACGCCGCGCGATCGGTCGTTTTCACGGTGGCGGGCGCCGACAAGGCGGAGGCGCTGCGCGCTGTCCTTCAAGGTGGGCGTGACCCCCAGCAATATCCGTCGCAGCTCATCGCCCCTCAAGATGGCGAACTGATCTGGCTTGTCGATCAAGCAGCGTCGGCGCAACTCACGCTGAAGCTGCAGAATCCGGCAAACTTGGCCTAACTCCATGATTCAAGCCACCATCAAGCTCGCGCCGT
>JBDTQB010000279.1:0-6394 GCA_039932395.1 Vicinamibacteria bacterium | reverse complement strand
CCTGGGTGAGGTTCTCGATAGGAATGTTCTTCTTGTCGGTGACCACCGCGTCAACCGTGACCAGTTCGACGGCGGAAGGGAAAACAATCGAGGTCGATGGCGTGGCGGTGGGCGTGGGCGAAGCCTGAGGAGCCGCGGTCTGCGCGGATGCGACGCCCCCGGCTCCGGCAAGGAGCACAGCGGCGAGGACTCGAGAGAAATCGGACAACTTCATAAGGTTCATCGCACTCCAGTTACATCCACTAAGACGTCGCCGTCTTTCACAGAGACGGAAAAACTTCGCACTTGAAGGCCGGGAGCGTTGAGACACTCTCCGTTGGTCACATCGAACTGCCATTCGTGCCAGGGACACGTGACCACCGGCCCGGACACGAATCCCTCAGCCAGGGGTCCGCCGCGGTGAATACAGCGGTTTTCGATCGCGTGAAACGAGCCATCGACGTTGAAGAGCGCGACGTTCGTACCCTCCACCATCACGCTCGTGGCCTGTCCGGGCAGAAGTTCGTCCGCTCGAATGGCCTTCACCGCCTCATTTTAAGGCCCATACGGCGGTCAGAGGGTAGGGCAGGGCGACGGGAGCTTCGAGAGTCGGGCTCGCGCGGTCAAAGCGTGGCAATGGCTGGCCGTTCCGATCCAGACTTCCTCGTCGGGTCTATCCTGGGCTGCGAGGTCTGAAGCGAGCCCCTGAATCTTGTCGCGAATGTCGAAGATGGCCGACAAGGGAATGGTGCCAACGCCGTAGGCGAGATGCATGCAGGGGAAGGCGAATGACCGGTCGGCCACCTTCAGCTCGGTAGCGAGGCTCCACCATTTGTCACTGCGGGTGTGCGGGCAAAGTGCTGGTTCGATGCAGGCGGGCGGGCAAAGCCACTCGGCGTAGGACATCGCGAGGTCGCCGGCCTGGGTCTCCCGGAAAACGGGTGGACGGGCAGGTGGGTCGCTTTGATGCGGCGTTCTGAGGAGAGAGAAACCCGCGCGCTGGAGGTCGGTCGAAAGCCATTCGAGCAGGACATGCGGCGCCCAGTGATAGGGGACAAGATGGTCTGCCTCGCTGCAGGACGAGAGATGGGCGGCAAGCCACTCATCCCACGAGACCGGGTCGATGCGAAGGCGATCTCCGACGAGCGGAGCCGCAGCGCAGTTCGGATCGCGGTCGATGATCACGATCCGATCGAAGGTGATCTTCCCGGCCTTCTCCGCTTTGAACAGCCGGGTCACGTATCCGGCGTGAAGCAGCGGCCCGCCGATGAACACGAACGTCGGAATGTGGATCGAAGCGCTCTGAGTCAACGTCGGCCTCGATCCACTTTTCCTTGCAGCTACTTCTTCAGCGACTCCATCTTGGCCTTGACGCGGCCCCGGAAGATGTTGATCAGCCCGCGACCTCGCTCAGTCTCCTTCGAAACCCACTCGGCGTTGACGAACTGGTAGGGCGAGGTGTCCTTGCGCAGCTGCTCGAGGTACGGCTCGATACGCGCCAGGAGGAACAAACCTTCACCGCTGGTTTCCATGAAGTACTCAGGATCGACGACGCCGTGCCTGACCAAGCCGTACACCATCTCCCAGAAGCTTGCGACCTGACGCATGGGCGCGTTCAGTTCGTGGGTTGGAGTCGTGATGATCGCCTTGAGGTCCTCGTAGGAGCTCGGCCAGAACTTGCCGTTCACGGCGTCGCGCGACGCGCGCATGACCGGCTCACGGCGCATCTCGTAGGTGCGCAGAACGAGGTCAGCGTCGTGATAGTCGGGTGTGCCTTTGGACATTGGGTATGTTTTCTTTCTGAGTGAACGATCAATAGGGACGGGGAAACTATTTCTTCAACTCGCGCTCGAAGAGCTTGAAAATGCGCGTGTATTCATCAGCCCAGCTCGTCTCTTCCTCGAAGCCATGATTTTCAACCGGATACGGGGCGATCTCCCAATTGTCTTTGCGCAGCTCGATCAACCGCTGGGTCAGCCGGACGGAGTCGGAGAACGCGACGTTGGTATCGACCATGCCGTGGCAGATGAGCAGCGCGCCTTTCAAGCCTTCGGCGAAGTAGATCGGTGAGCTCTGCTTATACGCCTCCATGTCCGTCTGGGGAACGTTGAGGATGTTGGCGGTGTAGCCATGGTTGTAGTGAGCCCAGTCGGTCACGGGGCGAAGCGCGGCGCCCGCGGCGAAGGTGCCAGGCGTCGTGAACATGCCCATCAGTGTGATGAAGCCGCCGTAACTGCCTCCGTAGACGCCGATGCGGTTCGCATCGACGCCCTGCTCCTTGACCAGGTACTTCGCGCCATCGACGATGTCGTTAAGGTCGGTGCCGCCCATGTGGCGATAGATCGCGGTGCGCCAGTCGCGGCCATAGCCGGAGCTGCCGCGGTAATCGACGTCGAGCACAACGTACCCCTTCGAGGCCAGCAGGTGATGGAACATGTATTCACGGAAATAGCTCGACCAGTAGCGATGCGCATTCTGGAGGTAGCCCGCACCGTGCACGAAGATGACGGCGGGACGCTTCGGATGGACCTTCGCGCCAAGATCTTCGGGACGGAACAGACGCGCCGGGACCTTCACGCCGTCGCGCGCCGGAACCATGACGATCTTGGGATCAAGCCACTTTCCCGCCGACCATTCCGCGGAAGGCGAAACCGTCACGCGCTTGGCGAGATCGTTCGAAGCAGGGCCGACGTAGATCTCCGGCGGCTTGTTGCCTGCGGAGTAGATGGTCGCGAGCATCGTGCCATCGGGTGACACTTCGCTCGCGTGAGCGCCCACCGCGGTGGTGATGCGGGTGCGCGCGCCCCCGCCGATCGGCATCGTGTAGAGATGACGTTCGCCAGCGCCCGCTTCAGTGGTGGTGAGATAGAAGCTCTTGTGATCGGGTGACACTTCGACGCTCGCCACTTCCCAGCTGCCGCTGGTCAGGGTCTTCACGTCCGGAGTCGAAGCCGAAACGTCCACGGTGTAGAGGTGCATGTAGCCCGACTTCTCGGAGGTGAACCAGAAGGTCTTGTTGTCGGGGAGGAAGCCGGACGCGCCCTGGAAAAGCTCCCGGATCCAGGCGTCATCGTGGTCGGCGGAGAGCACGGTGGCGACACCCGTCTCAGCGTCGAGCTTCACGATCCAGCGATCCTTGTTGTCAGCCGTGCGAACAGCACCCACCGCGAGCTTGCCGTCGCTGGAAATATCCATCAAAGACCAGCGTGCGTCGCGATCCTTCATTTCCGTCTTGCCGTCCGCGTTCTTGGTTTCCGTCTTGAGCAGCGGCAGGCTCGCCCACACCATCTTCTTCGTCTTGAGATTCAGGATGCCGAGCTTGCGCTTGTCCTGATTGTCGCCCACGCGATTGCGCGCAGGAATCATCTCGGGGTACGAGGACTCGGTGATGTAGTTGGGAACATCGGCGATGCGCGAACCGGTGGGACGCGTCGCGATGGTCGCGAAGACATGAACGCCGTCCTCAGACAAAGCGGCATCGACGACCGTCTCGCCTTCGGCCACTTCGATCTTCGGCAAGGCTTCCGCGTCGCGCTTGGCTTCGCGCGCTTTGCGCTCGTCGGCCGTCTTCTTGACGAAGGCGAGGAGTTTCAGTTCGTCGTCGCGATCCACTTTCTGGGATTCGGTGAGCGTGGGCTCTTTCTTCTTCGGACCCGATTCGAAGACCTGGACGAGGGAGCCATAGCCTTCGCCGGAGATCGGAATCAGGAAAAGCTGACCGCCGCTCATATACGCGACCTGCGTCTCGTTGCGGACGAAGCGGGGCCGGCCTTCATTCCCCGATGTCCGGGTGATGACACGCCTCGTCTTCGCGATGGTGTCGACGAGGACGATGTCGCCGCCCTGCGAGAAGACGGCGCGACGATGGGCGTTGTCCCATTCGGCATCGCCGGTGGGGACCTCCTTACGCTCGGCGTCGGTCAGCTTGCGCGATTCGCCCGTCGCCGCATTGGCGACCCAGGTGGAGGTTTCGGTATCGGCGGCCTTTCGCCACTCGAACCAGAATTCCTTCGAATCACCGGACCAGCGCACGGAGTCGGGCGCGTACCCGACGAGCTTAGGTCCGCGCATGATCGACGCGACGGAAAGATCGAACGGCGCGGGGGGCGCGGCCGCGATCACGGATGTGCCGACCAGGGCGCCAAGGAACAGTCTCTTCATCGCTTGCTTCACTCCGCAGAAAGGGGAACGGGAGTGTACCGATTCCAATTCATCTTTTGGGCAGGTCCGCGTAGGCAGTCACACGCGGGATCCAGCACCCAACCGAGCGTCGATATCTATCGAACAACAGGCACTATGCCGTACGCAAGGCGAGCTGACCGCAGGCGCCGGACACGTCGCGGCCGCGCGGCCAGCGGATGATTCCGGTCAGCCCCTGTGCCTTGACCTGGCCGTGGAAGCGCAGGGTGTCGTCGCGCGTCGGCGCTTGAAACGGACTCCCCGGGAAGGGATTGTGCGGGATCACGTTGACGTGGCAGTCGAGACCGGCCAGGAGTTCGGCGATCCGACGCGCGTCGTCGGGGGAATCGTTGACTCCGGGAAGCTGGACGTATTCGACGAAGAAACGTCGCGGCTTCTCTGCGTTGGCCTGGCGCAGCGCATCCATAATCGACGCGATCGGCCACGTCTTGTTGTGCGGCATGATCTTCGTGCGTACGTCGTCGGTGGTGGCGTTGAGGGAAAGCGCCAGGCTGGCGCGGCATTCCTTCAGAAAGCGTGGAAGGTTCTTCACCATGCCTGACGTGGAAACGGTGACGCGCCTGGGCGACAGGCCGGGAAAGACGTCCGTCAACGAACGCACCGCCGCGAGCACGGCGTCGAGGCTGTCGAGAGGCTCGCCCATGCCCATGAAGACTACGTTCGTGGCCTCCAGACCTGCTGCGGCGGCGGCCTCGCGCGCGATCAGGTACTGGTACACGATCTCGCCGGCGGTGAGGTTCCGGCGGAAGCCCATGGTCGCAGTCGCGCAGAAAGCGCAGGAGCGCGTGCAGCCGGACTGGGAGGAAACACAGACCGTGCCGCGCGTGCGCGAAGGAATCAAGACCGTTTCCGCGCTCTGGCCGTCGGCGAATGTCATCGCCCACTTCGTCGTTCCATCTTCCGCGTCGATCATCGCGCTGACCGTCGCCTGAGGCAGCAGGAGCGATGCGCGCAAAGGCCCAAGGATCGACTCCGCGACGCCCGGAACCTTCGCGGGAAGCGCCTCGATCGGCCCGGCCATCAACAGACGCCGCATGGCCAGCGCTCGCGAGTCGCCACCGAGGATCGGTTTCAGGTCACCGACCGTGGCGGCCAGTGCGTCAATGGGGTGAGGCGAAGACAATCAGTGGGCCTGGTGCGGATCTTTCTCACCCGCCTCGATGGCGACCGTCAAGCGATTCTGCGGCGGCGGCAAGGGGCAGGTCGCGAAATCAGTGAAAGCGCAGGGCGGCGAGTAGGCGCGATTGAAATCAAGGATGACCACGCCGTCCTTGTCCGGCAGGCCGCTGTAGACGAAACGTCCGGCGCCATAGGTTGTCTTCGCCGCGGTCGCATCCTTGAAGATGTAGAAGAGTTCGTCGTGAGCGGGCGTTTCATACACCGGCGTCAGTTGAAGCTTCTTGCCATCGAGTTCGAACTCGACCACACCCGGACTCACGAAGTCGTTCACCTGACCGATGACGTTCGCGATCTTCACGCTGCTCGGAACGGCACTCGGAACCAGCTTTCCTTTGACCTTGTAGTCGGGCTTGATGTCGAACCATTGGAGACCATGGAACGCAAGCTTGCGGGCATTCTGCGGGTCCCACATGCGCAGACCGACAAGATCGCTGCGCTTGATCAGCTGAACCCAGGTGCGACCGACCAGAAAGGGCTCGTCGCGCGTGGTGATCTCGCGCGGCTCGGCGCTGCCTTGGTGCAGCATCACTTTCGCGCCAGTGCGAACGAAGGTCCCCCAGACCGCGGGGCCATCGGCGACGTGGATGGTGGCGACTTCGCCCGATCCGATGGTGGTCTCTCCCTCCTTGAACCAAGGCAAGCCAGACACCGCGAGCCAGCCTCGATCTTCCTTCAGCTCGGTTTCCCGAGCTTGCCGCCATTCCCGGGTCTCCACTGGCTTCGGTTCGGGTTTCGGAGCGGCCTGCGGCGCGAGCAGGGCGAAGACAAGCGCGGGCGTCATCATCATCATGGCCCGGCCATCATGACGAATATCACATGAATAAGCCAAAAGCCTCGCTACACTCGTGCGCTCCCATGTCGCCCACAACCACAGACGCGGTCGTCTTCGACCCAGATGCGATTGAGAAACTCCGCCTGGTCGCGGGCGATCAGGATCCCGGCTTCGTGGCCGAGATGGCGAACCTCTTCGCAGAGGAAACCGCGAAGTCAGTGAACGACCTGCAGGCGGGGTCGGCGCGTGACGATTGGAAAGCGG